>CAYZOZ010000005.1:33340-35735 GCA_964480295.1 uncultured Phascolarctobacterium sp.
GGCAAGCTGGACGGCGCGCAGGGCGTACCCGAGGACATGCTTTTGCAGGCAGGCAAATTCGGCGTTTGCAAGATCAACATCGACACCGACCTGCGCTTAGCGATGACCGCCTCCATCCGCAAGCACTTCGTGGAAAACCCTGGCGACTTCGATCCGCGCCAATACCTGAAGCCCGCACGTCAGGCGATTCAGGACATGGTAGCCCACAAGATGCGCGACGTTTTGAACAGCAGCCACAGACTGTAATTTTAACCAAAGCACATATACCGCTCACGTTCATCCGTGAGCGGTATTTTTATGCGCGTATCCAGCCTATGCCCTATTGATCGTGCGCAGCGTCACCGCCTCGGCTATATGCGCCGGCAGGATATTCTCGCAGCCAGCCAGATCGGCGATCGTGCGCGCCACCTTCAAAATGCGATCATGACTGCGCGCGCTCAGATTAAGCACGTTGAAATAACGCTCCATCACCGTCTGCGCCGCCTCGTCCAGCCTGCAATATTTTACGACCTCGCTCCTGCCCATCTGCGCGTTGCAGTGCATTCCCCATTGCTCCAGACGCTCCTGCTGCAATTTTCTCGCGCGCACGACACGCTCGCGCACCACGGCGGAGCTTTCGCCAGGCTCCTTATTCTTCAGCTCGCCGAACTCCACGCAGGAGAGATTGATCTGCATATCGATGCGATCCATGAGCGGCCCGGAGATCTTACGCTTATAGCCCTCGATCTCGCTCTGCTTGCAGGTACAGCGATGCCTGCTGTCGCCCAAATAGCCACAGGGACAGGGATTTTGCGCCGCCACCAGCACGAAGCGGCTGGGAAAGGTCATGGCGGCACGCACGCGGGAAATACTCACCTCGCCGTCCTCCAGCGGCTGACGCAGCATCTCCAGCGTATAGCGCTCGAACTCCGGCAGCTCGTCCAAAAAAAGAACGCCGTTATGGCTTAGCGTCACCTCGCCGGGACGCGGAGTAGAGCCGCCACCCAAAAGCGCGCTGCTACTGATACTGTGGTGCGGACTGCGGAAGGGACGCTCCAGCATCACGCTTTCGGCTTGTGGCAGCATCCCCACGATGCTATAGATCTTCGTCACCTCCAGCGCCTCCGCCTCGGTCATCGGCGGTAGAATCGTCACCAAGCGACGCGCCAGCATCGTCTTACCGCAGCCCGGACTGCCCACCATCAAAATACTGTGTCCGCCGGCGGCAGCGATCTCCAGTGCGCGCCTAGCGACCAGCTGTCCCTTGACATCCGCGAAATCCACATTATAAATGCGCTGCTTATTCTGCAAAATATTTTCCTTGGGCAGCTCCTGTAAAAGCTTCTTACCCTGCAAATGCTCGACGATCTCCGTCAAATTCTCCGCCGTGAACACTCTAATCCCGTGTATCAGCTTGCCCTCGGCAGCGTTCTCCCGCGGAATGAAGATTTCCCGCACGCCGCAGCGCTTCGCCTCCATGATCATCGACAGCACGCCCGACACCCTGCGTATGCGCCCATCCAGCGACAGCTCGCCTACGAACACCTTGCTCGCCAGCACCTGCGTATCGATAATGCGCGTGCAGGTCAGCAGCGCTACGGCGATCGGCAGATCCAAGCCAGAGCCCTCCTTGCGCAGATCCGCTGGTGCCAAATTCACCGTGATCTTCGTCATAGGAAAAGGATAATCGCTGTTGCGCAGCGCCGCCTTCACCCTCTCCTTCGACTCGCGCACCGCCATCGTCGGCAGTCCGACCAAATCAAAATTCGGCAGCCCGTTACTCACGTCCGCCTCCACCGAGATCATCACGCCATCAATTCCCTGCGTCGTTTCGCCCAAAACCTGTGCAAACATTTATCTTGCCCCCTCTCAGAAGCAGTGCGGATAATGAAAAAGTCGCACACCCGTACCGCCTTCAATGAATACCTCTACTACATCAAAGGAAAGCACCGGTATGCGACCGTCCAAGCCCGCGCATTGCAGGTAATACTCCGCACAACGATAAATTTTTCTTTGCTTCATCAAGTTCACAGCCTCCGCAGGCCTGCCATAGCGCTGCGAGCTGCGAGTCTTGACCTCAATAAAGCTTAATACCCCGGCTTTACTGGCAATAACGTCGATCTCACCGTACCGTCGGCAGCGGAAGTTCCGCGCCACGATACTGTATCCCTTGGCTCGTAGGTATTTACAAGCCAGGTCCTCTCCATAAGCCCCCAGCCTACACGTCGATGTCGAACACATAATGGCAATCGGTCAGGGGACTGTATAATTCGTTTTCCGCGATGGGCGCGGGGGGCAGGCTCATGCTCTTGACAGGCTCATAGCTGCGCCTGTGCCAGCGCGTCGCGCCCTGCTCCGCCAGCGCCTGCATATGCGCCGCGCTGCCGTAGCCCTTATTATTAGCAAAGCCGTAGGC
>CAYZOZ010000005.1:35835-53911 GCA_964480295.1 uncultured Phascolarctobacterium sp.
CTGACGCTGACGATATTCACCTCGACTGCCAAGGCCTTCGCCAAAATCTCGTCATACAGCTGCTCACGCTTTTTCGCGCTCAGCTGCTTGGAATCGTTCAGTCCGCTGATAAAGACCTCCTGCGGCAGCGCCACCGCCGCGATCACTAGCGGTCCCGCGAGCGGTCCGCGCCCCGCCTCATCCACGCCGGCGATGATGCGTGCGCCCTGCGCGTAGCACTCGCCTTCATAGCGTAGCAGCCTCGTAAAGCGCTCACGCTCAGCGGCAGCCCTTTCCAAACGCTTATCATAGGCAGCTACAAGCCTTTGCACACCGGCACGCTCGTCCGCGCGTAAAGCTGCCAGCTGCTCCGCCGTCGGCACGCCTGCTAAAAGCTCCTTAATCTCCGCTATTTTCATTCTGTCACTTCCCCACCTGATTTTTTATAAAAAAACCGCCCCATAGCTTAGATACTACAAAGCGGTTCACTAACAAACCTGGCTCAAGGCTCATCCACGGTAAAGCGTCCCAGCCTTCCGGAACGGAAATCCCGCAGCACCAGCTGCTGCACCTTATCCAAATCCAGCACGCCGCCGGACTTCAAGCATCCGCGCGCGACGGCAATCTTCGCCATCACAGTCTGCGCCGTGTCCTCTGCCTCCAAGCTCACTGCGTATTTAGTTTGCAAATCCTGCGGATATTTGCTCTTGAGGAAATCCAAAAGCAGCTCCACCGCCGACTCCCTGTCGAAAACATCCTCCTTGATCGCGCCCGTAGCCGCCAAAGCGAAGCCCACGGAGGGATCCTCGAACTTCGGCCACAGCACGCCCGGCGTATCCAAAAGCTCCAAGCCCTTAGCGATCGTCACCCATTGCTGTCCGCGCGTCACGCCAGGCTTATCAGCCGCCACTACCTTGTTCTTACCGACCAAGCGATTAATCAGCGTGGACTTGCCCACGTTGGGAATGCCCACGATCATGACGCGCACGGAGCGATTACGCACGCCCTTCCGCAGCCATTTATCCAGCACGGGCTTCGCCGCCGTTTGCACCGCCGCGATCAGCTGCTTCACGCCCTTACCCGTCGCGCAATCGACTTTGCACACCGGCAGCCCGCTATGCTTGAGCTTTTCCAGCCACAGCTCGGTCTGAGCGCTGTCCGCCATATCGATCTTGTTCAGCGCGATAACCTTGGGCTTCGCGCCTAAAATACCCTGTAGCATCGGATTGGTGCTGGAGCGGGGAATACGCGCGTCCAGCATCTCCACGACCACGTCCACCAGCTTGATTTGGGACTCCATCATCCGCTTGGCCTTGGTCATATGCCCGGGGAACCATTGAATCTTAAAATCCTCTATTCTCATCTCACATACCCGTATCAGGCTTCAGTACGCGCGCGCTCGTCAGCGGCCAGAAGGCAACCAACGCACGTCCCTTCACCAGCTTGTGTGGCACGAAGCCGACATCGGCGAAACGACTATCCTCGGAGTTGTTACGATTATCGCCCAAAACGAAGATCGTCCCCTGCGGCACGATCACCTTGCGATAATTGGACATATTCTTACCCTTGGGATCATTCTTATAAATATAGCCCTCGTTCAGCTCCTGTCCGTTCACCAATACCTGACCGTTCTTCATCTCCACGGTGTCACCGCCCACGGCGATCACGCGCTTAATAAAATCGCGACTCTCGTCCTTAGGAAAACGGAAAACAACGATCTCGCCCCGCTTCGGATCGGTCACGAAATAGCTCAGCTTATCGACGATTAAACGCTCATGATTGACCAAGGTCGGATACATGGACGAGCCCTCGACCATGTACGGCTCCACTAAAAAGGTGCGAATGCAAAAGGCCAACGCCACCGCCACGATAATCGAAACCAGCCAATCACTGGCGCTATCCTGCCAAGAAGTTTCTTTCTTACTACTCAAAACAAGCTCCCCTCTCTCAAATACATTCTTCTGTTTATATTTTAGCACAAAATTCTTAGTACGTCATTGTAAAATTTATGACAGATGTGTAAAATGCGCTTCTCGCAAGAGCTTGCAGGCAACGATGCCGACGAAAAATTTGCCTCATATCACGCCTTAAAACCTGCTCGACAAGCAGAGTGTAAAAATGTATACAGATATTCATAGTATGAACACTTGCGAAAAAGGACGATTTTTTGTATACTTTAATATATACCACTTATTTATTTAGTGTATACTGATTTGGGAGGATGAATATGAGCCGTTTAAAAATCGAAACACCCGATCAAGCTCAATTGACGGTTGAACGCTTGTATAAGGATCTAGAGCGACACATCATCGCCAGCCCTCCGGGACTGTGCCCTGTTGATCTACAGCTCTCCTTCCTCAAGGTTTGTCATGCGCAGACCTGCGGAAAATGCGTTCCCTGCCGCGTCGGGCTTGCTCAGCTGCAAAATCTTATGGAGGACGTTCTCGATGGCAAAGCAACCATGGAGACGCTCGACCTGATTCAAAGCACTGCCGAAAACGTTGCCAACAGCGCCGATTGTGCGATCGGCTTCGAAGCAGCGAAAATGGTGCTCGCTGGCTTAGAAGGCTGCCGCGAGGATTATATCAACCATATCAAAAAGGGTAAGTGCTCCGTACACGTACACACATCGATTCCCTGCGTGGCTCTTTGCCCGGCGCAGGTCGACATTCCTGGATACATCGCTTTGGTAGGCGCAGGTCGTTATGCCGACGCCGTCAAGCTCATCCGCAAGGATAACCCCTTCCCCACCGCCTGCGGTCTGATCTGCGAGCATCCCTGCGAAGCCCGCTGCCGTCGTAATATGATCGACGCGCCAATCAACATCCGCGGCTTGAAGCGCATGGCGGTCGATCAGGCTCCCAGCAACACCGTACCCGTACCCGCGAAGCAGCCTGCTACAGGCAAGCGCATCGCCATCATCGGCGGCGGTCCGAGCGGTTTGGCGGCAGCCTACTATTTGGAGCTCATGGGGCATCACGCCGTCGTTTTCGAAGAAAAAAGCAAGCTCGGCGGTATGCTGCGCTACGGCATTCCTGCCTACCGCTTCCCGCGTGAGCGCCTGCAGGAGGATTTGGACACCATTCTCTCCACTGGCGTGGAGGTACATTTAAACAGCCGCATCGGCAACGGCGAGGGCGAGATTCCCTTTGAAAAGCTGCGTGCCGAATATGACGCTGTATATATCGCCATCGGCGCGCATACCGACAAAAAAATCGGTATTCCAGGCGAGGATTCCCATGGCGTAATCAGCGCCGTAGAAATGCTGCGCTCCATCGGCGAGGAAAAAATGCCCGACTTCACAGGTAAAACCGTCATCGTCATCGGCGGCGGCAACGTTGCCATGGACTGCACCCGCAGCTCCATCCGCTTGGGCGCGAAGAAGGTCATCATCGCCTACCGTCGTCGTCAGGACGACATGACGGCGCTGCCCGAGGAAATCGAGGGCGCTATCGCCGAGGGTGCCGAGCTTTACGGTCTGAAGGCACCGCATCATATCGAGGCTGACGAAAACGGCAAGGTCAGCGCGCTGTGGGTTGAGCCGCAAATCATCGGTCCCATCGACGCTTGGGGACGTGCGCGTCCCATTCACGCCGACACCGAGCTGCAACGCATCCCCTGCGACATCATCGTCGTCGCGGTCGGTCAGGGCATCGTCCTGCGTCCCTTCGAGGAAGCCGGCATCACCATTAAGCGCGGCACTATCTCCGCGCTCTCCAGCAGCGAGCTGGCGGACAACGAGGGCGTATTCGCCGGTGGCGACTGCGTAACCGGTCCTGCCACCGTTATCCGCGCCATTGCCGCAGGCAAGGTCGCCGCTGCCAATATTGACGAATATTTGGGCTTCGAGCACGTCATCACCTGCGACGTGGAGATTCCCAACCCCTCCATCGACGACAAGCGTCCCTGCGGTCGCATCCAGCTCACCGAGAAGGAAGCCGGCGAACGCAAGCACAGCTTCGCGCCCATGGAATGTGCTATGACCGTGCAGGAGGCCTGTCAGGAAGCCGGACGCTGTCTGCGCTGTGACAAATTCGGCTTCAGCACCCTGAAAGGAGGCAGAACCCTAAAATGGTAAACCTGACTATTGACGGATTAAAGGTTTCCGTTCCCGAAGGTACTACGATTATGCAGGCTGCTGCCACCGTCGGTATCGAAATTCCCAGACTTTGCTTTTTGAAGGACATTAACGAGATTAGTGCCTGCAAGGTCTGCGTAGTAGAAATTCAAGGACAAAACCGCGTAGTTACCTCCTGCACCACTCCGGTACAGGAAGGACTCGTCGTATATACCAACTCCCCCAAGGCGCGCAGCGTGCGCCGCACCAACGTGGAGCTGATTCTTTCCCAGCACGACTGCCTATGCGCCACCTGCGTGCGCAGCGGTAATTGCAGTCTGCAAAAGCTATCCAACGATTTGGGCATTTACGAGATTCCCTTCGAGCGCGAGATCGTCGACACTCCGTGGAACCAAAACTTCCCCCTGATCCGCGATTCCAAGAAATGTATTAAATGTATGCGCTGCGTACAAATCTGCGACAAGGTGCAGGATCTGCATATTTGGGACGTGCAAAACACCGGCTCCCGTACCACCGTGGACGTTGCCAACAACCAATCCATTGAGGAATCCCCGTGCAGCCTTTGCGGTCAGTGCATCACCCATTGCCCCGTAGGCGCTTTGAAGGAGCGTAACGACGTGCCCAAGGTATATGAGGCTCTTGCCGATGCCAATAAGGTCACCGCCGTGCAGGTCGCTCCCGCCGTGCGCACCGCTTGGGCCGAGGCCTTCAACATTCCTGAGGAAATGGCTACCGAGGGACGCATGGCAGCCGCCCTGCGCCGCATCGGCTTCGACTACGTTTTCGACACCAGCTTCGCTGCCGACGTAACCATCATGGAAGAGGCCAACGAGCTGCTGGAGCGTTTGCAAAACCCCGACGGCTTCCCGTGGCCGATGTTCACCTCCTGCTGTCCTGGTTGGGTAAGCTACGTTACCAAAACGCATCCCGAATTCGTGCCCAATCTTTCCAGCACGAAATCGCCGCAGCAAATCTTCGGCGCGCTGCTGAAATCCTACTTCGCAGAGAAGAAGGGACTTGCGCCCAAGGAGATCTGCTCCGTGTCCGTAATGCCCTGCGTTTCCAAGAAGCGCGAGGCGGCGCTGCTCTCCATGACCAGTAGTGGTACGCATGACGTGGACATCGTACTCACCACCCGCGAGCTGGTACGCCTGCTCCGCGCCGAGCACATCAACCCCGCCAACCTACCTGAGGAGCCCTTCGATAATCCTCTTGGCAAGAGCACCGGCGCGGCAGTCATCTTCGGCGCGACCGGCGGCGTAATGGAGGCGGCTCTGCGTACCGCCTACTTCGCCCTCACCGGCGACGAGGCTCCGGCAGATGCCTTCCTCGACGTGCGCGGCACCGACGGACGCAAGGTACGTGAATTCACCATAGCTGGCAAAACGCTGCGCACCTGCACAGTCAGCGGCTTGGGCAATACCCGCCGTCTTTTGGACGATCTCAAGGCGGGCAAGGTGCATTATGACTTCGTAGAGATCATGGCCTGCCCTGGCGGCTGCGTAGGCGGCGGTGGACAACCGATTCACGACGGTCAGGAGCGCGCCTGCGAGCTGGGCAAAAAGCTTTACAAGCTGGATGACGCGCGCGAGCTGCGCCAATCCCACAACAACCCCGATGTCATCGCGCTCTACGATGAATATCTGGGCAAGCCGCTCAGCGAGAAGGCCGAGCACCTGCTCCACTCCGATCACCTGCGTGAGAAGAATTATTTAGTATAAAATAAAAAATATGAAATAGCAAAGGGCTTCCATCCCGAATTATGTGGGATGAAAGCCCTTTTATTATCCTCTTTTACTTATACCTGTTCAGCTCCACGTTCAGCGTCGCGAAAACCCTCTTGCCGTCGCGCAGAGCAAGATTAACGCTCCACATTCCCTGCCCGACGTCATCGCGCACACGCGCCGCCTGCACGCGCGGACTCCCCTCAAAGCGCAGCAGCTCCTCGCCGCGCACCAAAAGCATGATTTCCTCGCGCGTACACTCCTCCAGCCCCTGCTCGGAGAACATCAGCGTCACCATCTCCAGCGCGTCCATACGCCAGCATTCCAAGCGATAGGCGCGCCCATCTCGCAAACGCCCCAGCCTATAGCCGATGTCCAGTACGCCGTCCTCGTCCGGCTCATAGGGCGAGGGAACGAAGTTCACCCGACAGGGCGTATTGAATTTCTCTTCCTGCATAAATTCTCCTCAACTCGTCCGCGCTTAACCGCGTTCGTCCAAATAGCACGCCAGCAGACGCTGCGTGATATTGCCCTCGGGGTAAACCTTGCCCAGAGCCTCCTCCACGGGAACCCAAACGGCATCGTTAATCTCCTCGGACAGCGCCAGCTCGCTTTTCGTAGCCTTGGCGATGAAGCCCAAAAGCAGCATTTGCTGCTGCGGCTCCCATTGACTGCACACGAAGCGCAGGCTTTCCGCCGTCACGCCGATCTCCTCCTGCACCTCGCGCAGCGCACAGGTACGCAGCTCCTCACCCGGCTTCACATAGCCGGAAACGAAATTATAATACCTCTCGGACATATATTTCGGACGCAGCAGCGCGACCTCCTCCAGCTCGTTCACCACCATGGTGACGGTCACCACGGGAAAAATATCGAAAAACGGCATTTTGCACTGCTCGCACCAAGGCACCCTGCCGTCATCTCCGAAGGGAACTGTGCCTAAGCGTGCGCCGCATTGCGGACAAAATGTAAAATGCATAGCGAACTCCTTTAAAATTTCGTTATGAGCGATAAGAAAAGCGCTCCCGGCAAAAGCCTAGGAGCGCCTGACTATCAATTAGATCTGAGCCTTGTTCTCAGTATTTTTTGCCTCAGCTTCCGCATGGATATATTTTACATGTACGTCACGATAGCGACTCATGCCGGTACCAGCAGGAATCAGCTTACCGATGATAACGTTCTCCTTCAAGCCAAGCAGCGGATCAACCTTGCCCTTGATAGCGGCATCGGTCAGTACGCGCGTGGTTTCCTGGAAGGAAGCCGCGGACAGGAAGGAATCTGTTGCCAAAGAGGCCTTGGTGATACCCAAAAGGATCGGATGACCTTCGGCAGGATTCTGACCTTTTTCTTTAGCCAGCTTGTTACCCTCCTCGAAATCGGCAACGTCGACATATTCACCGGGCAGCATATTGGTATCACCGGACTCGTCGATACGAATCTTACGCATCATTTGACGTACCATTACCTCGATATGCTTACTGTTGATATCTACGCCCTGGGACTTGTAAACGCCGACTACCTGAGAAACCAAGTAATGCTGCGTCGCCTTCACGCCGCTAATGCGCAGTACGTCATGCGGATTGAGGGAGCCCTCGGTCAGGCGATCGCCCCTAACGATGGTCTCGCCCTCGCTAACGGACAGCTTAGCGCCGTAGGGAATAGCGTACTCCTCGACCAAGCCATCCTCGCCGGTAACGATAACCTTGCGGCTATTGCCCTCCTCGATGATATGGACAATGCCGTCCTTCTCGCTGAGGATGCCAGGATGCTTCGGCTTACGTGCTTCGAACAGCTCCTCAACACGGGGCAGACCTTGGGTGATATCGTCACCACCAGCAACGCCGCCGGTATGGAAGGTACGCATGGTCAGCTGGGTACCGGGCTCGCCGATGGACTGTGCGGAGATCGTACCTACCGCCTCGCCGACATCGACGTTTCTGCCGGTCGCCAGATTGCGGCCGTAGCACTTACGGCATACGCCGTACTTCGCCTTACAGGTCAGCACGCTACGAACCTTAACCTTCGTGCGCAGCTGGCAAATGCGCTCCGCGATATCCGGAGTTACATAATCATTGATATGATAGAGAACCTCGCCGTTCTCATCGAGGATATCCTCAGCCAAATTACGACCAATTACGCGATCATACAGGGTTTCGATGACATGCTTGTCCTTCTTGCCCTCAACGATCGCCTCAACCTCGATGCCTGCGATCTCGTTATTGCGAACACGCAATTCCTTAACGGTACCGTCTGCCAAAACAGCGTCGATAATCGCCTCGGTCATGGTGGTACCTGCCTCAGCCAGCACCTCGCCAGCAGCGTTCACGATGTCGGCAGCGATCTCCCTACCGTCAAAGTTGTACATCATCGCTTCCTTGAGCTTGCTGTTGGCATACTCGTCACTAATGTTGATGCGCACCGTATCAGTAGCCTCGCCGCTCATATCGTCGGATTTATAAACGCTGATATTCTCGATCTTAGCCTCGTTCAGCTTCGCCAGAAGCTCATCGGAAATATTAGTATCCGCCTCGGCAATGATATTGCCCTCCGCGTCAAAGACACCGCTCGCCAATACGCGACCAAGCACACGCTCGCGCACCTTGTTCTGACTATAGCCCAACTCGGCCTTAGCCAAACGGTTACGCTCCTTCACCAAATTCATGCCCACGATGTCGCAATCATCCTCACGCACGATTACGTCCTGAGCAACGTCTACCAGACGACGAGTCAGATAGCCGGAGTCGGCGGTACGCAGAGCGGTATCAGCCAAGCCCTTACGTGCGCCATGGGAGGAAATGAAGTATTCCAAAATGGTCAAGCCCTCACGGAAGTTAGACTTGATCGGACGGTCGATGATACGACCGGAAGGATCGGCCATCAAGCCACGCATACCTGCCAGCTGACGAATCTGCTGCTTGTTACCACGGGCACCGGAATCAGCCATCATAGCCACGGAGTTGAACTTATCCATGGTGGACTTCATCAGCGCGTCGGTAACCTTGTCGGTTGCTTGGTTCCACAGCTCGATAACCTTGCGATAACGCTCCTCGTCGCTCATCAAGCCACGACGGAACATACGCTCGGCCTTATCGACCTCTTTTTCTGTCGCGTCCAGAATGGCCTGCTTCTCGGCAGGAATCTTAATATCGGAGGTAGCGATGGAAATGCCGGACTTGCAGGCATTATCATAGCCCATTTTCTTAACGATATCAAGAATCTCCGCGGTACGCAGATTGCCGAAAAGCTTATGCGCCTTAGCGACCAGCTTGCCCAGCTCGCCCTTGTTCATCAGCTTGCCCAAATGCCAGGATTCCTTGCCGTCAGCGTCCTTTTCCTTATGGAAATAACGCATCTCGACAGGCAGCTCGGCATTGAAGATCGTGTTGCCGACGGTGGTGGTAACGAGGGACAGGCCCTCGTTGCTGGGCTCTTCGAAAATCTCGCTATTGGGAATGTATACCTTAATCAACGCTTGCAGGTCAACGGCATGGTGGAAATAAGCCATCTGTGCCTCGTCAACGCTGCTGAAGCGCTTGCCCTCGCCGAAAGCGCCCTCCTTGACGATGGTCAGGTAATAGGCACCCAAAACCATATCCTGGGAGGGTACGGCAACAGGCTTGCCGTCCTTCGGTGCGAGGATGTTATTTACGGAAAGCATCAGCATACGTGCTTCTGCCTGTGCCTCCACGGACAGCGGCAGATGGACTGCCATCTGGTCACCGTCGAAGTCAGCGTTATAAGCGGTACATACCAAGGGATGCAACTTAATCGCACGGCCCTCGGAAAGAATGGGCTCGAAGGCCTGAATGCCGAGTCTGTGCAGAGTCGGTGCGCGATTCAGAAGTACGGGATGCTCCTTGATTACCTCTTCAAGAATATCCCAAACCTCGGTATCGGCGCGTTCGACCTTGCGCTTAGCGCTCTTAATATTAGTAGCTACGCCGCTGGAAACCAAGCGCTTCATAACAAAGGGCTTGAACAGCTCCAAAGCCATTTCCTTCGGCAGACCGCATTGATGCATCTTCAGCTCGGGACCTACGACGATAACGGAACGGCCAGAGTAATCGACGCGCTTACCCAAAAGGTTCTGACGGAAGCGGCCCTGCTTACCCTTGAGCATGTCGGACAGGGATTTCAGCGGACGGTTGCCGGGGCCCGTTACCGGACGACCGCGACGACCGTTATCGATCAACGCGTCCACAGCCTCCTGCAGCATACGCTTCTCGTTACGCACGATGATGTCGGGAGCGTGCAGCTCCAGCAAGCGTTTCAAACGATTGTTACGATTGATAACGCGACGATACAAATCGTTCAGGTCGGAGGTCGCGAAACGACCGCCGTCCAGCTGTACCATCGGGCGCAGCTCAGGCGGAATTACCGGAACCACGTCCATAATCATCCATTCGGGACGGTTGCCGGACTTCTGGAAGGCCTCGCAAACCTCAAGGCGACGCACTACACGCAGCTTACGCTGGTTGCTGGCATCCTTCATTTCCGCACGCAGATCGTCGGTCAGCTTTTCAAGATCGATCTCCTGCAAAAGCTCCTTCACTGCCTGCGCGCCCATGCCTACGCGGAAGGAATCGCCATATTTATCGCGCGCTTCCATGTATTCGGCCTCGCTAAGCAGCTGCTTTTTCGTCAGCGGCGTGTCGCCTGCTTCCAAAACGATGTAGTTAGCAAAATATAGTACCTTCTCCAGCTGACGCGGGGAAATATCCAAAATCAAGCCCATACGGCTGGGGATACCCTTGAAATACCAAATATGGGATACGGGAGCGGCAAGCTCGATATGTCCCATGCGCTCACGACGCACCTTGCTGCGGGTAACCTCAACGCCGCACTTATCGCAGATAATGCCCTTATAGCGAATACGCTTATACTTACCGCAATGGCACTCCCAATCCTTGGTGGGGCCAAAGATTCTCTCGCAGAATAAGCCGTCACGCTCAGGCTTCAAAGTTCTATAGTTGATGGTTTCAGGTTTCTTAACTTCGCCATAGGACCATTCTCTGATCTGATCGGGGGAAGCTAAAGAGATACGCATAGAAACGAAATTATTTACATCTAACAAGAATCATTCGCTCCCTTCTCTTAGTTATCGTAGTCATCCAGATTAGCATCGGGCATTTCACGCACGGACATACCGTCATTGAAATTACCCACATCGGCAATCAGGTCCTGATTATCCTCGTTATCGACATTGCCGTCTGCATAATCATCGGCTTCCAAATTCTGAGATTCCTCATATTGGGATTCCATATTGCCGACCTCACGCGCGGTCCTGCCTCTTTCCTCATCGGAATCGCGACCGGAAACATCCTCGTCCTCCACGTCCTGCAAGGAGATCTCCTCCTCGTCCTCGTCGAGAACCTTGATATCCAAGCCAATGGATTGCAACTCCTTAACCAATACCTTAAAGGATTCGGGAATGCCGGGATCAGGAACGTTTTCACCCTTCACGATGGCTTCATAGGTCTTAACACGACCAACGACGTCATCGGACTTCACGGTCAGGATTTCCTGCAAAGTGTAGGCGGCGCCATATGCCTCCAGCGCCCAAACCTCCATCTCGCCGAATCTCTGGCCGCCGAACTGCGCCTTGCCACCCAACGGCTGCTGGGTAACGAGGGAGTACGGACCAGTGCTACGTGCATGGATCTTATCATCAACCAGGTGATGCAGCTTGAGGTAATAGGTCAGACCGACGGTTACCGGATTATCGAAGGGCTCGCCGGTACGACCGTCATAAAGCACGGTCTTAGCGGTCTTATCAATGCCTGCCAGCTCCAAAGCGTCGGCGATGTCCTGCTCATGCGCGCCGTCGAATACGGGCACGGAGATTTGAACCGCCTTCACGCTCTTATCACCGAATTTATCAATTTCTACGGTCTTAGGCATACCGTATTTGTCTACGTCATAGCCATATTTGGTCAGGCGCTCTACCAAGCCCTTGGCATCATTTTCAATTTGCATACCTAGAGCACGGGCAGCCCAGCCCAAATGGTTCTCCAAAATCTGACCGATATTCATACGGGAAGGTACGCCCAACGGATTCAGTACGATGTGTACGGGCTCGCCGCTCGGCAGGAAGGGCATATCCTCACGCGCCATAATGCGGGAAACGACACCCTTGTTACCGTGACGACCTGCCATCTTATCGCCCTCGGAGATCTTACGCTTCTGCGCGATATGTACGCGCACCTGCTCGTTTACTCCCGGTGGCAGATCATCGCCGTTCTCACGGCTGAACACCTTCACGCTGACGATCTTACCTGCCTCGCCATGGGGAACACGCAGGGAGCTGTCGCGCACCTCGCGCGCCTTTTCACCGAAGATGGCACGCAGCAGGCGTTCCTCGGCAGTCAGCTCGGTCTCGCCCTTCGGCGTTACCTTGCCTACCAAAATATCGCCCGGACGCACCTCGGCACCGATGCGAATAATGCCGCGCTCGTCCAAATCCTTCAGCGCGTCCTCGCCGACGTTGGGCAGCTCGCGAGTGATCTCCTCCTTGCCCAGCTTGGTATCACGCGCGTCGCAATCATATTCCTCGATATGAATAGAGGTGAAGATATCCGCCTTTACCAAATCCTCGTTCAGCAAAACGGCATCCTCGTAGTTGTAGCCCTCCCAAGGCATATAAGCGACGATTACGTTGTGACCGAGAGCCAGCTCGCCGTGATCGGTAGCGGGGCCGTCCGCCAAAACCTGACCTTCGGTAACCTTATCGCCCTTGAAAACGATGGGGCGCTGGTTAACGCAGGTACCCTGATTGGAGCGTTTAAATTTCAACAGCGGATAGATATCGATATCGCCGTTCTCGTTGCGCACGCGGATCTCGTTACCAACTACGCGGATAACCTCGCCCTTATGCTTCGCCAATACGCAAACGCCGGAGTCGACGGCAACCTTGTATTCCATACCGGTACCGATGATCGGAGCCTGCGTGCACAGCAGCGGCACTGCCTGACGCTGCATGTTCGCGCCCATCAGCGCACGGTTAGCGTCATCGTTCTCCAGGAACGGAATCAGCGCCGTAGCGATGGATACTACCTGCTTAGGAGAAACGTCCATCAGATCGCAACGCTCGGGAGCGATGGAAAGTACGTCGTCCTTCGCACGCGCGGTAACACGCTCGCTGAGGAAGTAGCCGTTCTCGTCCAAAGGCTCGTTGGCCTGCGCGATGATGAATTTATCCTCAACATCCGCGGTCATATATTTTACTTCATCAGTAACGCGTTTATTTTTCTTATCGACTACGCGATAAGGAGTTTCCATGAAGCCGTATTTATTGATAACGGCGAAGGTAGACAAGGAGCCGATCAAGCCGATGTTCGGACCTTCAGGCGTTTCAATGGGGCACATACGACCATAGTGGGAGTTATGAACGTCGCGGACTTCGTAGCCTGCGCGCTCACGGGACAGACCGCCGGGGCCCAATGCGGACAGACGGCGCTTATGCGTCAGCTCCGCCAACGGGTTATTCTGATCCATGAACTGGGACAGCTGGCTGCTGCCGAAGAACTCCTTAATAGCGGCGACTACGGGACGAATATTGATCAACGCCTGCGGCGTAATAACCTCGGTATCCTGAATGGACATACGCTCACGCACAACGCGCTCCATACGTGCCAAGCCGATGCGGAATTGGTTTTGCAGCAGCTCACCCACGCAGCGCACGCGACGATTGCCCAAATGGTCGATGTCGTCGCCAGTGCCGTAGCCGTCCATCAAATTCAGCAAATAGTTGAAGGAAGCCAGCACATCCTCAACCGTAACGGTGTGCTGCTTCTCGTCGATGCCGGTAGTGAAGAGCATCAGCATGGGCTCGTCCTTGAACATAACCTTCAAATGACGCAGGCCCTCCGCGTCGTAAACGCCGCTTTGCTCGACCTTATCCAAATTGGCATCGGTCATTCTGGTGCCTTCCTCCAGAATGATCTCGCCGGTCTCCATATCAACCAGAGGCTCTGCCAAAACAGTGCCCTCCAAGCGTTGACGCCAGCCCAGCTTCTTATTCAATTTATAACGACCTACACCTGCCAAATCATAGCGCTTGTTATCGAAGAAGGTCGCCTCAAGCAGGGAAACCGCATTCTCGAGAATGGTCGGCTCGCCCGGGCGCAGCTTCTTATAAACCTCAAGCATCGCCTCATCGCGATTCTTGGTGGTATCCTTCTCCAAGGTAGCCATCAGGAAGGGATGCTCGCCGAACACGCTGATGATCTCGTCATTGGAGGACAGTCCTAAAGCACGCAGCAGCACGGTGGCAGGCAGCTTACGGGTACGATCCACGCGAGCATAGATCACGTCGTTAACGTCGGTCTCATACTCGATCCACGCGCCACGATTAGGAATAACGGTCGTGCCGAACAGCTTCTTGCCGCTGGGATCGATCTCTACATTGTAATATACGCCGGGTGAACGCACCAGCTGGCTGACGATAACGCGCTCCGCACCGTTGATTACAAAGGTGCCTGTCTCAGTCATCAGTGGGAAATCGCCCATGAATACGGTGGATTCCTTAATTTCTCCAGTATCCTTATAAACAAGGCGTACCTTAACGTTCATCGGTGCGGAATAGGACTCGTCCCTTTCCTTACACTCCTCCACGCCGTATTTAGGCTCGCCCAGGCTAAAGCTTTCGAAATAAAGCTCCAAATTGCCGGTAAAGTCCTTGATTGGAGAAATGTCATGCAGAATGTCTACCAAGCCTTCATCGAGGAACCATTCATAGGATTTTCTTTGAATGTCGATCAAATGAGGCATGGGCAATACTTCGTTAATTCTGGCATAACTATACCGAGTTCTGTCACCTACTTGAACCGGTTTAAACATGTAATTCCTCACCCCTTCGTATATTCTTGAACACATTAAAGCTACACAGTCATACGTTGACAAAAAAAACAAGGTTCTTACCACAAGGACCTTGTCTGTTGTCTGCGATGATGTGTCTCATCTTCATTATAAGCAAGATACGCCGTCCAACCACTGACCCGGCAATATTTGTTGTCAAATTACACCTGCACTTAGAAATAATGATGTAGTATGATATGTTATCATATAGGTCGTCGCTTGTCAAGCCTCTTACGCTATTTTTTCGAGGATTTTGCGACACATCACGCAGCAATATTCAGTTATACGACCTGGAAAATGTAAAACTTCAAATAGTAGGTTTCCGGAACGTTCCATAGGATCGGGTGATCGGGGGCCTGCTGACGCGCCTCGATTTGGCGCAGGGACACGTTCGCATCACGCGCCGCGTCATGCAGCATCTCGATGAAGTATTCCTCCTTCATGAAATGCGAGCAGGAGCAGGTCGCCAAATAGCCACCGCGCGGCAGCAGCTTCATCGCCTTCAGATTGATCTCCTTATAGCCACGGATAGCGTTCTTCACCGTGCTGCCCGACTTCGTAAACGCCGGCGGATCCAAAATGATGAAATCATACTCGTGCGAATGCTTGTTGAACAGCTCGCTCAAGAGGTCGAACACGTTAGCCTGCAAGCCATGCATCACCTTGGCATAGCCGTTGATCTCGGCATTGTGATCCGCCATCTGCACGGCCTCCGCGCTAATATCCACCGCGGTGACGGAGGCGGCGCCACCCTGCGCCGCGTTCAGCGCGAAGCTGCCGGTGTGCGTAAAGCAATCCAAAACGTGCTTACCCTTAGCGATTTTCGCCACCGCCTGACGATTATACTTCTGATCAAGGAAGAAGCCCGTCTTTTGTCCGTTCTCCACGTCAACAGTATAGCGAATGCCGTTCTCGACGATCTCCGTCGTCGGCTCGCCATGCTCGGGCAAAAGCGAGGTTTCAAACCACTGCTTACCCTCGTCCAAGCCCTCCAGCCGACGAATCTTGACATCGTTACGCTCATACAGTCCGCGAATCTCCTGCCCCATCTCACGCAGCAGCTTCACCAGCAGCTCGAACAGCATTTGCTTGCGCACCTCGATGCCGAGCGACAGCGTTTGCGTCACGAGCAAATCATTGAAGCGATCCACCGTAAGTCCGGGGAATTGATCAGCCTCGCCGAAGATCAAGCGACAGCATTGAAAATCCTGCTCGCCCATCACGGTGCGCCTGTACTCCAACGCGTAGCGCAGACGACGCTCCCAAAAGGCCTCGTCGAATTTATCATTAGTATTGGTGGAAATGATCCTTACCCTGATCTTCGACGTATCATTAACAAAGCCCGTTCCCAAATACTTTCCCTTGGAGGTCACCACGTCGACGAGATCGCCGTTCGCGTAATCCCCCTCGACCTTGGTCACCTCCTCGCCGAATACCCATGGGTGCCCATTGCGTGCCGCCCGCTCCCCCTTCGGCGTAATAAAAAACCTCGCATATATACGCATATTCTACCTCTTATCGCAACTAAAGCTCGATCTCCAGGCTTACAGGACAATGATCACTGCCGAAAACGTCATTATGAATCTCCGCAGCCTTGATTTTATCCTTAATTCGCTCGGAAACGAGAAAATAATCGATACGCCAACCAGCGTTCTTCTCTCTGGCCTTGAACATATAGCTCCACCAGCTATATTTTACCTCCTCAGGATGCAGATAGCGGAAGCTGTCCACGAAGCCCGCCGCCTTCAGCCTACGAAAGCGATCGCGCTCCTGATCGGTGAAGCCCGCGTTTTGGCGATTCGTTTTGGGATTCTTTAGATCGATCTCCTCCGCAGCCACGTTCAGATCGCCGCAGACCAGCACCGGCTTCACGGCGTCCAGCCCCTGCAAATAGCCTAGGAAGGCCTCCTCCCACAGCATACGATAATCCAAGCGTGCCAGCTCGCGCTGCGAATTGGGCGTGTACACCGTCACCAAAAAGAAATCGGCATACTCCGCGGTGATCACGCGTCCCTCGTGGTCGTGCTCCTCGATGCCCAAGCCATAGGTAACGTTTAACGGACGCTCCTTCGTGAAGATCGCCGTACCGCTGTAGCCCTTCTTCTCCGCGCTATTCCAATATTCCTCATAGCCAGGAAATTCGAAGCTCGCCTGCTCACGCTGCATCTTCGTTTCCTGCAAGCAAATCACGTCAGGAGCCGCCGCCGCCAAAAAATCAGCAAAGCCCTTATTCATGCACGCCCGCAGACCATTAACGTTCCAAGAAAATAATCTCATCCGCACTCACTCCTCATCCAAGCCTATTTTTCCGCAGCCACCCTCACAGTTTCATAGATCCAGCGCGCGGTATCATAAAGATCGCTTTCCTTCAAATATTCCTCCGTGGTATGCACGTTGCTCATGCCCGTTGCCAAAAGGCCGCAGGGCAGGCCATAGCCACACAGATAATTACCATCGCTACAGCCGCCGGTGGTTTTCAGCTCCACCTTGAAGCCCAAGCGCTCCGCCGAGCGTCTTGCCAGCTCGATGCAGGGATGCTCCTTGCTCAGCTCCACAGCAGGACAGCCCTCGACGACCTCGAATTCCACCTGACCGCCGCCGGCTTCGACCGTTTCCTTAATCAATGCCAGCGTATCGTCCTTCAGCCTCTCCAAGCGCGGCACGTTCAGAGAACGCATATCAATGACGAATTTCGCCTCAGGACAAACGACGTTCGTGCCCACGCCCGCGTTAAATACGCCAATGTTGAAGGTCGTCTCCGCGTCCAAGCGACCGTAGCCCGGCAGCTTAGCGAAGGCCGCCGCCGCCAGCATGATCGCGTTCACGCCCTGCTCCGGTGCCAAGCCAGCATGAGCCGCCTTGCCCTTCACGGTAACGTAAATATCGTAAAGCTTCGGTGCCGCGTAGGTAATCTCGCCCATATTGCCGCCGATGTCCATGCAATAGCCGTAATCAGCCTTGATCCAAGACTTATCCAAATTCACTACGCCCAAGCAGCCGATCTCCTCGCTGACGGTAAAGAGCAGCTGAATATCACCATGGGGCACGCCGTCCTCCTTCAGCGCGCGTACCGCCTCCAGCATCGATGCCACACCCACCTTGTCGTCGCCGCCCAAGGTCGTGGTGCCGTCGGAATAAAGCACGCCGTCCTTGCGCACGACCTTCGTACCGGTAGTCGGCGCTACAGAATCCATATGCGCTTCAAAAAGCAGCGTCGGCGCGTCAGGCACGTTGCCCTTCACATACGCCCAAACGTTGCCGCAGGTACCGCCGGTTTTCTCATGAACGCGATCCATTTCCGGCTCCAAGCCCAAAGCACGCAGCTTCGACATAATCAGCTCGGCCTCCGCCCTCTCGTCCTTACTCGGACACGGTACGGCAACCAATTCAATAAATTCGTTTAAAAGTCTATTTTCGTTAATCATCTACTTCACCTCAT
>CAYZOZ010000006.1:0-26138 GCA_964480295.1 uncultured Phascolarctobacterium sp.
ATTGGAGGGCAACCGCCTACCGTTATGATAACACCTTAGTAATATTATAATCGCATTTGAGAAAAATCACAAGCGAAATTTATAAGCTTTGCTTATGATTTTTGTTAGCGTTTAATTGTTTTTCTTCTCATAGCCAAAATGACCACCAAGCCCAAAGGTTTGGTGGTCATTTTATTTTACGATGCTTAATGCTTATTTGCCAGTTCTGCCACGTTTGGTAAAGGGAGTGCCCTTCGCGCACAGCGGGCAGGAATCCGGCTGGAAGGTTTCTACGTTCAAATGCAGCAAAGCCTCGGTGCGCACACCGAAATCCACCTTGCCGCCGCTGCGATCAACCAAAAGGCCTACGCCGACCAGCTCGCCGCCGCACTCCTTAACGACCTCCATAACCTCCTTGACGCTGCCGCCAGTGGTAACGATATCCTCTACCACCAGAACGCGCGTGCCTGCTGGAATCTGGAAGCCGCGACGCAGAGTCATCTTGCCGTTTTCACGCTCGGTGAAGATAGCGCGAGTGCCCAGTGCCTTACCCACCTCATGCGCCAGCAAAATACCGCCGGTCATAGGACCGACTACCAGCTCCACGTTATCATTCTCATAACGACGCGCGATCTCCTGACACAGGCGCTCGGTATATTTCGGATGCTGGAGTACGTTGAATTTTTCCACGTACATGGGGCTATGCAAGCCGCTCGTCAAAAGGAAATGACCATGCAGCACGGCCTCGGTCTCCTCCAACATTTTAAGAACGTCTTTTTCTTCTAAAACTGCCATTTTTCTTCCTCCCTTATGCCTGAATTTCTTCCACGATAGCCAGAGCCGCGGCCTGACGCTGCTCCGCCTTAGTAATGGGGCGACCAACTACGATATGACTGGAGCCGTTTTTGAACGCTCCCGCTGGAGTAGCCACGCGGCTTTGATCATCCAAGGACGCGCCTGCCGGACGCACGCCGGGCGTAACGATCAAAAAATCCTCGCCACAGGCAGCACGAATTCCCGCCGCCTCACGCGGAGATGCTACCACGCCGTCCATACCAGCCTCCTTCGCCAGCTTCGCCAAAGCAATGACCTGCTCAGCGATGGAGTTCTTATAATTCAGATCGGCGAACTGCTCATCGTCCATGCTGGTCAGGATAGTCACGGCGATCAGCTTAGGTGCCGGCTTACCTGCCTGCGCCGCAGCCTCATGCACGGCCTTCACCGCCTCCGCCATCATCTTCCTGCCGCCGACGGCATGAACGTTCATCATATCCGCTCCCAAATCACTGAGTACGGTGAGCGCGTGCGCCACAGTGTTAGGGATGTCCTGTAGCTTCAGATCCAAAAAGACCTGCTTGCCCTCGGCCTTAAGAAAACGAATAATCTCGCTGCCTGCGGCATAGTACAGCTCCATACCCACCTTATAATAGCTCACAGCCTCGCCCAGCTCCAGCACGCAGGCCTTCGCCTGCTCCAATGTGGGAAAATCCAAAGCGACAATTAATCTATCATCATGCTTCATCTTGTAAACCTCGTCAGTATACGCATTTATTTATCATATAATGGCATGGAGCGCTTGCCCTCAGGCAGCGCCAAGCCCACGATCTCGTTGATGCTACGCACGCCATGCCTATCCAAATATGCCAACATACCCTGCGCGATGCTTTCGGCGATGTCGGGCTGCACGAAGTTAGCCGTACCCACTGCCACGGCGCTCGCGCCTGCTAGCATAAATTCTATCGCGTCCTCGGCACACATAATGCCGCCCATGCCGATGATCGGCACCCGCACGGCCTGCGCCACCTGATATACCAAACGCACCGCCACGGGGCGCACGGCAGGACCGCTCAGTCCGCCGGTGATATTACCCAAAACGGGACGCTGACGCTCGATATCGATCTTCGTTCCGAGCAGGGTGTTGATCATGGAGATCGCGTCCGTTCCCGCCGCCTCCACGGCCCTCGCCATGGAAACGATGTCCGTCACGTTGGGGGAAAGCTTCGTGATAACGGGCTTAGAGGTGTTTTTCTTCACCTGCGCCACGACCTCCGCCGCCGCCTCGGGACAGGTACCAAAAACGATGCCACCCTCCTTAACGTTAGGACAGGAAATATTAATTTCCACCGCCGCCACGCCGTCCACGTCCAGCCTCTTAGCCACCTCACCGTATTCCTCAGGAGAATGGCCATAGATATTGACGATCACGGGAACATTATATTTGCGCAGCTCTGGCAGAGTGTGCTGTAAAAAGTACTCACTGCCAGGATTCTCCAAGCCGATGCAGTTCAACATACCGGAGGGAGTTTCCACCGCGCGCTGCCCCTTATTGCCAGCCGCGGGCAGGAGCGAGGTGCCCTTCACCGTTACCGCGCCCACCTTCTCCAAATCGAGAAAATCAGTGAACTCCAAGCCAAAGCCGAAGGTTCCAGAGCCCGTGGTCACGGGGGTTACCATGTCCACGCCAGCGATGCTTACCGCCAAGCGACCTTCATATAGGGAAGTTACCATTCGCCCACCTCCTCAGCCCAAAAAACGGGGCCGTCCTTACAGACCTTAATTCGCTTGCCCACGCCCTCGCAGGCGCAGGAAAGGCAGGCACCAAGTCCGCAGGCCATATATTTTTCCAAGGAGACCTGACATTTCACGCCAGCCTGCAAGCACGCCGTAGCCACCGCGCGCATCATTGGCACGGGACCGCAAACGTAAACGCGATCATAGCCACCCTCAGCCAAAAGCTGCGGCAGGAGCGCCATAACGGTACCCTGCGTACCAACGGTGCCGTCATCGGTGGTTAGGAACATTTGCTTGCAATGCTCCTCGTAAAGCCGCGTCCAAAAAAGCTCGTCCGCCGTGCGACCGCCCATCAGGATGTCCGCCTGCTTATCGCCGAAGCCCTTTGCCAAAAAGAGCAGCGGCGCGAGGCCCAGTCCGCCCCCGACGAGGAGCGGCTTCTCCGCCTCAAGCTCAAAGCCCCGCCCCAAAGGTCCGACGATGCTCAGCTCGTCGCCCGAGCAGGCCTCCGCCAGCATGTGCGTGCCCTCGCCCAGTAGGCGGTAAATCATCGTGAACGTTCCCTGCTCACGATTAACTCCCGCTACGCCGAAGGGACGGCGCAGCAGGGGCGCGGTATGCTTGCACACGCGCACGTTGACGAACTGTCCGGGCACTGCCTGAGCGGCGATTTCCGGCGCGTAAACGTCGATCAGCTTCGTAGAATTATTTAAAACACGCTGGCCAATCACCTTGACCGTAGCGATTACCTTAGACATAATCAGTCCTCCCGCACTAAAATGAGCCTTACTGATCAATCCTCCCAGCTCAGGCTGAGATCCTGCAAGGCGACTACGCTGACGATACGACGACGGCGCATCGCGCTCATTACGCGTTGTAGCTCGCGTGCCGTATCCATGGAGGTTAGGCAG
This sequence comes from uncultured Phascolarctobacterium sp., assembly GCA_964480295.1. Taxonomy (GTDB): domain Bacteria; phylum Bacillota; class Negativicutes; order Acidaminococcales; family Acidaminococcaceae; genus Phascolarctobacterium_A. The sequence continues at coordinate 3,402 of CAYZOZ010000006.1, forward strand.
GCGATCGCGTGCTCGACGGTGGAACGGCGAATCTTGAAGCCGTCACGCTCGGCATCGCGACCATGATTGGAGGTGTTGATAACCATACTGATGCGACCGGCCTTGATGTCGTCGAGAATATTGGGATGTCCCTCGCTCACCTTCGTAGCGACGTTCACGTTCACGCCATGCTCCTTCAAGTACTCGGCGGTGCCGCCAGTAGCGGTGACGATATAGCCCAGATCCTCGAAGCCCTTAGCGATTTCCACTGCCTCAGGCTTATCCATATCGGCGACGGTAATCAAAATCGAGCCCTCATGCGGCACGTTGATGCCAGATGCCAGACAGGCCTTATACAGCGCGCGGCTGAATTGATAATCGCACGCCATAACCTCGCCCGTGGACTTCATCTCGGGGCCGAGGGTGATGTCGACGTTGGACATCTTGTTGAAGGAGAATACCGGTGCCTTAACCGCGTAGTAATCGGGGAAGAGGCGCAGGCCGGGACGGAAGCCCTGCTCGCGGATGCTCATGCCCATAGCGCACTTAGTAGCGACATCGACCATGGAAACACCGGTAACCTTACTCAGGAAGGGTACGGTTCTGGAGGAACGCGGGTTGACCTCGATCACATAAACATGCTCATCACGCACGATGTACTGAATATTGATCATACCCTTGACCTCTAAGCCCAGTGCCATTTTATTGGTATAGCTGATAATGGTCTTGATCACAGCCTCGCTCAGAGTGCGCGGCGGATATACAGCGATGGAGTCGCCGGAGTGTACGCCTGCACGCTCGACATGCTCCATAATGCCAGGGATCAAAACCTCCTTGCCGTCGCAGATCGCGTCGACCTCGACCTCGGTGCCCTGCAAATAGTGGTCGACCAGTACGGGGTGCTCGGCGGAGGCCTTAACGGCGTAGGTCATGTAATTGCGCAGCTCCTCGTCGTTATAAACGATTTCCATAGCGCGACCACCCAGTACGTAGGAGGGACGAACCATGGTCGGATAGCCGACGTCATGCGCCGCCTTCAGCGCGCCCTCGGTATCGAACACGGTGTGTCCCTTCGGACGCGGGATGTCGCAATCAGTCAGCAGCTGCTCGAAGCGCTCGCGATCCTCGGCACGGTCGATGCTGTCGACGCTGCTGCCTAAAACCCTCACACCAGCCTTGGAAAGCGGGCCTGCGAGGTTGATCGCGGTTTGACCACCGAATTGCACGATGATGCCCTCCGGCTGCTCCTTGTCGATAATATTGAGTACGTCCTCCACTGTCAGCGGCTCGAAATACAGCTTATCGGCAATATCGAAGTCGGTGGAAACGGTTTCGGGGTTATTGTTAATGATAATGGTTTCGTAGCCCAGCTCCTTCAACGCCCAAACGCAATGTACGGAGCAGTAGTCGAATTCCACGCCCTGACCGATACGTATCGGACCAGAGCCAAGTACGACGACCTTCTTCTTGTCGCTAACCTTGACCTCGTCCTCTGCCTCGTAGCAGGAGTAATAATAGGGCGTAGCGGCCTCGAACTCAGCGGCGCAGGTATCAACCATCTTATAGGTCGGAATGATGCCGTTCGCCTTGCGCAGCTCGCGAATCTCGAACTCGGTCTTGCCCACGCGCTCGGCGATCGTTCTGTCGGCGAAGCCCATTTGCTTAGCCTTGCGCAGCAGGCTTGGAGTAAGCTCGTGCGTAGTCAAGGCGCGCTCCATTTTAATGATGTTTTCGATCTTGGAGAGGAACCAAATATCGATCTTGGTGATATCGTGAATCTCCTCGATCGTCACGCCGCGACGCATAGCCTCGGCGATCACGAAGCAGCGCTCGTCATCGATATTTTTGATACGCGCGCGAATCTCGTCATCGCTCAAGGACTTCAGCTCAGGCATTTCGAGATGATGCAGACCGATCTCCAAGCAGCGCACTGCCTTCAGCATGGAGGCCTCCATGGTGCGCTCGATCGCCATAACCTCGCCGGTAGCCTTCATCTGCGTACCAAGGGTGCGATCAGCGGTGACGAATTTATCGAAGGGCCAACGCGGGAATTTCAATACGATATAGTCAATCGCGGGTTCGAAGCAAGCCTTCGTCTTTTTCGTGACCGCGTTTTCAATTTCATCTAAATTATAGCCTACGGCGATCTTACTGGTTACCTTCGCGATCGGATAACCAGTTGCCTTGGAGGCCAAGGCGGAGCTGCGGCTTACGCGAGGATTTACCTCGATAACGTAATAATTTTCGGAATAGGGATCCAGTGCCAGCTGCACATTGCAGCCGCCGACCACGCCCAGCTCGCGCACGATATCGATGGAGGCCTGACGCAGCATCTGTACCTCCCTATCGTTCAGCGTTTGCGCAGGAGCTACGACGATGGAGTCACCAGTGTGTACGCCCACGGGATCAAGATTTTCCATGGAGCAGACGGTGATGCAATTATCGGCAGCGTCACGGATAACCTCGAATTCGATTTCCTTCCAGCCAGCAATGGAGCGTTCGATCAGGCACTGACCGATCGGACTATAGCCCAAGCCCTTTTGCACGATGTCGACCAGCTCGTCCTCGTTCTCGGCAATACCGCCGCCAGTACCGCCAAGGGTGTACGCCGGACGCACGATCAAGGGATAGCCGATTTCGCGGCCGAAGGAGCAGGCAGCCATGATCGTTTCCACGATGGTGGATTCGGGGATGGGCTGATGAATCTTCTCCATCGTTTCCTTGAACATCTCGCGATCCTCGCCACGCTTAATAGCGGAGATCTGCGTGCCCAAAAGACGCACCTTGTACTCCTTGAGAATACCCTTCTCCTCGAGCTTCATCGCCATATTCAAGCCTACCTGACCACCCAAGGTAGCCAGCAGGGAATCAGGACGCTCGCGTTTGATAACGTTTTCCAAAAACTCGATGCTGATGGGCTCCACGTATACGCGATCGGCGATATGTACGTCGGTCATAATGGTCGCGGGGTTACTGTTGACCAGTACGACCTCCAGCCCCTCCTCCTTCAAGGCGCGGCAGGCCTGCGTACCCGCATAGTCGAATTCGGCGGCCTGACCGATGATGATAGGACCGGAACCGATTACAAGAACCTTTTTAACATTACTAAGCTTCGGCATATTAACGAGCCTCCATTAAATCGATAAAGTGTTGGAACAAATACTCATGACCGCCGGGGCCGGGGCAGGCCTCGGGGTGGTACTGCACGGTGAAGGTCGGGTGCTTGGTGTACTCCACACCCTCGATAGTACCGTCATTCATGGAAATATGAGTTACGGTGATACCCTTACCCTCCAGGGAAGCGGGATCAACCGCGTAGCCATGGTTCTGCGAGCTGATGTAAATACGACCGCTACGCAGATCCTTAACCGGCTGGTTCACGCCACGATGACCGAATTTCATTTTATAGGTATCGGCACCATTAGCCAAAGCCATCAACTGATGACCAAGGCAAATACCGAAGATCGGACGCTTGCCGATCAATTTTTTCACGTTCTCGATAACCTCGGTCAGATCCTTGGGATCGCCAGGGCCGTTGGACAGGAAGATGCCGTCCGGATTGCAGGCCATGACCTCCTCGGCGCTCGCGCTCGCGGGGAACACGGTCAAGCGAGTATTGAACAGCATGAGGAAATTAAGTATGTTCTGCTTAATGCCGAAATCCATAACAGCTACGTGATATTTCGCATCAGCCTCGCCCAGAGTGTAAACCTCGGGCGTGGTCACGGTCGCTACCTGATCATGAATCACGGGAGTAGCCAAAAGCGCCTGCACCTCGTCCTCAGGCATATCGCTGGGCACGATCACGCCCTGCATTACGCCGTAATCACGAATCTTGCGCGTAATGGCGCGGGTGTCTACACCGGTCAGAGTGGGCAGCTCCTGCTCCTCCAGCCAGCATTCGAGGCTCTGCTCGTTGCGCCAGTTGCTAGGACAATCGCAAAGCTCGCCGATAACGTAGCCCTGAAAGAAATTCCTGCGTCCCTGATTGAAAATCGCATTGCAGCCATAGTTGCCGACCAAGGGATAGGTCATAACTACGATCTGACCGCAGAAGGACGGATCCGTCAGCGTTTCCTGATAGCCGCTCATGCCAGTAGTAAAGCAAACCTCGCCCACGGCGTTGCGCTTACCGCCGCGCAAAATACCCTCATAAACGCTGCCGTCCTGTAATACTAATTTACCTTTTCTTATTTCCTTGTGCATACTACACCCTCTTTCATTACAAACTCGCCGTGCAGCATGGTGGCAACGGCCTTGCCCTTGCAAGCCTTGCCTTCATACGGGGTGAACTTGCCACGGGTATAGAATTTGGAGCTATCTACTGTCCATTCCTTATTTAAATCCATAATCGTAATATCAGCCACGCTGCCCTCCATCAGGGTACCGCCCTGAAGCTTGAAGATCTTCGCAGGCTCGCAGCTCATCTTACTGATAATGGTGTTCAAATCAAATACGTTCGTATGATACAAATCCGTCAGCATTACGCCCAACGAGGTTTCCAAGCCACAGAAGCCATTGGGAGCATAGCGGAACTCCACGTCCTTTTCTTCGGGAGCATGGGGGGAGTGATCAGTAACGATGCAATCCACGGTGCCGTCCAAAACAGCCTCGCGCATTGCCTGCACATGATCCCAGCTGCGCAGCGGCGGACTTACGCGCGTTGCGGCGTTATAGCCAGCGCAAGCCTCGTCCGTCAGCGTCAGATGATGCACGGTTACCTCGCTAGTAACGTTCACGCCCTTCTTCTTCGCTTGGCGGATAATGTCGATCGCGCCCTTGGAGGCCACATGGCAGATATGCACATGCGCGCCTGCGTATTCGGCGATGATGCAGTCCCTAGCTACGGCGATGTCCTCGGAGATAGCGGGAATACCGGAAACGCCGATGCGTGCGGAAACCGCGCCCTCATGCATATAGCCCTCGGCGTTCAGCTCGGGATCGATGGCATGACAGAGCAGGGGCTTGTCAAACGCCGTGATATATTTAGCCGCCAGCATGAACAAGCGGGAGCTTTTTACATAATGACCGTCGTCGGAGAAGCCCATAGCGCCCTTTTCCGCCATGTCGCCCATCTCGGCAAGCTCCTCGCCCTGCTCACCCTTGGAGATAGCGCCGATGACCTCGACGTTGGCATAGCTCTCCTCGGCGGCACGCTGCTTAATACCGCTCACGATGATGGAGGTATCGATAACCGGCTTAGTATTCGGCATGCAGGCCACGGTGGTCACACCGCCAGCGGCAGCCGCCTTCGTACCGGAGATGATGTCCTCCTTCGCCTCCAGACCAGGCTCGCGCATATGCGTATGCACGTCGATCAGGCCGGGAGTAACGACCAAGCCAGCAGCGTCGTATACCTCGTCGGCAGCCTCGCTGATACCGGCTGCCACGGTCTTAATTTTGCCGTCCTCTACCAAAATATCTAATACGGCATCCAAATTTTGACTGGGATCAACCACCCTGCCATTTTTAATCAACGTTTTCAATGTGCTTACCTCCCGTTAAAGTCAAGAATAAGAGTGCCATACGCACGGCTACGCCGTTTTGTACCTCGGTGCGAATAGCGGCGTTGTCGCAGTAGCCGACCTCCCAGGAGATCTCCAAACCGCGGTTCATCGGGCCGGGATGCAGAACCGTTACATCGGGCTTCGCCAAGGCCAAGCGTTTTTCGTTAATGCCGAAAATACGCGCGTACTCACGAGTAGTCGGGAAGAGTCCCTTCTTTTGACGCTCCAGCTGAATACGCAGGATATCGATAACGTCCGCGTCCGCGATTGCGTCCTCGACGTGCTTATGTACGGTTACGCCCAAGGCCTCGATATCATGGGGCAGCAGCGTCATCGGGCCAGCTACGTGCACGTCCGCGCCCATCTTCGTCCAAGCCGCGATATTGGTGCGCGCTACGCGACTATAAAGAATATCGCCGACGATAGCCATTTTCAAGCCCTTGATATCCTTGCCCTGCTCACGAATGGTGAACATATCCAAAAGACCTTGGGAGGGATGCGCGTGCGCGCCGTCGCCGGCGTTAATGATTACGGGATCGGCGACCTTCGCCGCATAGGCGGCAGCGCCCTCGATCGGGTGACGCATAACGATTGCGTCGCAGGCCATGGATTGTACGGTCAAAATAGTATCACGCAGGCATTCGCCCTTCACCACGCTGGAGGTGCCAGTGGTGATATTAACCACGTCGGCTCCCAGGTATTTGCCTGCCAATTCAAAGGAAGTACGAGTACGGGTACTGGGCTCATAGAACAGATTGATTATGGATTTACCACGCAGAGAGGGAACCTTCTTAATATCCCTCTTCATAATCTTCTTCATTTCCTCGGCGGTTTTCAAAATCAGCTCGATTTCGTCAACGCTGAGGCTTTCCAGGTCCAGTATATCTCTGCCACCCAGAGATACATTTGATTTTGCCATTAGCTTTACCTCCTGTAATTCAAACATCATAAAATAATAAAAGACCAACTCACACCCACGAGGGTACAAGAAGGCCTTGCAATTAACAATAGTCATACCTTGCAGTCTCACGGGACTCTATTAAAGGTTTCTGAAAATCAGATTAGATATATTTTACACCAGCAGTCCCATAACGTCAAATATTTTACGTTTTTTTCACTATGTTTTTGGTAAATTTTTTACTGGCATCACTATTCCCATGTGGTGTATAATGGACATAACTATTATGAATTCATTATAGAGAGGATACCTATGCGCAATACCGTTATCGATAATATCCGTGGACTGTGTATGCTGGGCGTGATCGGCATCCACATCGGCTCTCTGGCGCTCGCGCCCGACAATTTCACGCTCTACTGCCTTTTGGAGATACTCAGTCGCTACAGCGTGCCCGCCTTCTTCTTCATCTCCGGCTACGGACTGGCCTGCACAGACGCGAACTTGCTTGAAGGCGGCCGTTTCGACTTTCTTTCCTTTATCAAAAAACGTCTGCGCGGCGCGGGGCTGCCCTATGTGAGCTGGTCACTCTTTTACATTCTTTACTTTTGGCTGGTGCTGCCACGCGGAACCATTAGCCTGCACCCCCTGCATCTGGCGTTCCTGCTCTTTTTCGGCTTGGGCTGCTACCACCTCTATTTCATGGTCGTGCTTCTGTGGTTCTACGGCAGCTATCCGCTTTGGCGCGTTCTGCTGCGCGCTATTGAAAAGTACGGCATCGAGCTTGGTTTGGGCGTGCTGCTCGTTTTCCAGCTAGCTTTCAACTATTTAAGCATTCACCTTGGTGTTGATACCTCGAGCTGGAATCTTTTGGCGAAGAACTTCTTTAACTATCGCCTTAATTATCTGCCGTTACACTATCTGCTGATCTTTATGGGAGGTATGCTAGCGGCGGCGCATTGGTCGGAGCTGCTCGCGAAGCTGCGGCGGCACGGCACGAGCGTTTGCCTTTTCTACGCGGCGGCGATCACGTGGGACGTGGGCAGCGCGTGGTATGACCACCGCTATAACGGCTACACGCTTTTGGATCTCGCCAACACCTATCACCAGCTCAGTCCGCAGGGACTGGTCTACACCATCGCCTCCCTGCTCTTTTTCTGCTTGGCGCTCGATTGGCTGGAGCGCAGGCATGCGGGTTCGCTAGCGCACAGGATCATCGGCACGCTGTCCGACTACTCCATGCTGATTTATTTTCTGCATCCCCTGGTGCTGGAATGGCTCACTAGCCTTTACAATAAATTCGGCATCATCATGACGGTAAAAAAGGTTAGCCTCTCCTACGTGCTGCTCGTCCTCGCCTCGTTATTGGGAAGTATGCTGCTAAAGACGATTTTTAACAGAAGCCAGCTATTAAAGCTACTGTTTACGGGAAAAAAATAATGAGTATGAATAATTATTTTCATTGAATTCTACTTGACAAATATATTTCATGTTGTATAATGAACATAAAGAGGGTGTCACCGATAGACGGTTGTTCCCTTTACTTATGTATTATAAAAATAACCGTAAGTTTAGGACGCTTGGCGGTTATTTTTATTTTTGCTCTTTTAGAGCCTATGGTATAGCCAAAGCTTATACAGCCTAAAGCAAAGCCTAATGCTGTAATGAAATCAGTTATACTCATAGCATCCCCTCCTTTCTGCAATTTTCATATTTCGGCTTCACCGCAATATGAATCTCGTTCGATTGAAGGGAACAACCGCCTACCGTTATGATGACACCCTAATTTATTATATACTAAATTTTACCTTTTAGACAAGCACTTATTTTAATGTAATTTTTATATACTGCTTACAAAATTTCATCTAAAAAACTCCCTGCCGGCAATGCCGGCAGGGAGTTTTGCGTTCTAGCTTAAATTTTCACAAAGCTTATTCCTTCGGCAGCTCCATACCGCCGTCCACAAAGCGTAGCTCTGCCTTGCGCTCGCGACGCTCGCGCTGCTTGCCCGCACTCCTGCTCTCGTGTATCTCCTCGGGAGCGTTCTCATTCATCCACCTATCAGCCTCGCTCCTATCGGGAACGGAAGGCTTAGTTTCCTCGCTAGGCTGATCTACGGCAGGAGGAATCGGAGGATTCTCCGGAATATTTTCAGGCATGATCACCGTCAGCCCAACATCCTGCAAATCATAGCCCAACAGATTGGGATTCAGCTCTCCCTCACCATTGACACCGCTGATCGCGTTCTGCTTGCTCCACAGCTTCAGTAAATAGCTAACGCTGTTATCGGCATCGACGCTGCTAACCTCGCTGCTCACGATATCCATGTTGATTAGCTCCTTATTCGCGTCATATGAAGCGAAATCACGCGGATGCTCCGTCACCAAGAGCTGATCGTCGATCAAGCGATCGACGGGCGTATGCGCGTCAAGATAATTATTCTTGAAATCCGCCTCGCTCATTTCCGGTACCTCCGCAGCGTTTAAATCTACCTTCGTAAGAAAGACCTTCAGCAGCGGCGTATTATAGCCGTCATAGAAACGCCAAATCGCGCGCTCGCTGCCCAGCGTCAGATTTTTATAGGAATCCGCCGCCAAGCGCTTATCCTCGGCGATATATTCCGCGCTAGAATCGTTCTCCGCGAAGGTGTAGCTATCGCTTGCCGCCGCGCCCGTGCCGATCAGACTGCCGTCAAGATTGAGCGCGTAGCTGTGCTGCACGCTGCCGCTGTTGACCGCTACCAGATTGCCGACGACGGCGCTGCTGCCGAACACGCTCTCCACGCCCGTCAGATTATAGGCATAATCCACGGTGCCGTAGTTCATACCGACTACGCCGCCCACGTTCTCTAAGCCGACAACTCGGCCTTCGGTCAAGGAGGTCGCCTTGCCGTCGAAAGTACGCTCGTCCACCGCCGCCACGTTATTGAACACCTCGCTGATCACGCCCTTGTTCGTGCCCGCGATACCGCCGACGTTCGTACCGCCGAAAATACTACCCGTATTATAGGCAGCCCGAATTACGCCGTTCTCGCCGTTCACGCCCACCAAGCCGCCGACATTGGCGTTCGATGCCAACGTCATTTGTGCGAACACGTCCTGAGCGACATCCTCACGCCTCCAGGTAACATAGTCCTCGATATTCTTCAGCTCCGCCGCGACTACCGCGCCGTTGTTGAATACCACGTATTTATAATACGCGTCGGTTTGCTCATCACGTCCGCCGATTAGGCTGCCGTTATTCACGCCGAACAGACCGCCGACGTTGGCGTTGTCCGCCACCAAAGCATCCACCCTGCCTGCGACCGTGGAATCGGTGATCACCGCGTTATTGACGCTCGCAATACCGCCGCTGCCCTGCTCGCCGTTGCCGACCTGCGAATTACCCAGCACGATACCGTTATTGACGAGCATCACGTTGCGAATCTCCGCCACGTCGTTCACGCCGAAGATGCCGCCTGCGCCGCCCTGCGTCGCGATGACCAAGCCATCATTTTCGATCACGGTCACGCCGGAGGTGTTGTTGATACCGTCGATCTTACCCTTATTATAGCCGACCACGCCGCCGACGTATTGGCCACCGACGACCACGCCGCTGTTGGCGTTGCTCGCGCCCTTGATCTCGCCCTCGTTATAGCCGACGATGCCGCCAACATAGGACGCGTCCGCCGCCATGATGCGACCGGTATTGCTTGCGTCCTCGATCTTGCCCGCGTTGAAGCCGACCACGCCGCCAAAATAGCGCGCGTCCTCGCCAGTAGTGTTCAGTGTAACGTTACTGCCCGTCTTAATGATCGTGCCGACGTTGTAGCCTGCCACGCCGCCAACGTATTCGTTGCCATAGATCACGCCGTTATTGGTCAAGCCCATTTGCTCGGCGTTGATTATGCCCTCATTATAGCCGACCACGCCGCCGACATTGCTCTCGCCGACGATGTTCACGAAGCCGTCATTAACGATGTTCAACATTTGGGAATCGCTATCCACGCTGCCGAACATACCGCCGACGTTCACCACGCCGGTGATATCGCCACTGTTGCGTCCCTGCGTAATAACAGTGTTTTCCACGCGTCCGGCGATACCGCCGACATTCATGCCCTGCGTGTCGCCGATGCTCTCGCTATTGACAATACCGCCGTTAGCGATGTTCGTGATCACGCCGCCTAAGGACGTGCCCACGATGCCGCCCACGTTCGCCGTACCGTCGACGTATGCCAAATTATACGCGCCGTTAATCTCGCCCTTATTCAAGCCGACGATGCCACCCACGTTAGCCGCAGCCAACGTATGCTCGTAGGAGCCGTTTACAATACCCATGCTTTCCACGTCCAAAACGCTGCCAGCATTGAAGCCTGCCACGCCGCCCATAGCGGAGGCATGCTCCTGATTGCCCGTCACCGCGCTATTGACCAAGGCATTGGCCACAATCGCATTCTGCGCGTTACCGTTGAAGCCGTTGATACCGACCGCGCCACCGGCATAGGAATCATAGGCGGTCGAGCCCTCGGCGTTCGCCAAGACGTTATCGTTCAGGTTCAAGCCGTTCAGCACGCCGTCATTCAAGCCTGCGACACCGCCTGCCGCCGCCACGTAGCGCTCCTCGCCGCTACCGCGATTCATATCGACATAGCCCTGCGTCGCCACGCGATTACCGAAGGTCGTGATATTGCTGATCGTGCCCTCGCCCAAATTTACGCCCGCGATGCCGCCGACGATCGCGCCCTCGAAATTGCCAGAGATAAGCTGCACATTCTCGATCGTACCGCCGTTATAGCCGAAAAGGCCTGCCACCTCGCCGTCCCTGCTGACATCCAAGCCAACGATCTTCTTATCTCGTCCGTTAAAGGTGCCGGTATAAGCGGAATCAGCCGTGCCAATCACGCTATAATCCTCGATCACGCTGGCATCGATGTCGTTCTTCACCGCATAGTTGAAGCCCGTGGCGTTCTCGGTCTTACCGATCGCCGCCAGCTGCTCGGCACTCGCCACCCAGGCGTAGAGCGAATCCAAGCCGTTAGCGGAGGAAGAATCGCCCTGCTTACTCAGCAAAGCCAGCGCCCCCGCGCCATATTTGCCGAAATCGTACTCCTGCTTTTCCGCGTCCCAAAAGTCGAGCGTCAAGAGCTTAATCGGCGCGTTCTCCATGGTAATGCTGTTCGTCGTGGAATATTTCTCCAAAAACGCGCTCACGCCGCCGATAGTGTCGTTGTTCAGCCTGCCGACGTTGCTCGCGTCCAGCACGATCTCGTTCGCCGCCTTCAGCGTAATGTCGCCGGTAAGCTGTAGATCACTGTCGATATAAACACTGTCGCCAGCATTTACCTTCAGCGCGCCGTTCGCCGCCAAAAGACCGTTCTCCTTCACGCCGAGATTCGTAGTCACGCCGCCCTCGCTCGCGTTCAGCGTGATGTCGCCACCATCAGCGCCCTGACCGGCATAAAGCTTACCCATGATGCTCATGCCGTCCTGCGCGTTCAGCGTCAAATCTCCGTCCGCCGTCAGCGTGCCGAAAACGGTAATGTCCTCGCCCGCGTTCAGCGTAATGCTCGCGCCCTGCAAATGCGCCATGCTGCCGAGCAGAATGTCCTGACGTGCCTCGCTCGCGTCATTATTGAGCGTCAGCGCGCCGCTCGCCACCAGCATACCGCCGTAATAATTGCCCTGCGTATTAAAATCGTTAATCGTCAGCGCACCATTATTCACGGCGATCGACTCGTTCTTCTTCAGCTCAGCCTGCGCCCAATTCAGGACGAACTCGTTATTCTCGCCCTTGCCGTAGCTAATAACGGTCTGCATCGGGTTGAACTCCGAGCCGTAGCGCACGGTGCTGTCGCCCTCGCCAGCGGTAATAACGCTGCCGTCGGGGTTATATCTACCGGCTTCGACAAAGCCGCTCATGCTATCCTTATTCTTATCATTCGCCAAGGTCGGCAGGAAGGCGTTCAAAATCGGCAGCGTCACGCCCTCGTAAATGCGCCAAACGCCGTCGTTCAGCTCGCCGTTCTCGCCTACGAAGCTAAAACCGCTGTTGCCCTCGCTTGCAGCATAGGAATCGCCCTGCATCGCCGCGTCCAAATTCAGCGTCACCGCTAAGCCGTTCAAGCCGCCATCGCTAGCCTCGGCATAACCGCTGTCCGCCTCTGGCAGAATGTAATAAACATCGCTGATCTGCACGTGTCGGCTTTCATTCAGGGACGGGCTTTGGCGCAGACCGCCATAGATCTTGCCCGTGCCGTAGCTAATCGTCGTATCCTCCTGATAGCCCGTCTCGGTCGCCTTAACGTTGCCCAAGGTATACGCATTTCTGATAACGATGGACGTATTCTTGTCGCTATCATCGGAGTTATTGTTCCAGTTGCCGATCGTGCCGACCAAGCCGCCCACATAGCTCTTGCCTGTGATGCTGCCCAAATTATACACGTTCTCGATCAACGCGGTGTTGCCGATATTGATCGAGCCGACAATGCCGCCGGCATCCACGTCCTTAGTCACGATATCGCCGGTGTTGAAGCTGTTCTTGATGCTGCCGGAAATAAAGCTGCCGACGATACCGCCGTTAACTGGCGAATTATTGTAGATCGCACCCATATTATAGGACTTCTCGATCTCGCCGGAATTACGACCGACGATACCGCCGATATGGCGCTGACCGTAAACGAAGTTTGCGTCGCCTAGCACGCCCGTATTATAAACGTCGTAAAGCTGGGTGGTAGCCTGCGTGCCCACGGTGGAGTCGCCCAAAATGCCGCCCAAATTCAGCGCCGAGCCGCCACGATTGTCCTCGTTTAGGCGAGTGGTATTCACCGTGCCCACGTTATAGGAATGGACGATGCCGCCATTGTGCATCAGGCCGGCGATGCCGCCCACGCCAGTGTAGCCACGCACGTCACCCGCGTTATAGCTATTGCTGATCACGCCATTCAGCGCGCCGTCCTCGGCAACGTTCCTCAGCTCGTCGATCGAGATTTTGCCCTCGGCGTTAGCATAGCTGCCATGACCAAGGATGCCGCCCACGTTCGCCGCCTGCGAAGCCTCCGTCACAACGGAGCCGATCGTCAGCGTATGTACGTCGCCAAAATTGCCGCCCTGATTGATCGACCAGCCCTTGCCATGAGCGTAGCCCGCGATGCCACCGATATTACCGATGATGAATTTCTCACCGCTCACCTGCTCGGTCGCTGCCTGAAGCGTGTTCGCCAAGCGCGCGCCCGTGCCCATAACCTCGCCGCTGTTAATCGCGAGCGTGATATGGGTATTTTCCAAGGAGCCGACCACGCCGCCCACGTTATGCGCGCCGTAAACCGTGTTCTCCAAATTATTGAGATCGTTCAAATACAGCGCGTTATCGCTCGCGCCCTGCGCCTTACCGATGATGCCGCCGACATTACCCGCCAAATAGAAATTCTTACCGTCGAGTATCACGCTCTGCACGTTTCCAGTATTTTCCAGCTCACTTAACACGCCACCGCCGTTCACGCTGCCAATAATGCCGCCGGCGTTAGCCGCGTTGACGCTAAGCGTCGTGCCCTTCTGTCCCTCGTAGGTATAAGCATCGTCCGTGTAGCCCTGCGCCGTCACCTTCGTATTATTGGACGCGGAGCTAAGGCTCAGCACGCCCTCCGCGCCGCCGATAACGCCGCCAACGTTATAGCCGCCGACTACCTCCATCTCGTTATGCAGCTGCGTCAGCGTGGCGTTCGCGTCCGCATTGCTATAGAAGCCGATAATGCCGCCCACGTTGTGGCTTTGATCGTTGCCCGCGGTATTTACTAACGCGCCTGTGAGCTTACCGTAATTATAGGCATCACTCAAGGAGCTATCGTACATCGCGCCGACGATACCACCGATATTAGCGCTATCGCTTTGCGTGCCGTAAACGCTACCGCTATTTTGCAGGGAGTAGAACGCGGAGTTCTCCGCCTTACCCACCAGACCGCCGACGTTCTGCGCGCCGCTTACGTCCACGGAGTTGCGCACGTTGCTCAGCTCGGTATTCTTAGCATAGCCCACGACCGCGCCCACGTTCTCGCCGCCCTCGACCACGCCGTAGCTCAAAAGCAGATTGCTTATTCTCGCCCCATCCGTCACGCCGAAAAGGCCGACGTTCTTGTCGCCGTTAGCCTGAATATGCAGGTCGAAGATCGCGAAATCCGCGCCCTCCTCGGCAGGATTGCGCAAGCCGTCCAGCACACCGGTGAAGGGATTAGCCTCGTCACCGATCGCCTGAAAGCTCTTGCCCTCCTCCTCGGTGATCGTGGCATCGATACCGCCAAGCAGCGCGTACTTACCGCTAAGATTGCTGTTCATCGCCTGTAGCTGCGTCAGCGTATAGATCCACATATAGCCGTCCTTGCCTGTCACGACCTCACTCGCGCCAGCATTACCTGCGGCATCGCGCACGCGCACGTTCGCCAGCTCCAAGGAAGCAAGCTCGTCGCTCAAAGCATAGCCGTTTTGCTCGTCATACGCATCGAAGCCCAGCAGCACCTGCTCGCGATCGTTAGTAATGACGTTGATATTCTCCGCGCCCAGCTTGCGCATCTCGTTACCGGTCTCGCGATCAGCGTCGATCAGGCGCTCCGTATTCAGCACAACGCGATCGCCGTCAAAGGTGATCTTATTCGCGCTGATATAGCCCAGACTCATCAGCTCCGCGCCGCTAGCAGGAGTAGCGCCGCTCACCAAACTCGCGATATCGGCATTGCCGACGGAGCTACCGTTTTCCAGCGCCTCGATCCTGCGATTGGACACATAAAGGCTGCCCACGTCGATGCTCGCGCTGCCGCCGATGAACACGCCGGCAGGATTCACCAAATAAACGTTGCCGCCCTTACCGTTCAGCGTGCCATAAATCGAGGACATCGCGCCGCCGCTCACATAGTTCAAAACATTAAAGCTAGCCCCGTCCTTACCGGTAAAATTCACAGTGTTCTGCATACCGATATCGAAGCTGCCCCATTTGATAATCGTATTATCCAAGCCGCTGACATTCATCACCCTGTCGCTGGGTACGCCGATGGAGCCACTGCCGCTGATGATACTGCCGTTCGTCGGCAGATCAGCCGCGCTCACGCCGGCGCTGTATAAAAAGAACGCACCGCTCAAACAGGTAAATCTTATTACGTTGCTAATAAAGGTTTGCTTGCTTTTTCTCATAGATACTCCTTTTGCTAAGCTTAGCCACAAATAGTAGCATAGATACATTATTCATTCTCTAACGATATGCTCGCGCCCATAGCTAAATATAGCTTTAATTGATTTATATTCCGTTAAAGGACGTTTCTTTAACGGAGCTCTCGCGAAGCTATGTCCAAAACGCAATACATCGCGCCATCTTATTTATATCTAAAATATTCTACTATCTAAATGTTGGCTAGTCAATATCTACAGGTGTATTTTTAGTAAACTTTATTCATATTGTTTGTTATAAATTCTTGTGCTGTATAAATCAATTCAGTTCATATCAAAAAGCAAGCAAAAAATGTCAAGCTATGTCTTTATTTTTCTTTAAGCATTATGCTATATGGATTTTTGCTTTTCGGACAATAAAAAAGCCTGCCGCAGGGGCAGGCGATAAAGCGTCCTTCGCTATGTAATTGGAAAATATTATAAAAAACTATATGTCAAGCACCGTGCGCTCATCACGTCGGCGAGGTCTGACGCTCGGCTTCGAGTTTTTGCTCAAGGCTTCTTAGTAGGCTTAGTGAATTTGCAGCCGGTGTCCTGACCATGACCGCTCGGCTTATAGTAGCGCTTACCCAGCAGCTCGTCGGGCAAATATTGCTGCTCCACCCAGCCACCGGGAAAATCATGAGCATATTTATAGGTCAGCCCATGTCCCAAAGCCTTCGCTCCGGGATAATGCGCATCGCGCAAATGCTTGGGAACGGAGCCGCAGTTCTGCGTGCGCACGTCCCGACGCGCGTATTCGATGCCCATATAGGCGGTATTGCTCTTGGGAGCGTTGGCGATGTAGCAGACCGCCTCAGCCAAGGGAATTTGCGCCTCCGGCCAGCCCACGAAGTCCGCGACCTGCGCCGCTGCGTTGGCTACGACGAGCGCCTGTGGATCCGCTAGACCCACGTCCTCCGCCGCGCAGATAACTATGCGGCGAGCGATGAAGCGCAGGTCCTCCCCGCCCTCGATCATACGTGCCAAATAATGCAGCGCCGCGTCGGGATCGCTACCGCGCATACTCTTGATAAAGGCGCTGACGATGTCGTAATGCTGGTCGCCCTTCTTATCGTAGCGTTGCATCGCCGTACCGATCACGCTGCGCAGAATCTCCGTCGTCAGAACGCGTTCGCCCTCCGGCGGCAGCATGAACTCGGCCTGCTCCAAAATATTCAGAGCGCCGCGCGCATCCCCCGCCGCGAAGTCCGCGATAATGGCGAGCGCCTCGGGCTCCGCACGAAAGCTGTTGCCGAAGCCCTGCGCGGGATCGGCGATCGCGCGTCGCAGGATCTGCTCCAAATGCTGGGGCTGTAGCTTTTCCAAGCGCACCACCTTCATGCGCGAAAGCAAGGGCGAATTGATCTCGAAAAAGGGATTTTCCGTCGTCGCTCCGATCAAAACGATCGTGCCGTTTTCCACATAGGGCAAAAGCACGTCCTGCTGCGCCTTATTAAAACGATGAATCTCGTCGATGAAAACTATCGTGCGCCCCAATCCGCGCTGCCTATCCTGCTGCGCCTTAGCAATCAGCCTGCGCAGCTCGGGCACGCCGCTGGAAACGGCGTTGATAGCGGTGAATTGCTCGCCCGTGACATGGGCGATTACCTGCGCCAGCGTCGTTTTACCGGTGCCGGGAGGCCCATAAAACAAAACCGATTGCAGCATGTCGCGCTCGATCATGCGTCGCAGCGGACTGTTCGGTCCAACCGCCTTCTCCTGTCCCACGAAATCACTGAGTTTTTCAGGACGCATCCTGTCCGCTAGAGGCTTTATTTGTCTTTGTTCAGTTGCGAATAAATTACCGAATAGCTCATCCATAATCTCACCTAAAAAAATTAATCCCCACAATGCCGTCCAGCTCCATGTTTTGAACCTGCATGTGCAGGTGGGTGCCTTCCCTCCAGTCGCAAAAGTCCACTCAAAGGAGGCTGGTTTTTGAAAGGAGAAGTATCAGGCTCCCTAGGTTAGAGTGTTGGCTCAAAACCTGTGGAGCAATGTAACGTACATCGCAGGGGTATAATCATTATGCTTTCATTCAGTCAACGTATTACTTCGACATAAATATGATACCAAAAACGGAGGCATTTTTCAATGTCTCCGCTTAAGTTTTTAGGATTATTTCGTGTCTTTTTTTACGAGCAGGGAGGTTTTGATGTGCAACTCGCGTAATTGCTTCTCATCAACGTCGTTCGGAGCCTGAGTCATCAGGTCGGAGGCGCTCTGAGTTTTCGGGAAGGCGATTACGTCGCGAATAGAATCGCGCTTAGCCATGATCATGATCAAGCGATCCAAACCGAAGGCCAGTCCTCCATGAGGCGGAGCGCCGTATTCGAAGGCGTTCATCATGAAGCCGAACTTCTCCTGTGCCTCCTCATCGCTTAGACCGATAGCCTTGAAAACGGCCTTCTGCACATCACGGCGATGGATACGGATGGAGCCGCCGCCGATCTCGGTGCCATTCAGCACCATGTCATAGGCCTTGGCGTATACCTTGCCGGGATCGGTCGCCAAGAGCGGCAAATCCTCGTCACGCGGCGCGGTGAACGGATGGTGCATAGCCACATAACGCTTTTCTTCCTCGTCGTATTCGAACATCGGGAAGTCAACCACCCAAGTGAATGCCAGCATATCGGGATTGATCAGATCGCGACGCTTAGCCATTTCGATACGCAGCGCGCCCAAGGAGGCGGCTACTACGGACGGCTTATCAGCTACGAAGAGCAGCAGGTCGCCTGCCTCTACCTCGGCAGCCTTCTTGATAGCCTCGATGTTTTCCTCGCTGAAGAATTTCGCAATGGAGGATTTTACGCCGCCCTCCGCCGGGAATTGCAGCCAAGCCATGCCCTTAGCGCCGTAAATGCCGCAGAACTTAACCAGCTCGTCCAGCTGACGACGGGGAATATCGGCATAGCCCTTAACGTTGATACATTTTACCTGACCACCGTTAGCGATAACGTTGTTGAATACCTGGAAGGTACAGCCCTTAACGGCCTCGCTGACGTTCTTCAGCTCCATGCCGAAGCGCAGGTCGGGCTTGTCGCTGCCAAAGCGATCCATAGCCTCGTCCCAGGTCAGATGATGGAAGGGAATTTGAATGTCCTTACCCAACGCGCCCTTAAAGATATGATGAATCAGACCTTCCATCAGTTCCAGAATCTCATCCACGCTCATGAAGGACATCTCCATATCCAGCTGGGTGAATTCGGGCTGACGATCGGCACGCAGATCCTCGTCACGGAAGCAACGTGCGATTTGGAAATAACGCTCCATGCCCGCAACCATCAGCAGCTGCTTGAAGATTTGCGGGGATTGTGGCAACGCGTAGAATTTACCGGGGTTCACACGGCTGGGAACCAAATAATCGCGCGCGCCCTCGGGAGTGGATTTACACAGCATCGGGGTTTCGATCTCGAGGAAGCGATGCTCGTCCAAATAATCGCGCATCAGCTTCGCTACCTTGTGGCGCAGAATGAGATTACGCTGCATCTCCGGACGGCGCAGGTCGAGATAGCGGTATTTCAGACGCAGGTTCTCATCGGTGTCGATATCGTCCTTAATATAGAACGGCGGCGTTTTAGCCTTGTTCAGTACCTCGATCTCGTGTGCGAGCACCTCGATGGTACCAGTGGGAATATTCTCGTTGACGGTATCCTCGTCACGCATACGAACGCTGCCCTCGACCTTGATAACGAATTCGTTACGAATATCCTCGGCAGTTTTGAAACTGCTGCCTGCGGATTCGGGATCGGCGACTACCTGTACGATACCGCTGCGATCACGCAAATCGATAAAGATCAAGCCGCCGTGGTCACGACGCTTGGCTACCCAACCACAAAGAACGACCTTCTCGCCAGCCTGCTCCTTGCTCAGCTCACCGCAATGGTGACTGCGTTTTTCATTAATCATATTTAGCACCTCAACTTATCAGTTTATAATGTATTGAAGAATTTAATTATCTCGGAAAGCGGCAGCTCGCGTTGCTCGCTGGTTGCCATATCACGTACCGTTACGGCGGAACGCGTCAGCTCGTCCTCGCCGAAGATCAGTACCTTCTTCGCTTGGAATTTATTGGCCTGCTTCATCTGCGCCTTCATGCTGCGGGAGTTGAAATCATATTCCACCTTGAAGCCCGCGCGACGCAGCTCGATCGCCGTCTTGAACGCCAGAGTGAAGCCTTCCTTTTTCGGACACACGATGTAAGCGTCAATCGTTTCATCGAAGTCCGGCAAAAGCCCCTGCTTTTCCAAAGCCAGCAGCACGCGCTCCATGCCCATGGCGAAGCCGATGCCTGGGCGGGACTCATCCCCGCTGATCTCCTGCACGAGACCGTCGTAGCGACCGCCGCCGCAAACGGCGCTCTGCGCGCCCAAGGGAGCGTATTGAATCTCGAAGGCCGTCTTGGTGTAGTAGTCCAAGCCGCGCACCAAATTGTGATCGACCTCGAAGTCCACGCCCGCCGCGGTCAGCAGCTCCTTCACGCCCTCGAAATGCGCCTTACATTCCTCGCACAGACATTCCTCCAAGCTGGGAGCGCCCACGCCCAGCTCTTGACAGCGCGGCACCTTGCAATCCAAAAGGCGCAGGGGATTACGCTCGAAGCGTCCCTGACAATCCTTGCACAGCTCGTCGAAATGCGGACGGAAGAATTCCTGTAGCTTTTCTCTGTGCTGCGGACGGCAATGCGGACAGCCGACGGAATTAATCTTCAGCTTCAAATCACGCAAGCCAAGCTCCTGCAAAACCTGCACCGCCAAAAGAATGATCTCCGCGTCAACGTTCGGACCAGGCACGCCCAGCGCCTCGATGCCGAATTGGTGGAACTCGCGCAAACGACCTGCCTGCGGACGATCGTAACGGAACATGGAGCCGATGTAGAAAAGCTTGGTTGCCAAGCCCTCCTCCTTGCTCAGCTTATGCTCCACGTAAGCGCGCACGGCGGAAGCCGTATTCTCCGGACGCAGGGTGATACTACGATTACCGCGATCAGTAAAGGTATACATTTCCTTTTCCACTACGTCAGTGGTATCGCCGATGCCGCGTTGAAAAAGCTCGGTATGCTCAAAAATAGGCGTTCTAATCTCCTTATAGCCATACTGCGCGCAAACCTTGCGCACGACGGCTTCCAAATAACGCCAAGCATTCACGTCCGAAGGCATAATATCCTTCGTACCTCTGGGTGCTGTAGTCAGCATACTGACCTCGCCTCCTTTATCTTAATCAATCATTTACTACGTAACGTGCACAGCGTTCCGCCACGTTCATCTAAGCGCGCGACCTCCAGCTATGCATACCTATTTATTTTACCACATTTATGATAAGTTGTTCAATGAAATTTATAATGTTTTACGGGAAAACTGCCTCAAGAGTAGCTTTTAGGAAAAGAAAACACGGTCAACAGACTGCTGACCGCGTAAAATGCGCTTAAAAATAACCTTTCAGAGCTTGGCAGGCACGCCCTCCTCGGCGGAATGCCAAAGCTCCTTATACAGCACGCGATAGACCGCCGCCACGGGCACCGCAAAGATCATACCCAAAATGCCGAAGAGCTTCGCGCCGATTAGCAGGCTGGCGATGACCAGCACGGGATGCAGATCGATCTTCTGCCCCATGATCTTGGGCATAATGTAATTGGCATCTAGCTGGTAATACACGGCGTAGAAAATAGCGACGTGCAGCGCCGCCTCGCTGCTTTGACCATAGGAAATAAAGATCGCTGGCACCGCGCCCATGATCGGGCCGACGACGGGAACGGTCTCCGCGAGTATTGCCCAAAAGCCCAGTACCAATGGGAAATCAATGCCCAAAACCGCCGTGCCGAGGGAAATGACGAAGCCGGAGATCAAGCTGAGCTTAAATAAGCCGCGCACATAGGCGCTCAGCGTCCGTCCGATGTCGTCCACCACCTCGGCGACCTTATCCTGCACGTCGTAATTGAAGAGATTGATGAACATTTCCCGCAGATCGCGCCAATCCTTCAAAAAATAAAACGCGAGGAAGGGCACGATGATCAAGCCGATCAAATTGGAAACTATCTCCAGACTGCTGCGCAGCAAATTGCGCAAAACGGCGCTAACGAAGCCCATCGCCCAGTTGATCACGCCATCAGTCAGCATCTCGAAGCTGCTAGGAAGCATGGGAATGCTTGCCGGATCGCGCAGCATACTATCCAAATCCTGAAAATTGGATTTCGCCGCCAGCTGGGGCAGCTTCACCAAGAGATCGTTCATCTGCCCGAAAAGCGGCAGCACGATGAAGCCCAATGCCACCACGATGAAGATGATGAAGGCGATCAAGGACAGAATGATAGCCACGGCGCGCGAGAGCTTGATCATGCCATGCGCCACGCGCACCCTCGTGATCATATTGACCAAGGGATACAGCCCAAATGCCAAGCCGATTGCCAGCAAAATTGGCAGCATAAAGCCGGCGAGCAGATACAGGATATAGGACACGCCCGCCGTGAACAATAATTTAAACCATGTGCTAGCCTTAATTACGTTCCAATACTTAAACATCTTCTCCTATTGCAGGAAGGGGTTCCTGCGACGCTCCCAACCGACAGAGGTCTGCGGACCATGCCCGGGCAGCAGCGTTACACCATCGTCCAAAACCAAAAGCTTATTCTTAATGGAGGCAAGAATCTCCTTATAGCTGCCTCCTGGGAAATCCGTTCTACCGATGGATTCGCAGAACACCGTATCGCCGACGAAGGCGAAATGATACTCCTCGTTATAATAGCACACGCCGCCCTTAGTGTGTCCGGGAGTGGCGAGCGCCTTGAAGGTCATGCCTGCCAGCACCAGCTCCTCGCCGTCACGCACCAAATGCTCCGCCTTCTCGCATTGCACCTTATGCCCCACGAAATACGAAAGATTGATGTCCGTCTTAGACAGGCAGGGCTCATCCTCCGCGCTGATGTACACAGGAGCGCCGGTCACCGCGCGCACCTCGTTCAGCGCGCCGATGTGATCGCTGTGACCATGCGTCAGCAAAATAGCCACCACCTCAACGCCCGCCTCGCGCACCATATCCATAATGGAGTCGCTATCCGCGCCGGGATCCACCAGAACCCCCTGCTTCAGCTCCTCATTCACCGCCAAATAGCAATTCGTGACGAGCATCCCCACCTCGCAATGAAATATCTTCATATAGTCAACCTCCTCAAACCAACGCATATGCCTAC
>CAYZOZ010000006.1:26238-52010 GCA_964480295.1 uncultured Phascolarctobacterium sp.
CGCTCCACGGTGTACACGCCCTTCATGCGACGAATACGATTCATAACGTACTCCAGCTGCTCTAGGCTGTTGATATCCAAGCCCATATGCGTGGTCGCCATCTTATTCTTATCCGTATGACAGCTAAGGGAGAAGATGTTCAGCTTCGCCTCGCTCGTGATATTCATAATATCACTCATCATGCCAGGGCGATCCTGCGAGGTAATCATAATATTGACCTTGTACACGGAATCTATCGCCAAATCCCAAGCGACCTCGATCAAACGACTTTGCTCCTCGGGATTATTCGTCAAAACATTGGGGCAATCCGCACGATGCACGGAAACGCCGCTGCCGCGCGTGATATAGCCGATAACGGGATCACCGGGAATCGGGTTGCAGCAGCGCGCCAGCTTTACCATGATGCCCTCCTCGCCCTTCACGAGAATGCCATGACTGGAATTAGCCTTGGATTTACGCGGCTTCAGCTCCGCCAAAACCTGCGCCAAATCCTTGGTCGTCTCCAGCTTCTGCTCCTTCTTGTACAGCTCCACCAGCTTTGACATGACCGTGTTCAGCGTCACGCCGCCATAGCCCAGCGTCGCGAAAAGGTTCTCGTCCGAATCGATGCGCAGCTTCGTGCCGACGGTACGCAGCTTCTCTGGCGTCATCAGCACCTTAACGTCATAGCCAAGGCGCTTCACCTCACGCTCCAGCATTTCGCGTCCCTTAAGGATGTTCTCCTCGCGGCGCTCCTTCTTAAACCAATTCTTTATCTTATTACGCGTATCATTCGATCCGACGAAATTAATCCAATCGCGACTGGGACCGTTCGACTGCTTGGAGGTGATGACCTCGACGATATCGCCATTCTTCAGCTGGGAATCCAACGGTACGATGCGCCCATTAACCTTCGCGCCCACGCAGCGATTGCCAACGTCCGTATGAATACGATAGGCGAAGTCAATCGGACAGCTGCCGACAGGAACGTCGATAACGTCGCCGCGAGGCGTAAAAACAAAGACCTCATCCGCGAAAACATCCATCTTCACCGTGTTGACGAAATCGCGGGAATCATTCATATCGTTATGCCATTCCAAAAGCTGACGTATCCAGCTCAGCTTGGCATCAAAGCCCTTATCCGCGCCGGAGGCGGGCTTGCTACCGCCACTCTCCTTATAGCGCCAATGCGCCGCGATACCGTACTCGCTGATGCGATGCATTTCGAAGGTACGGATTTGAATTTCCAAGGGCTGTCCGCCGCTGCTCAAAACGGTGGTGTGCAATGACTGATACATATTGGACTTCGGCACCGCCACATAATCCTTAAAGCGTCCGGGAATCGGTCGCCACATGCTATGAACGATGCCCAGCGTGCCATAGCAATCCTTAACCGTATCGACCAACACGCGAATCGCCAGCAAATCATAAATCTCGCTCAGCTGCTTATGATCGCGTAGCATCTTCTTATGAATGCTATAGAAATTCTTCGGGCGACCTTGGATCTCGCAGCGAATGCCCGCCTTCTCCACGGCCTCCTTGAGCGTCGCCATAGCCTCGTTAATCATCGCCTCACGCTCACGCCGCTTGATCTTTACCTGCTCCATGAGATCGTAATAGATCTCCGGCTCCATGTAGCGGAACGCCAGATCCTCCAGCTCCCATTTAATCGTATAAATGCCCAAGCGATGCGCCAAGGGCGCGTAAATCTCCAGCGTTTCGCGAGAAATGCTCTGCTGCTTATGCACGGGCATATACTTCATGGTGCGCATATTATGCAATCGGTCCGCCAGCTTGATCAGCACCACGCGAATGTCGCGCGCCATCGCCAAAAACATCTTGCGATAATTTTCGATCTGGCGGTCCTCCTTGGAAATATATTCTATTTTACCCAGCTTCGTAACGCCGTCGACCAAATTGGCGACCACCGTGCCGAAGCGCTCCTTGATATCGTCCAGAGTATAATCGGTATCCTCGACCACGTCATGCAAGAATGCCGCCGCCAAGGTCTTATCGTCCAGCTGTAGGCCGACCAAGATTCCCACCACGCCTATCGGATGGATGATGTACGGCTCACCAGATTTACGAATTT
This sequence comes from uncultured Phascolarctobacterium sp., assembly GCA_964480295.1. Lineage (GTDB taxonomy): Bacteria > Bacillota > Negativicutes > Acidaminococcales > Acidaminococcaceae > Phascolarctobacterium_A. The sequence continues at coordinate 28,310 of CAYZOZ010000006.1, forward strand.
GAATTTTGTGCGCCTCCGCCGCCATTTCATAGGCCTTGCGCACGAACGCTACCTGCTCGGGATTAAGATAAGCCTCTATTTTAACGAAAAGCTCGTCCACGTTATTGGTAACCGTATCCGTTGAGGGCATGCGTTACCCCTCCATTCCATGCCTAACCACGCAAAAGCTCGTATGCCGATACATAGAGATTTTCCTTATACGTGGCTTCCAAAATTTTACGCTGCTCCTGTAAGCGCGCATACAGTGGTGAATCCTCCAGCTGACAGCGCTTTACGGTGCTTCTTTCTATTATATCATCTTTTATGGTTATAAAACCAAGCTCGTTCATAATTTTTACGGCGTTTTTACCGATGATTCCTTCATAATCATGTAGAAAAGCGCTTAATTCTATTTGCGAACGCCGCGCTAAAAGCCCCATCAAGGTCTTATAGGCCTGCGTCATGCCCTCGCGCCGAGGCTGCTCCAGCTCCAAACGCTTGCACAGTTCGTCATACTCCCTTTGCTTATAGAAAAGGTAAAGCTGCCCGATATCAGCCTTACGTAGCTCGCCAACTAGCTGCTTCAATTTCAACGTCGGACAATCCAAAAGCGCCACGCATCCTCCCGCTTCAAGCCCTTGAGCCTGCTCCGCGTAGGTCACAAAGCGCAGATGCGAGCTCATAGCTCCCTGACGCAGCTCCTGCGGTACGCTCGCCAAATCCTCTACGAAAACGACGACCTGCTCCCGCGTGCGCGCCAAAGCCGCTAGCAGCCTATACTTATCAGCGCCATGGGTACGGAAATCGCCCAAGCACAGCTCCTGACGGATGCTGACCGTTTGCAGCTGCACCTTCGTTTCCTCGCGCCAAACGTTGATCCGCGGCTGGAAGGCCACGTCCGCGATCATATTGTCAAACATAAAATGCAAAAAGCCAGCGTTGTTCCACATCAAACAGCGATAGCTGTAATCGCCCTTGTTCAGGTAGAACTGCAAATGGTTCTGCTCCTTGCCCAATGGCTTGGCGTTGTGCAGCTGTGCGCTGCGGAAGGCGAAAATAGGCAGGTTGTTAGCGCAGCCGCAGGGCTCCAAAAGCTGTAGCTCCCTGATGTCCTGCACCGTCAGCTCCCGCTTGCCGCTAATCACGCAGTCCACACTCTGCCGCGGCAGATAGTCCTCCGCCCTGAGCCTACTGCGCACCTGCTCCTTGAAGCGTTCTCTGAACTCCGCTATTTTGTCCGTGGGAAGCGTCAGCCCCGCCGCCTGATGATGACCGCCAAACTGCGAAAGGATGTCCTTCTCGGCGGCTATCGCCTCGTATAAATTCAGCGCGGGAATACTGCGGCAGCTACCCTTCGTCGTTTCGCCGGTAATACTGAGCAGAATCGTCGGCAAATGATATTTATCGACTAGGCGTGAGGCGACGATGCCAATCACGCCCTGATGCCAGCCCTCGCTGGCAAGCACGATCGCCGTATCTATATGCTCCTCCTGCGCCAGCTGCGCCTCCGCCTCCGCCTGGATCTGTTTGCTAATCTCCTGACGCAGAGCGTTCTCCTCGTTCAGCTCCTGCGCGATAAGCTCCGCCTGCTCCTCGTCATCCGTCACAAGCAGCTCGACCGCTCTTTGCGCGTGCTCCAAGCGTCCGACGGCGTTTAAGCGCGGCGCGAGGATGAAGCCGATATTGTCCGCGGCGATCTCGCTCTGCGGGCAGCCGCTCGCCTTGAGCAAAGCGCGCAAGCCCACTAAGCTCGTCGTTTCCATAGCCTTCAGCCCCATGCGCACCAGCTCGCGGTTCTCACCCAAAAGAGGCACGATGTCCGCCACCGTGCCCAAGGCCGCCAGCTCGGTCAGCTCGCGCCATTGCGGCAGCCCGCCCGGCACTTTTTGCTCCAACGCCTGACACAGCTTGAAGGCGATGCCCACGCCGCTCAAATCCTTGAAGGGATAGCCGTCATCCGCCTGCTTGGCGTTGACGATGGCATATGCCGGCGGCAGCACCTCCGGCATGGTGTGGTGATCGGTGATGATGATGTCGAGCGAGCGCGGCGCATGCTCCACCTCGTGCAGACCACTGATACCGCAATCGACCGTAATGATTAGGCTCGTACCATCGGCGGCGATGCTTTGCAGCGCTTCGTCGTTCAGACCGTAGCCCTCGCTTTTGCGCTGGGGAATATAGGTATTCACCTTCGCGCCCCTGCCGTGAAGATAAATATAAAGCAGGGACGAGGCGGTGATGCCGTCCACGTCGTAATCGCCGTAAACGGTGATCTTCTCCCCCGCCTGCAAGGCTTTTTCGATACGCTCCACGCTTTTAGCCATATCCTTCAAAAGGAAGGGATCATGAAAGGGCGTAGCGCTCCCATACAAAAATTCACGCATGGAGGCGAGGTCGCTCAGTCCCCGCTCCAAAAGAATGCCCGTGACCAAGGGCGAGATATTCAGCTCGGCCGCTAAGCAATCCGCTTTATGCTCATCATAAGCGCGTATCTCCCAAATACGCTCCTTGGCGATCATGCTTTGCTTCCCGCGTCTGTAGTATTTGCCTCCTGCGCGGCAGCCCTATCATGCAGCAGCTGCGTATGCTGTAGCATGGCGACGCGCTCCTCCAAGCGCTTGTTTTCCGCCTGTAGCTTAGCCAGCTCCTCCTGCATCTTTTTATCGTGCAGATAATGCTTAGCCTTCATCGCCAGCAAAAAGCAGGTCGCTACCAGCACGCCTACGAGGAACGAGCCCAAGATGACCAGCACCAAGGAGGTCGAAAAGCTCCAGAAAACGAAGTTTAAGGATACGGCAACGGCATTTTGAATAGCGAATAGGGCAACGACGATACTAAGTAAAATAACGAGAATCAATAATGGCATCTACCTCAGCTCCCTTAGCATAAATTAATATTTTAACCTTTATTATTCTGCTATAGAATTAAATTTTCCTGCTTTTTTCTTGAAAACGCGCTGTATACATCAAAAGAGGCGCAAAACTGTACTATTGAAACAGAAAATAGAAAACCGGCTCAGGCAATGCGCCCGAACCGGTCGTAATAAAAGGCTTATTTGAAGTAATTTACGCCGCTTTGGAAAAGCTTCTGATCCTTGTTGCCGCTGATATTGCGGAACAGACCGGGAGCGAAGCGTTCGCTGTGTCCCATTTTGCCCAAAACGCGACCATCGGGGCTGGTGATGCCCTCGATAGCGTAAAGGCTGCCGTTGGGATTATACGGCGTGTTCATAGTCGGTACGCCTGCGGCGTTGACATATTGGGTTGCCACCTGTCCGTTAGCGAAAAGCTCCTTGATCACGGACTCCGGCGCGTAGAAGCGACCTTCGCCATGGGATACGGCGATGGCGTGCTCCTCGCCGGGCTCGCAGAGGCTAAACCAAGGCGATTTATTGGAAACGACGCGCGTCGTCACAATTTGAGAAATATGACGACCGATATTATTAAAGGTCAACGTGGGAGAAGCCTCCGTCAAATCGCAGATACTGCCCGTCGGCACAAGGCCGAGCTTAATCAGCGCTTGGAAGCCGTTGCAAATACCCAGCATCAAGCCGTCGCGGTTCTCCAGCAGCTCGCTGATCGCCTCCCTGATGCGCGGATTGCGGAACATGGTCGCGATGAATTTACCACTGCCGTCCGGCTCGTCGCCGGCGCTGAAGCCACCGGGGATCATCACAATTTGAGAATTATTGATTAGCTTCACCATGGCTTCGACGGATTCCTCGATCGCCGCCGCGGTCAAATTGCGCACGATGAAGGTCTGCGCCTCCGCGCCAGCGGCGGTGAAGGCACGTGCGCTATCGTATTCGCAGTTATTGCCGGGGAATACGGGGATGAAAACGCGAGGCTTAGCGATGTTGACAGGCGCGGTCAGAGCCAGCTGCGCCTTATAAAGAGGCATAGCGATATCCGCAGGCTCGTCCACGGGCGCGAGGCTGTCGGGGAAAATTCCCTGCAACGGCTCGCGATAAGCCTTCAACGCTTCAGGCAGCTCGATCAGCGTATCGTTGATCGCGATCGCCCCAGCGACGGTCGTATGGCCGAGGCTCATATAATCAAGTCCGCCAAAGAGCTCCTCCGGATCAACACCCTGAGCCAGCTCCAGCACCATGCCGCCCGGCTGGAGCGTGAAGAGATTATCGGTATCATGGAAGGGCTTGATGAACTCGAAGCCCAGCTCGTTACCAAGGCACATAGTCGATACCAGAGCGGCGATACCGCCATCCTTAACGGCGGCGGCGGCTCTAAGCTTACCTGCCAAAATCGCCTTATGCACGGCGTTCAGATTGCGACGCAAAGCGGCGAAGTCCACGACCTCGGCACCGTCACGCGCGCAGGAGAGAAAGATTACCTCGTCCCCCGCCTCCTTGAACTCCGCGGACACGGCCTTATCGCCGTCGATCACGCCCACGGCGAAGGAAACGAGCGTCGGGGGCACGGTCTTATCCATAAAGGTACCGCTCATGGAGTCCTTACCACCGATAGCGGGCAGCTCCAACGCGTCCAAGGTCGTAAAAGCGCCCAAAAGCGCGCTGAAGGGCTGTCCCCAGCTAGCAGCGTCGTGCAGCTTGGGGAAGTATTCCTGCAAGGTCAGGCGCAGCTTGGCGGGATCAGCGCCCAGCGCCGTAGCGCGCACGACGGATTCCACCACGGCGTACATCGCGCCATGGAACGGGCTCCAGCAGGCGACCTCGGGATTATAGCCGCAGGTCATGACGGTGGCGGCGCTGGTTTCGCCGTGCAGCACGGGAATGCGCCCCACCATGCCCTCGGAGGGCGTGAGCTGGGTTTTGCCGCCGAACGGCATCAGCACGGTACCACGGCCGATGGTGCTGTCAAAGCGCTCGGACAAGCCCTTTTGACTGCACACGTTCAAGCGTCCCAGGTTCGCCAGCCAAGCGCCGCGCAGCTCCTGCGCCTGCGCCACTGCCTCGGGTACGCGCTCCAAAACGTTTTCCGCGTTTTCCTCCGTAACGGCGACGTTGGTGTGCTGCGCCACGCCGTTCGTATCGAGGAAGGCACGGGAAAGATCCACGATCTTATCGCCACGCCAGAACATCACTAGACGCGGCTCCGCTGTCACCTCCGCCACGACGGTGGCTTCGAGGTTCTCCTCATCGGCATATTTAATAAAGGCCTCGCGATTAGCGGCTTCGATGACCACCGCCATACGCTCCTGCGACTCGGAGATTGCCAGCTCCGTGCCGTCCAAGCCCTCGTATTTCTTCGGTACCTTATCGAGATCGATCACCAAACCGTCGGTCAGCTCTCCAATAGCGACGGAAACGCCACCTGCGCCAAAATCGTTGCAGCGCTTAATCATCGCCGTCACCGCGGGGTTGCGGAACAGACGCTGAATCTTGCGCTCGGTCGGAGGATTGCCCTTCTGTACCTCGGCACCGCAGCTCATGAGCGAATCAACGGTGTGCTCCTTAGAGGAGCCGGTAGCGCCGCCACAGCCGTCGCGTCCGGTCTTACCGCCCAAAAGCACGACGATATCGCCCGCCGCCGGACGCTCGCGACGCACGGCGCTGCGCGGAGCCGCACCGATAACGCCGCCGATCTCCATGCGCTTAGCCACGAATTTATCGTGATAATATTCCTGAACATGGCCTGTCGCCAAGCCGATTTGATTGCCATAAGAACTATAGCCGCTGGCAGCGCCGATCGTGATCTTGCGCTGGGGCAGCTTGCCACTCAGAGTTTCACTAATCGGGGTACGCGGATCAGCGGAGCCGGTCACGCGCATCGCCTGATAGACATAGGAGCGACCGGAGAGCGGATCGCGGATCGCGCCGCCAAGGCAGGTCGCCGCGCCACCGAAGGGCTCGATCTCGGTCGGATGATTGTGGGTTTCGTTCTTGAACATCACCAGCCAATCCTCCTGCTTGCCGTCCACCTCGATGGGAACAACGATCGAGCAGGCGTTAATCTCCTCGGATTGATCAAGTTCGGGCAGCTTACCCTCGTTGCGCAGCTTCTTCATGCCGAGCACGGCGATATCCATCAGCGTCACAGGACGCTCGGTATCCGCGCCGTAAACCTCGTCACGTGCCGCCATATATTTATCATACGCCTCCTGTACGGGGCGGGTGTATTTGCCGGGAACGATCTCCACGTCCTCGATCTGCGTCATGAAGGTGGTATGACGGCAGTGATCGGACCAATAGGTATCCAAAACGCGGATTTCCGTGATAGTCGGCTCGCGTTTTTCCTCATTAAAGTATTTTTGGCACCAAAGCAAATCCTCCAGGCTCATCGCCAAGCCCAGGGACTGACGCAGCGTCTCCGCCTCCTCCCTGCTCATTTGCAGGAAGCCTGCAACGCTCTTAACCTTTTCCGGCTCCTCGCATTCGCTGAGCAGCGTCTCAGGCTTGCCCTGCTCCGCCTCACGCGCTTCGATCGGGTTGATGCAATAGGCCTTGATCCGCTCCACGTCCTCGGCGGTCAGCTCGCCCCGCAAAACGTAAACCTTAGCGGCGGCGACCATGGGACGCTCCTTCTGCGTGATCAGCTGAATACATTGTTCGGCAAAATCCTCACGCTGATCATATTGACCTGGCAAAAGCTCCACGGCAAAGGCCTGCTCGCCTGCCTCCAGCTTCAGCTTCTCCTCATAAACGCTGTCCACGGGGGGCTCAGAAAGCACGAGCGCCTTCGCCATAGCGAACTCCTCGTCACTCAAGCCCATTACGTCATAGCGATTGATAATACGCATATTTCGCAGAGCCGCGATACCCAAATTGGTACGCAGATCCGCCAGAAGTCCGTGCGCCTCGACGGCGAAGGCGTCCTTCTTTTCCACAAAAATTCTTCTGATAGCGTTCATATACAAAGCCTCCAATCTAAAACTTCGAGGTGGTTACTTACGAATGTCGATATTCGTATCTATTGTAACATATTTTACCTGTTTGTCCAATATTCAAAGGCTTGATCACGCGGAAATTGCGAACGTTTTTTGCGAGACGGCGTAAATAATTCGTAAAAAAGGGCTATGCCTCGCATGGAAGCATAGCCCTAAAAGAGGTGTCACTATTTTATTTCTTCGCCATCAGCTGCTCCACCATGGCGGTCAGCTGGGAGATCTTCTCATTTTGATGCTCGATCTGCTTATCCTGCAAGCCGACCTGCGCCCGCAAGGCGACCAGCTCCTTGTTCAGCACCGCGCGCGAGGGCAGACTCTTGCTGCTCCTATCCAAGCCAAGGCTCAAGCCGAAGTTGAACATATTCTCCGCGTTGCCTAGCGTACCGCCGATGTTAAACATCGTCTTTTCGTCAGGACGATAAAAGGCGCCAATCGCTCCAGAATTAGTGTTGCGGTAATGACCTACGCCGACGGAAAAGACCAGCTTATCATCCGGATCGAAGTCCAAGGGATGCAGGGCTGCCAATGCCGCCGCGCCCGCGCCCACCCTGTTGATGCGAGTGTCAAGCTCACGAATTTTGCCATCGAGAGCGGTAAAGGAGCCACCATTTTCGCTAATTAAAGCACGAATATCATCATCAGCTTTCACACGAGCCTCCGCTTCCTCAGCAATAGCATCAGCGTTTTTGGCAATATTCGCAGTATTATTAGCAACAGGTCCATCCTCACCTGTTAAGGAATCTATTTTATCATATATTTGCCCATCTGCAAGAAACCATTCAGGCGGTTCCTCCCCACCTTCCTCGCCGTTAGAAGGATCTTCAGCCCAAGCGCCATTAGCACTCGTCAAAGACAACAATAACGCCAATGCCAAGGTATATCGCATTTTCTTTTTACCATTTAAAAATTGCATCCTACATCATCTCCATAAGCATCAAAATAACTAAAATTTTTACTTGCATTATTCTTATAATGTAAGTAGCTTTGTGATGATGATATTTTATTACCCCCCCCCGATTTTGTCAACGTAAAGCTTGCTTAATCGCAATGTATATAGTTTATGTAAAAGTATTCTTTTACTATAACTTCTTCTCTATTATAGTAGTTAATGAAATAAGCTATCAATGAGATTTTAGTATAGAAACAGGGGGAGCTTGTGAAAAACTTGTGAAACGTGCCATGCAAAATAACCATTTTGCGTTTTCCACTGAAATGTCTTTTTAGTTTTATACCTCCCAAACGCAAATACTGCGCCCCTCAAAAAAAAAAACTAACGCCCCCTGCGATCGCAGAGGGCGTTACGCTTTTTTAATTATTTGCTGTGCTCGCAAACCTGATTGCCAACGGTGCAAGAGGTCTTGCAGGCGGATTGGCAGGAAGCAGGGCATTCGCCACAGCCGCCGGTGCGCAGAGTCTTTTTCAGCATTGCTTTATTGACAGTCATAATGTGTTTTCTCATTAGTATTACCTCCATTAAAATGTTAACCACACATATATTTTACCTTTTTTTTCCTGCTTTGGCAAGTAAATTTTCACGCTCGCGCTTAATTCAACGGCGCGCCACAATGCTCGAAAACGCAAACGTTAACATCGTTAATATCATAATGCTTATGCTCGATAAAATACCTCACTACCAAATCAGTCACATTGCTCGGCGAGAAGGTCATTCCCGCATAGCGCAGCAGCTCCTTAGCCTCAGCCATATTCAGCCTCATACCGATCGCCAGCGCCAAAACGGTTTTCTTTCCTGGTACGTATTGAGGCTGGCGCAGCTTGGAAAAAAGCTTTCTATCGATATTAGAGCGCTTATAAACCTCCGTGTCGCTATAATGCTTCGCGTCGATCAGCTCAAAAAGATAATCCGAAAAGGTCTTACCAGGCTCGGGAATGGAGAACTCCCGCCACAAGCCTGACTCCTCCGATATTCTTTGGCAGCTCAAAATCTCCCTACTCTGATAGCGTTCATCACGCCGCGCTACCTCGGACGCGTACATGGAGGCATGAAGCTTTTCCTTTAGATAATCCTTGAGCTCTGGAAAGAAATCCGCCGCCACATCAAAGGATTCCCTATCATAAGCTACTAAATACACGGTAAAATCGTCCAGCTCCGCCAAATACCTGCCCATAACGCTTCTGGCGATTCCCAGCGACATACCACGCGGAAAGCGATTATTACCAGTACCCAAAAGCGGCACAGCAACGCTTTTGCAGCCATGCTTCACCGCCAAGCGCATAATGCTTTCATAAGCACTGCGCAAAAGCAGCTCCTCCTGGTTCTCGCCACCTCGCCAAATAGGACTTACCACGTGAATAATATATTTAGCCTGCAAATCGAAGGCAGGCGTTATCGCCGCCTGTCCGGGAGGAATCTCGCCTATGGCTTGCCTTGCTGCAAATAGCCTCTCCCTGCCCGCAGCCTCGTAAATGCAACTGTCCACTCCCCGTCCGATATAAATATAGGGATTGGCGGCATTAACGATCGCGTCCGCCCGCATTTTCACGATATCATTACAAACGATTTTTAAAGGCATAGCTCCCCTCCTGCCAAGGCTTTACTTCAAGCTCATCACTACTATCTATATTTTATTATAGCACAAAATTTATTAAACGTAAAAAAGCAAGCCCCGCTTTACGCGGAGCCTGCTCATTCGTATTACCCTCTATCAATGGTGGAACAGGCGCAAGCCGGTAAACGCCATGGCGATGCCGTATTTATCACAGGTTTCGATAACGTTATCGTCGCGAATCGAGCCGCCTGCCTGCGCGATGTACTGCACGCCGCTGCGATGCGCGCGCTCGATATTGTCGCCAAAGGGGAAGAACGCGTCACTGCCGAGAGCGACCTCCTTCAGCTCCGCCAGCCAAGCCTTCTTTTCCGCGCGCGTCAAGGGCTCAGGCTTTTCGGTAAAGAAATTCTCCCATACGCCGTCAGCCAACACGTCCTCATAATCATCGGAAATGTAAACATCGATCGTGTTATCGCGATCAGGACGACGGATGCTTTCCTTGAACGGCAGTGCCAAAACCTTCGGATTCTGGCGCAGCCACCAAATGTCCGCCTTATTGCCTGCCAAACGCGTGCAATGCACACGGGACTGCTGACCGGCACCGATGCCGATCGCCTGTCCGTCCTTCACATAGCAAACGGAGTTGGACTGCGTATATTTCAAAACGATTAGAGAGATTAAAAGATCACGCGCCGCCTGAGTGGGAATCTCCTTATTCACGGTCGGTCTATTTTGCAAAAGCTCCTCGGTAATCTTAGCCTCGTTGCGATCCTGCTCGAAGGTGATGCCGAATACCTGCTTATGCTCGGTCAGCTCGGGCACGTAAGCGGGATCGATTTTAATGATATTATAGGTACCCTTACGCTTGCTTTTCAAAACAGTCAGGGCTTCATCAGTATAGCCAGGAGCGATCACACCATCGGAAACCTCACGTTGAAGCATTTTGGCGGTCTGCACGTCGCAAACATCGGACAGCGCTACGAAATCGCCATAGGAGCTCATACGATCCGCGCCACGGGCACGTGCATAGGCGTTAGCCAAGGGCGACAGCTCCAAATCGTCAACATAATAAATTTTCTTTAGCGTATCACTCATGGGCAAGCCGACCGCCGCGCCTGCTGGGCTTACATGCTTGAAGGACGCCGCCGCGGGCAAGCCCGTAGCCTCCTTCAGCTCCTTAACCAGCTGCCAGCTATTGAAAGCGTCCAAAAAATTGATATAGCCGGGACGACCGTTAAGCACCTCGATGGGCAGCTCCGCGCCGTTAGCCATATAAATGCGCGCCTTAGCCTGATTAGGGTTGCAGCCATATTTCAAAGTTAATTCATTCATGCTTCTTCCTCCGTAATTCTACGTACCATGTGCAAAAAATAAAACCGACGCACTGGTACATTCTCATGCCCAGACGGTCGGCCTCACCGGTCATACTCCCCTGTGGTATCCCACTTCCGTCAGTTATATGACCTACCTTATAAAATTATAAAAGACACTGCCCCATTTGTCAAGAACTCCTTTGCCCGAGCCACAGCCCGCCGCAAAGGAGTTGATTAACATATAAAATTACAGCTCACGCACGACTGCTCAATCGCCAAAGCAAATGCCTAGCTGGCGACCGGTGCGAATAATCTCGCTGTCCACGGGAACCTGACGCGGCTTCTCCGCCGCCTTTTGGATATACACCGTGACGATCTGGTCATGCCAAAGCGACACCATGACGTTATACTCGCCACGCAGGCAGGCCTCCGCCGCCGCCACGCCATAGCGTGTGGAAAGCACGCGGTCGAACGCCGTCGGCGAGCCACCACGCTGCAAATAACCAAGCACCGTGCAACGCGCCTCAATACCGCTTTGCTCCTCGATCGCACGTGCGACCTTCTCACCAATACCGCCCAAGCGAATCGGCTCAAAGCTGCCCTTAACCACGCGCGCCACGCTCATCTCGCCACCCTCGGGCTTCGCGCCCTCGGCAACGACCACGATGCTGAAATTCTTACCGGCATTCTTGCGCTGCTCGATCTTCGCGATCACGCTGTCCAGCCTATAGGGTATCTCAGGCAGAAGGATCGCGTCCGCGCCGCCGGCAAGGCCGCTATGCAGGGCAATCCAACCGGCGTAACGCCCCATAACCTCCAGCACCATGACTCTGTGATGGGACTCGGCTGTTGTATGCAAGCGATCCAATGCCTCCGTAGCCATAGCCATCGCCGTATCGAAGCCGAAGGTACGCTCCGTACACGGCAGATCGTTATCGATCGTCTTAGGCACGCCCACCACCTTCACGCCACACTCGCGTGCGAGCTGCGCGCCGATGTTCAAACTGCCGTCGCCGCCGATCACGACCAAGGCCTCTATATCATATTTACGCAAATTCGCCAGCACCTGCTCGCGTCTATCCTCATAAACGATCTCGCCGTTTTCCTGTTCTACGGCGAATTTAAAAGGATTATCGCGATTTGTCGTACCCAAAATCGTACCACCGCGCGGCAGAATACCGGAAATACTCGCGTAATCCATTTTCTGCAAATTATCGTTCACTAAGCCGTTGAAGCCGTTATGCACGCCGTAAACCTCGCAGCCGTTTTGTAAAAAGGTCTTGACTACTGCTCTAATAACCGCGTTCAAGCCCGGGCAATCACCGCCGCCCGTCAGCACGGCAAAGGAACGCTTTTTCTCCGTCATATGCTATCTCCCTAACGCATTGCGCCAAACTATCAGTCAACCACGTTCCAAATCTTGAAGCCGTCGGGGCTGATACGAATAGCCTCGGTGCCGTCGAATTTATCATAGCACAAATTGCCGTTTTCGATATATCCCGGCCAAGCGGTAACGATCGTAAACCTCTTGCTCAGCTTACGCATCAGGCTGTCGGTATTGATATGGAATACGGGTACGAATAAGGTCTGTAATCTATCAAGAATAATAACGTCGGCATTATAGCTTGCCAAAATCTCCGCAAACATATCGGGAGCATATAAGCCCCTATCAGCCGCCGGAATCGCCAAGAATTCCTCGCTAATCAGCATACGGCAATCGACGTAGGTCCATTTTTTAATTTCCGCAGCCTCGCGCAGTACCTTGCTCTTGCCGCTGCCCGGCTTACCGGTGACGATAACCACGTTACCCTTATCGGCTTGCGCTGCTTCCACAACCTTTAACAATTCTTCTACTTGATTCATTTGAAAAACCTCCTCTGTTTACGAAGTGTTTATTTTGAAGTCGAGATTGTTACTTGTACATGCTATATTCGCTGAATGATCCCAAAATCCTTTTAAAAATATACACCATCCGGAAAATTTTCCAATGGTGCAAGGTAATGTTACACATTTAGCATTCTTGAGCGATTTAGAGGCTATTTCCCCTTGTTTCTGAATCGCTCATAGGGATCAATCGCCATCAAGCCGCTATATACGGCACGCAAATCGGTAATATCTCCCTTGCTGATAATGTTCTTCTCCAGCTTTCTTTTTACGCGCTGCAAGGCGTTATCGATGGACTTGATATGCCTGTCGAGCTCCGCGGCGATTTCCTGATAGGACTTGCCGTCCAAATAGCTCATCAGCACCCTCCATTCCAGATCGCTGAGAATATTATTCATTTTATTTTCAATATCGAGAAATTCCTCCCTGCTAATCACCATATCCTCAGGATTGGCAACGCGCACGCCGCTAATCACGTCCTGTAGCGTCCTGTCGCTGTCCTCCTCGTAAATTGGCTTATTCAGGGAAACATAGGAATTAAGCGGTATATGCTTCTGCCTAGTCGCCGTCTTAATCGCCGTAATGATCTGACGCGTCACGCACAGCTCGGCGAAGGCTCTAAAGGAGGTCTGCTTCTCACTCTTAAAGTCGCGAATCGCCTTATAAAGTCCGATCATACCCTCCTGAATGATGTCCTCACGCTCCGCGCCGATCAGAAAATAGCTACGCGCCTTAGCACGGACGAAATTCCTGTACTTATGCAGCAAATACTCCTGCGCCAGCACGTTTTCATTTGCTTGGGCATCCAAAACGATCTCCTCATCGGTCATCTTCAGAAAAGCCGCATAGGGATCACTTCTTTTTACCGTATCCGTAGTCATCAAGTACTATTCCTCCATCTAAGCATTCACAAACGCTTTCTTGAGCTTCATTAGCTTTTTAGTCACACAGCTCTATTATAGCCTGTAGTATTGCCATCGTCAACGCTAGCGCCGACGTAATTTTTCCAAATGCTCTAGCACATGTCCCTGCACCCTGCCGCCCAATTCATTGCGGTTCAGAGCGTTACGCGGCACACGCAGCCTTTCGGCGATCTGGCGCTTCGTCCTTTTATAATCTTCGCGAAATTCGCGCGCGGAAACACGGTACGCGCCCGCGCCAAGGATATTCATCTGCTCGGCATAATCGCTGGTCACGACGAACACCTTGCTTTTCTCCGCACCATGCCCCAATTCATAGGCACGACGCTCGATCCACGAGTCCGCCGTTTCACCCTCTCCCGTATAAACGACCTGTATGCCATGCGCTATCTCCGTCGAGGCAGCGCCCGCCACGTCCAAGGCATCGAAAACGACGATCGCTCGATAGCCCTTAAAGGCGGCATACTCGCTTACGCCCGCCAGCAAAAGCTCGCGCGCGTGCTCCAAGCTCGTTTGACGTATTTGGGCGAATTCCTTCCAAGCGTTTATAACGTTATACCCATCAACTATCAGATATTCACCCATAAATCACCCCGTTAAAAAAGATGACGCTGTCGAACTACCTCATACATCAAAACAGCTCCGGCATTGGACGCGTTCAAGGAGTTCACGCCGCCACACATCGGTATGCTGACGATCGTGTCGCATTTTTGCTTCACTAAGCGCCCCAAGCCCTTGCCCTCGGCACCAATCACCAGCACGATCGGTCCCGTCAAATTGGCAGCGTAATAATCCACGCCGTCCATATCGGCTCCTGCAAGCCAGCAGCCGCGCGCCTTGAGCTCATCCATCGTTTGCGCGATATTGCCTATCTGCACGACGGGCACGTACTCCACAGCACCCGCGGAGATCTTCGCCACCACGGCGTTAAGCGGACAGCTGCGCCGACGCGGCAGAAGCACACCATGTACGCCCGCGGCATCGGCGGTACGCAAAAGCGCGCCCACGTTTTGTGGATCCTGAAGCTCGTCCAAAAGCAGTAGAAACGGCTCCTCGCCCTTCGCCTCCGCCCGTGCGAAAACATCGTCCAGGCTTTGGAAGGCCACCGGTGCCGCCAACGCCGCCACGCCCTGATGACGCACGCCCGGAACCAGCCTATTCAGTCGCTCCGGCTTCAGCGTTTCCACGGGCACGCCCTTCGCCTTAGCCAAGCTCAAAAGCTCGCCCAAACTGCCGCCGTGAGCGCCCTCCTGCACATAAAGCCTTTGCAGGGCGCGCGTACCCTTCAACGCCTCAAGCACGGCATTTCGTCCGGCAATTATCTCGTTATCCTGCGCGTTCACAGCCATTCCTCCTTAATGCTCGGCCTGCTCCCTTTCCTTCTGCGCCAAAATCGCCTGCAAGCGTCCGCAGGACATCGCGCCCTCATGGCAAACCCCCTCGGATACGCAGGTCGGTCCGGCGTTCTCAAACAGCACCGGCGCTACCTGCTTCACCTCGGCAAGCATTTTGTTCGCCAAAGCGCGAATCTCCCACTGCGCGCGCGTACAGCAGCGTAGGCTGAAAAAGTTCAGCAACGAGCGGGCGTTAAAGGTGCAAACGATCTTCGTCTCCGTGGCGTTCGGCAGCACGTAGCGCGCGTCCTCGGCGGGAATGCCTGCCTCGGTAAGCTCGTTATATAAATTCTGAATTTCCGTCATCAGCGCGGAGAATTTCTCCTGCGCCTGCGGATTTTTAGCGATAGAAGCGGGCATTATCGTTTCAAAGTCATGCTCCTTCACATAGCGCTGAGACTGCTGCGAATAGGACGCGATACGATGACGCACCAGCTGATGCGTCAGCACGCGTGATACGCCCTCGATCGCGAAGGTAAAGGTCACATGCTCCAGCGTGGAAAAATGTCCCATGCTCACCAGCTTGCGAACCAGCTTCGCCGCCTGCTCGTCGCTAATGCGCTCCTCCAGCTCCGCTGCGCCGATCGGAGAATAGCACAGCCGCGCGCTCATCGCCACGGTGCGCTCAGGCTCCGGCGTATAGCGCACTAATTTAACCTGCATAGACATAAAAATGCCTCCCTTCACCCCAAAACGATCTATTTTTTCTCTGCCAAGCTTTTACTGATTACGGCGAAGGCCGCGTCCAAAAACTGCTCCAGCCGTTCCTGCCTGCCCTCGAGATAAAGATAGCCCAAAAGCGCTTCCAGCGCCGTCGCCATGCGATATTCATGCACGGAGGCGCTCTTCGGCACGGAGGATTTCGCGTTGCGTCCGCGGCGGAACACAGCCTGCTCCTCCGCGTCCAGCTCCGCCTCCAGCACCGTCATCGCCCGCGCCTGATAAACGGCTGACACCATCCTCATGCCCAAATCGTTCAAAACACGCACATGCGAGGAGGTCGGCAAAAGACGCAGACGTACATAGGTCGAGAACACCACGTCCCCGATATACGCCAGCACTATAGGATTCATCAGCCTCGCCTCGGGAGCGAGCGCGCCCTCCGCCTGACAGGCTGCCAGCGCGTGCTCCTTCAGTAATTGATATTGCTCGAATTTCATTATTGCTTAGTCCATTTTACACCCTGCGGGGTATCCTGCAAAACAATGCCGATCGCCGTCAGCTTGTTGCGCAGCTCGTCCGCCAAAGCGTAGTTCTTATTCTTACGTGCGTCCTGACGCAGGCTGATCAAAAGCTCGACCAGCTCCGTCTCCTTGCTGTCCTCGGCAGCGACAGCGCCCTGCTTTTGCTCCAGCACGCCGATGATGGACGCCATTTCGGCAAATACGGCTGCCATGCTTGCCACCAGCTTGCCATCAGGCTTAATGCCAGCATCGGTAACGGACTTATGATAAACATTGATCTCCTTCGCCAAAGCGAACCAATAGCTGATCGCCAAAGCGGTGTTGAAATCGTCGCGCATCGCCTCCATGAAGCTCTCACGCAGCTCGCTCACCTTCGCGCGCAGCTCCAAACTTGCCTCAGTCGGGCCAGCGTTCAGCAGCTGCTCCAGCTCGCCCAAGGTTTCCTGTGCGGAGCGCAGACGCTGCAAGCTCTTTTGCGCCTCGGTCAGGCGTGCGTCGCTGAAGTCCAACGGGCTGCGATAATGCGTGGAAACGATGAAGAAACGCAGGGTTTCCGGATCGTAATGCTCCAGAATATCGATCACCATGAAGAAATTACCCAAGGACTTGGACATCTTTTCCTCATTAACGGTGATAAAGCCGTTATGCAGCCAGTAATGCACGAAGGGGTGGCAGCCGGTGCAGCCCTCGGATTGCGCGATCTCGTTTTCATGATGCGGAAAGATCAGATCGCTGCCGCCGCCATGAAAATCGAAGGATTTACCAAGGTACTTCATGCTCATAGTCGAGCATTCGATGTGCCAACCAGGACGACCATTACCCCAAGGACTCGGCCAAGAGGGCTCGCCCGGCTTAGCAGCCTTCCACAGCGCGAAGTCCATCGGATTCTTCTTGCGATCGTCAACGTCGACGCGCGCGCCTGCCAGCATATCCTCCAGATTGCGTCCGGAGAGCTGACCATAGTATTTGAATTTTTCCACGCTATAATATACGTCACCGTCAACGACGTAGCCATAGCCATTATCGATCAAGGTCTGCACGGTAGCGATGATATCCTCGATATGCTCGGATACGCGCGGATACACATGCGCGCGACGCACGTTCAGCTTATCCATAACCTCGAAATAGGATTCGATATAACGATTGCAGATATCATACCACTGCACGCCCTCTTTATTGGCGGTGTTGATGATCTTATCATCGACATCGGTGAAGTTCTGTACATGGGTTACGTCATAGCCCTCATGCTCCAAAAAGCGACGGATAACGTCCCAGGTCACGAAGGGACGCGCGTTGCCGACATGGGGATGATTATAGGGAGTAACGCCGCAAACGTAGATGTTCACCTTGCCGGGAGTCATCGGTACGAATTCTTCTTTTCTATTGTTCAGAGTGTTATAAACCTTAATAGCCATCTTAACCTCTCCTTTGCTCATTTACACAGTTTTCCTTAGGCGCGCTTACAGCTCCACGCCCGCCTTCGCCAAGGATGCCCTAACGCGCTTAGCGGTGCGCTCCACGCCCAGCAGCGGCACCATCGCCGCCAGCTCTGGACCATGCTGATTACCGGTCAACGCCACGCGAATCGGCATGAACACGTCCTTGCCCTTCAGCTTGGTCGCCTTCTGAATCTGCTTAAACAGCGCCTTTACGGCGGCATTGTCCAAGCTTTCCACCTTGGGCAGCTCCTCCAACAGCGTCCTGATCACGGTCGGCACGGTCTCCGCCTTCAGCACGGCGGCCGCCTCCTCGTTTTCAAAATCAAACTCGTCGTTGAAGTACATCTCCACGCAGGCGGGGATTTGCGCCGCATAGGCGACATGCTCCTGCGCCGTAGCCACGACGCGCTTCAGCCAAGCCAACTGCTCGCCCTCTTCCTCGCCGGTCATATAGCCTGCGGCGATCATGTGAGGCTTCGCTGCCTCGAAGAAGGCCTCCGCGTCCAGCTGACGCATATAATGCTGATTGATCCAGTTCAGCTTATCGATATCAAAAACGGCGGGGTTCTTCGCCACGCGCTCCATAGAGAACTCCTTGACCAGCTCCTCCATGCTGAAAATTTCCTGCTCACTATTGGGAGCCCAGCCCAGCAGAGCCAAGAAATTATTGATGCCCGCAGGCAGATAGCCCAGCTGACGATATTGATCGACGCTAGTCGCGCCATGACGCTTGCTCATCTTAGTGTGATCCTTGCCCAAAATCAAGGAGATATGACCGAAGGTCGGCTGCTTGAAGCCCAAAGCGTCATAAACCAAGCATTGACGCGGCGTATTGGACAGATGCTCCTCGGCACGAATAACGTGCGTGATGTGCATGAGCGCGTCATCGATAACTACCGCGTAATTATAGGTCGGAATACCGTCGGACTTCACGATAACGAAGTCGCCGATATTATTGGAATCAAAAACGACGTCGCCGCGTACCAAATCGCGCACCAAAATCTGCTTATCGGCAGGCACGCGGAAGCGCACGGTCGGCTTGCGTCCCTCAGCCTTGAATTGAGCGATCTGCTCCTCGGTCAAATGACGGCATTTGCCCATATAGCGAGGCATCTTGCCCTCTTTAATCAGAGCCTGACGCTCCTCCTCCAGCTCCTCGTCGGTGCAATAGCAATAATACGCCTTGCCCTCCGCCAAAAGCTGATCGGTATATTTTTTATAGAGATCCAAACGCTCCATCTGATGATACGGGCCATAGGGGCCGCCCACGTCAACGCCCTCGTCCCAGTCCATGCCCAGCCATTTCAGAGCCGCCTTAATGTTCTCCTCGGACTCTGGCGTGGAACGCTCACGGTCGGTATCCTCGATACGCAGAATCAGCTTGCCGCCGGTCTTGCGTGCCAAAAGCCAGTTGAACAGCGCGCTGCGCGCACCACCGATATGAAACGGACCGGTGGGACTCGGCGCGAATCTGACTCTTATTTCTTCTTTCTCACAACAACACATACTCTATTCTCCCTCCAAATTTGCTTAGGAACAGCCCCGTGGGACTGCAAATACTCATTTATGAAAATGTGAAGCTACTAAGCATCATAAATAAACGCACGCTAAGCAGCACACATTTCATCAATTTACTATTATAGCATATGACGACGGCAAAAGAAACAATATCTTACGCGTCCAAGCCTATAATAGAGGCGACAGCCTCGGCTGCAATGCCCTCGCCGCGCCCCGTGAAGCCAAGCCTTTCGGTGGTCGTCGCCTTGATATTCACGGCTGCCTCGTCGATCCGCAAGGTCCGCGCCACCCTCGCGCGCATCAGCGGAATATAGCCTGCCAGCTTCGGTCGCTGCGCGATGATCGTCACATCGACGTTGTTGACCTGCCAGCCTGCTTCCCGCAAAAGAAGTACCACGTGCTCAGTCAGCGCCATGCTGTCAGCGCCAGCGAAGCGCGCATCCGTATCGGGGAAATGCTTGCCGATATCCCCCAGCGCCGCCGCGCCCAAAAGCGCGTCCATCAAAGCGTGCAACGCCACGTCCGCGTCGCTGTGCCCCAAAAGTCCCAGCTCATAGGGTACTTCAACACCGCAAAGAATCAATTTACGCTCCGGCACCAAGCGATGCACGTCATAGCCGCAGCCCACACGAAATTTAATCATCAGCACTTTCCTCCTGCTCTACCAAATGCTCCGCCAAAAGCAAATCCTCCGGCGTAGTAAGCTTAATATTCTCATAGCGTCCGAGCGCCGTAACCACCTTCACGCCCAAAAGCTCCACCACGGACGCATCGTCCGTCACCGCCACGGGCTGCCGCGCCAAGCGCGCATACGCCCTGCGCAAAAGCTCCGCCCGAAATATTTGCGGCGTTTGCACCGCCACCAAAGAGGCACGCTCCGGCGTAGCGACAACCTCGCCCCGCTCATTGACGACCTTGATCGTGTTCTTCACGGGTACGGCGGCGATAGCGGCGCCATACCTCCGCGCCGCCGCCAAGGTACGCTCGAACACCGCACGTCCGGCAAACGGGCGCGCCCCGTCATGCACCGCGATATAATCCGCATCCTCCGGCACGACAGCCAAGGCATTAGCCACGCTGTCCTGCCGCTCCCTGCCGCCTGCGACCAAACGATAGGTCAAGCTCGGGAAGCATTGCTCCCGATAGCGCGCCAGTAGCGAAGTAGCCTCCTCCAGCTCCTGCGCGCCCACGACGACGATCGCCTGCGTCACAAGCCCCGTGCGCTCCAGCATCCGCAAGCAATGCGCCAAAAGAGGTACTCCCTTGAGCATGGCGAAGGCCTTATTCATACCCAAGCCCATGCGCTTGCCCGCGCCAGCGGCAGGCACGATTACAACTATCTTCTCCATAACGAACTCCCCCGTATTCAAGTACAGACCGGAGCGAGAACTCCGGTCTGTATAACCAAGCCTATAAAATTAGTACTCCGCCGCCTTGGCAAAAATCATGCGACCTGCCGAGGTTTGCAAAACGGAGGTGACGATGACGGGAATACTGCTGCCGATACTATGACGACCGTTTTCCACCACGATCATCGTACCGTCATCAAGATAAGCCACCGCCTGATTAGCCTCCTTGCCGCCCTTAACCAGATAAACGTTCATCTCCTCACCGGCGATGACCACCGGCTTAATCGCGTTCGCCAGCTCGTTGATATTCAGCACCTTCACGCCCTGAATACCGGCGACCTTATTCAAATTATAATCATTCGTGATAATATCCGCATGAGCCAGCTTCGCCAAGCGCACCAGCTTCGCGTCCACCTCGGAAGTATCGTCGAAATCGTTATCGACGACCACCACCTGCTGCTTATAGCTAATCCGCAGATCCTGCACCAGATCCAAGCCGCGTCGTCCCTTCGCCCGCTTCAGCGAGTCCGAGGAATCAGAGAGCCGTTGTAGCTCCGCCAGTACGAAATTAGGCACCACCAGCTGACCGTCCAAAAAACCAGCAGCCATGATATCCATAATGCGCCCATCGATAATGACGCTGGTATCCAAGAGCTTGTTGTTGCTGTACAAACGATCCGTCAGCGCGCCCTGCAAAGCCTTATTCTGCTTCTCCTCTGGCTTGACCGCCTTGCGATTCGGGATCACGTTAAAATAACTAAGAATATCGTTATGCTTACGCAGCGCCAGCTTCGCGCCCACGAGAGCGAGCACGAGGCTCAGAACGATCGGGATAAACGGTCCGATTATCGGCAGACGCGCGAACGGACCGCCGAGCAGGTTCGCCAGCACCAAGCCCACGCCGATGCCGAAGACCGTCACCAAAATATCGCCCGTGGGAATTTTTGACAGGGAAGCCGCCAAAATCTCCGCGTAATTAAAAAGGCTGTTGGTGAGAAACGGGCCCAGCACCAATGCCAGCCAGGAAAAAATGAACAATCCCGGCAGAGCCAAAATGATATTGGCCAGCGTTATTCCTAAAAAAGTATTTCCGTGCAGATCATAGCCCAGATATTCCGAGGTATAGGGAATCGTAAAATTAATAAGAATGAGTCCGGTAATAACGATCATCAATGAAATAGTCAGGCTAATTAATTTCTTTAACATAAGCTTCAACCTCCTTTCCACAAGATTTGACATGAATAGCATCTGCCTGCTACTATATCTATTATATATTACTGCTAATCACGTAAAATGACAAGTAATCAGGTCACTATATTTATGACAGCTTTGTAAATTCTGTGCTAAAGATATAAAAAGGAGGCAGTACGCCTGCCTCCGATGATACAAAACTATATTTTATTCCTGACAGCAATCGTCCAACCAATCGCCCGCCCTTTGCGCGTCCACGTCGCGAATCAGCATGACCTCGCTCTGTAGGATCTGCTTCGTGCTGTGCAGCAGACGACGCTCACCCACGGAAATCTTCTTATTATGCTCCAGTATGGTCAAAAGCTTAAAGATTCGCGCCACCTCGACCACGCTACCGCTCTTTATTTTGTCCATATACATTTGAAAACGACGGTTCCAGGAAATACTCTTCACCGCCTGCACGTCGGGAGTTTCGTGCAGCACGCCCTGAATCGTCGTCAGCGTGCTTTCGTCACCGATGGGACGCAGACCGAGCTTCTCCGCGCTGTTCACTGGCAGGGCCACCGTCATGCTTTCAAACAGCATCTGTAAAATATAATAATTGATCTTCGCTCCGTCCTGTTCGCGCTCCTGAACCTCTTTGATAATCGCGCCGCCATGCAAGGGATAAACAACACGGTCACCTGCAGTAAACATTTTCCACCCTCCTATGCTAATATTACGCACATAAATTAAAGCTTGTGCATATATTGTACCACCACTCGAAGCTAAAGTCAAAAATTTTATATTTTACCACGTGAATCAGCTACTGTCAATCAAAATAGCGCCCGAACGACAAATTCGCAAAATTTCCGCAATAATTAAGAGGAGTTTAATAGGTATTTTTCTTACCGCCCTCATTTATTCGATAAATAAATAAGAATTAAATACGCTAAAAGCATAAGCTTAACTCATGCTTCCGGCGCTCCTGCTAGGTCTTAAAATAGTACGCGTAAGCCCTTGACTGCACCCGCAAGCTTTATAGTATAATATAACGTAATTCAAGCAAGGAGTAAATTTATGCGTATTTTTGTTTTTATCGGCGGTGTCAATCTTTTTCTCAGTAGCATAGGCTACTACTACTACCGCAGCAATCTGCTGACCTCAACCAATCTGCCCTTTACCCTGGGCTATATCCTTCTATCCCTGAACGCGATCTTCAGTCGCGCTCTCTTTCCGATCCTGCCCCATTTTTTGGTGAAGCTTACCGCGCTTTTGGACGGGCTTTGGCTCGCCTTCGGCTACTACAGCCTGCTTTACGCGCTGCTGCACTTCGTACTCTGGCTTTTCAGCAGGCTACTGCACGTTCAGCTACCAGAGCAAAGGCTGGCGCTCATCGGGCTCGTCTGCATCTGCGCCTTCATCGCCTGGGGCAGCTGGCGCGCCTACCACCCCTTCGTGCGCACGGAAAAAATCATGACGACCAAGCTCCCCCACGCCACTGGCTACAGAATACTACTGCTGACCGACATTCATCTAGGACGCGTCCTCGGTCGCAGCTACGCAGAAACGCTGGTAGAACGCATCAACAGGCTCGCGCCCGACATGGTGCTAATCAGCGGCGATTTTTTGGATGAACGCATCGAGTACGTGGAAAGCGAGGGCTCGCTCATACCCTTCAAAAATATCCAAGCGCCCAAGGGAACGTACCTCGCCTTCGGCAATCACGATTATTTGGACAATCCCAAGCTTTGGCAGGAAATGGTAGAGGAAGCGGGCATCAGGGTACTGCGCGATCACAGCGTCATTGTCGACGGACAGGTGAAGATCACTGGCTTAAACGACTTCAGTCGTAACCGCTCCCATAATTCGCTCAAGGAGCTGGCGCGGGGCAACGCTTCGTTTTATAGCGTTATCATGGATCACCAACCGCGCAAAATGCAGTCCGCAGCCCTCGCAGGCTATGATCTCTATCTTGCCGGGCACACGCACACCGGTCAGCTCTTCCCCAATCGCCAGGTCACCAAAAGAATGTATCTTTTGGACTATGGACGCAAGGAGTTCGACCGCCTCACCGCCATCGTCAGCGCCGGCTATGGCTTCTGGGGACCGCCGGTACGCACGGAGGTCGCCTCGGAGATGGTGCTGATCGAGGTGCAGGGAATTTAAAATTAAGAATA
>CAYZOZ010000007.1:0-12889 GCA_964480295.1 uncultured Phascolarctobacterium sp.
TACGAGCCTCAACCTCTTCGGCTAACTGACTACTTAGATTATCGCTCGTCGTCGTTAAGTCATTCGCAAGCGTGGTAACGTTTTGCGTCAGGTTAGTAGTCACGGTGCTAATATTATCATTAATATTACTCGTCGCCTCTGCTAGCGCCGCCTGCGTTACCAAGCCCGTATTAATCGTTAAATTCTTTAAAGCCTTTACGTCATAAACCGATGCTACGGTTTCCGTCATATGGCTGGAAATAACCTTATCAGAAGCAAAAACGCCGCTCGCAGCTTCGCTTGTATCCGTAGTTTTCGTACTTTCATCGCCAGAAGTAGCGGTACCTTCATCCGCTACCGCGCTAATTGCGTCACTTTCGGAGCTTAGATCCAAAAGCGCGATACCGGCATCGGAGTTAGTCGCCGCCGAGGTTGCCAGCTCGTCCTCATCCAAATCCAAAAGCATGATGTTGCTATTATAGCTTGCCAAATCATAATTATAACGCGCGCTTTCCAGATCGGTTTGATCATTATTGTTTTCACCGTAATCCGACCACACGCTGGATAAATTGTCAACTATACTGGAGCCATCCTCGCCATAGATATTGCCACGCTCCAAAACCAGCTCTCCCGAGCTAGTATCGACATAACCACTGACTACCTGATTCGCTTCCAAATAGTCAACACGCTCCAAGAGCAAACGGTATTGCCCGTAGTTCACCGCGTCCCAATCGGAAGAGCCAGCGCCCACGCCATGTAAAACCTGTCCGCCAAAGGAAACGCCGCGATTGGAAATGCGCATACCTTGCGCCATTTCGGAATCCTCGAAGGTAATGCTACTGAGATTTCTTATATCACTGTTCAAGCGCAGGCTATAATTCACCGCGCTAAGTGAACCGTCATCGGTATTAGCGGTATCTACGGTAAGAATTAAATTCTCATCTACTTTACCATCTAAAGAGGAATCAGTGATCTCGGTTTTCAGAGTAACGTCTTTAGCGGAGGAGCTTAGCGATAGACCGTCTAATTTATCATTGATAGCATTAACGCTATCCGTTAAAGTAGAAATGTTGGTATTTACGCTATTCGTTAAATCTAAAATACTGCTATTAGCATTACTTACATCTGTTTCGACCACGCCGATCTTACTATCGACGGCCTTCAGCTGGGCGACGTTTACAGCGTCCGTATCCTCCGAGCCTGCCGCCACGTTGGTAATTTGACGCGTATAGACCTGTTTATCGACCTTACCGCCCACGGATACCGCGCCCAAATTGCTTTTCCAGGTAACGCTATCCTTAGTATCGCCCAAAGGATTCCAGCCGCTTATGCCCGCTTCCCTATTCGCCACCGAACGCGAGCCCAAAGCGATGCCATTTTCGACATCAGCCTTAGCGCCAGCGCCTAAAGCCAAGGCTCTGCTAGCGTTAGCCTCGGTATACGATCCGATAGCTACCGTTTGAAACGAGTTAGCCTTAGAGTGTCCACCCAAAGCTACTGCATCGTAATCAGCATCTCCCTCCTCATCGGCATTACCTGCGCTAGCCTTAACACCTATAGCGATGCTCCCTTGATATAAAGACGTAGCCTTATAGCCAACAGAAATACTATTTCTAGATTTTGAGTTTGAATTATATCCCAAGGCAATACTATTGGTTGCGCTTGCCGATGTATTAACGCCGATGGCTATCGCGTCACTATATCCATAGGACGCACTACCGATAGCAATTCCCTCATCACGATAGGTCCACGCGCTATCGCCGATAGCTATAGATCTAGTTCCTTCTGATTTAGCCTTATTGCCTAAGGCTATGCCGCTGCTATAATAGGTTTTGGCAGACGTACCGATCGCTATCGCGTTATTAGCAGGAGTCGCATCATAATGTCCTGCTTGAGCGTTTTTACCTATGGCGATCGTGCTCTCGTTCTTAGCATAGGCGCTATTACCGATAGCCACTGCCGATATGCTTACAGCCTCAGCTTTATTACCTAAAGCTATAGCGTAATCATTTTTTGCTAGAGCGGAGCTACCGATCGCTATGGCATTGCTAACCGTCTTAGTAGCTGCTTCTGCCAATATCGCTTGCTTCCATTGCAAAAGCTCCTCTGATAGCTCATCATCGGCAATAAAATTCTTATTGTCATCGAAAAGCTTCGTATAATCCTCCTCGCTCAAGCTTGCCGGCTTTAAGGCTTTAGCCTTTTCAGCTGATAGAAGGCGTTCATAATAAATTCTATCCTTTTCACTGGGATATCTCGTAAGCAACTGAATCTTAGCATTAGTTCCGATGGCGATACTCGTCGTTCCCTCGTTAACCGCCGCTTTACTATTATTATTCGCGGTGATCGACAAATACTTGTCATTCACTGCTTGGTACTCTACCGCCGCCGCCCGCACGTAGCTACAGCTCATCAATGACAGCAGCACTGCCGCTATCAAGGTGTCTTTTACCTTTCTATTTCTTCCGAGCATATGCAATGTTCATCATCTCCTATTTTACGAAAACAATCAATGCTCCCATGCTATACATATTTATAAAGTCAATATTTTTATTTTTAGTTGTATTATATCACCCCCCCGATTTTGTCAATATTTATACGAACTATTGATTTATTTATAAAAGCGTTAGTAATTTCTTTAGTATACACATTGATGTTTTATTATTTATCAAAAAGTGTTTAGCCCCTATAAAGTGCAAATACTGTTAACGCATAAAAAAAGAAGCTCCTCCTGCTTTAACAGGAAGAACTTCTTCTGTAATAAATTTCTTATTATATTTTATTCAGGTTCGAAAGCTTATTTAAGCATACCGTATTCTTGGAGTACGGCATTAAGCTTAGCCTCTGCGGCAGCGCTAAGCTTAGTCAGCGGCAGACGCGGATCGCCTGCAGGAATACCGGTGACCTTCGTTACGGCTGCCTTTACAGGAATAGGATTGCTTTCGATGAACATCGCCTTCGCCAAGGGTACCATTTTTGCGTTCAGCTTGGCGGCATCCTCCACGCGACCTTCGCTGTAGGCTTGCATAACGTCCTGCAAAATCTTACCGTTGCAATTCGCCAGCACGGAAATCAGACCGACAGCGCCAACTGCCATGAAGGGCAGGATCAAGCCGTCATCGCCACTATAAATGGAAACGCGCTCGGGAAGCACGCGATACAGCTCGGCGGTTTGCGCCACGTTGCCTGCCGCCTCCTTAATCGCTACGATATTCTCGAAATCCTTAGCCAAACGCGCTACGGTTGCCGGCTCGATATTGGAGCCCGTGCGACCGGGAACATTATACACGATGATCGGCAGCTTAGTAGCCTTAGCAACTGCCGCGAAATGCTGGTAATAGCCCTCCTGCGTCGGCTTATTGTAATACGGACCAACAACTAAAAGGCCGTCCACGCCGCAGGCCTCCATTTGCTTTACCAGCTCGATGGTGCTAGCGGTACAGTTCGTGCCCGCGCCTGCCACGATCGGCGCGCGACCATTGATATGCTTAACGATCGTTTGCATGAATTGCAGCTTCTCCTCCATGGTCATGGTGGCAGCCTCACCGGTGGAGCCTTCTACGACCAGACCGTCGGTGCCGTTTGCCAAAAGCCAATCCGCCAGCTGACAGCCTGCTTCATAATTCACGCTGCCATCGGCGGTGAAGGGAGTTACCATAGCGGTCAATAATCTTCCAAAATAGGGTTTTGTCATGAGAAATACACCTCTTTTATAATTTGAAAGCGTGATGCAGCGCCGTAACAGCCTCTACAAGATGCTCCTCTTTGATGATTGCGGAAATCGTGGTATCGGAGTCCACGGTTTGCAAAATAGCGATATTTTTAGCCGCCAAAGCCGCCACGAAGGTCGCCATGATGCCGGGAACGCCACGCATCGCGCTGCCGACTACGGAAACCTTAGCACAGCCAGTATTGCACAGATATTTGAAGCCCGTGTCCTCGAGTACGCCCTTAGTGTGCTCCACGTCGCCAGAGAATACGGCGAACATGGCTTCCTTCTCGGAAAGGTTCAGGCAGCCTACGGAAATGCCCGCCGCCGCCAAATCCTCGAAAAGATTGCGCCCTGCCGCCAAATCCTGCGGATTCAGCTCCACGCGGAATTGCGCCAAATCATTCAGATTAGCTACGCCGCTGGCGCAGGTTTCGTTGATCGTCACCTCAGCGCCGTCGCGCGCGCCGTTGCCCTCGCTGGTGATCAGCGTGCCGGGAGCGTCGCTGAAGGTGGATTTAACGTACATGGGGATATTGCTGCCCATGGCGATCTCTACAGCGCGGGGATGAATAACCTTCGCGCCGTTATAGGCCATTTGGCAAACCTCGGCATAAGAAATCTGCTCCAGAATATTGGCTTCCTTCACCAAGCGCGGATCGGCGGTCATGATGCCCTCCACGTCCGTATAAATCTCTACGAAGTCGGCCTTGAGTGCCGCGCCGAGAGCCGCGGCGGAGGTGTCGCTGCCACCGCGTCCCAAGGTCGTGAATTTATAGTTATTCTCCGTCATGCCTTGGAAACCGCAAACCACGGGGATAATGCCGGATTCCAAAAGGCGGATCAGATTAGCGGTGTTGATGTTTTTGATGCGCGCTGCGCCGAACTGGGAATCGGTGATGATGCCTGCCTGACCACCAGTCAGCGCCATGGCGTTGATACCGAATTTTTGCAGAGTGGCTGCCATAACGCAGGAGGAAATGATCTCGCCGCAGCACATGAGCATATCCAGCTCACGCACGTTGACAGAAAGGTTGATCTCCTTCAGCGTATCGATCAGGGTGTCGGTGGCATAGGGCGCGCCCTTGCGTCCCATGGCTGAAACTACGACCACGGGGGAATAGCCCTTGCGCACTGCCTGCTGCACCTTGTTTTTTACAGCGATGCGCGCTTCCTCGGTGGCTACGGAGGTGCCGCCGAATTTTTGTACAATAATCTTCATTTCTATTTCATGCTCCTCTGCTCTAAATTAGATCCAGCCGTTTTTGATCATAACCTCGGCAATTTGCAGGGTGTTCAAGGCAGCGCCCTTGCGGATCTGGTCGCCTGCTACCCACAGATTGAAGGTGTTGGGGTTGGAAAAGTCGCGACGCAGACGACCTACGTAGCAATCGTCCTTGTCGGAGGTGTAAAGAGGCATCGGATAAACCTGGTTTTCGGGATCGTCCTGCATTACCACGCCTGGGAACGCGGAGAGCGCCTTCACCATGTCGGCAAGCTCCAAATCATGCTCGAATTCGATATTAACGGACTCGCTGTGGCTACGATAAACGGGCACGCGCACGGTGGTAGCGGTAATACGCATCTCATCATCATGCATGATCTTCTTGGTCTCGTTTACCATCTTCATCTCTTCCTTGGTATAGAGATTATCAAGGAAAACGTCGATTTGCGGAATCAGGTTGAAGGCGATGGGATAATGCTTAGCAAGGCTTGCGGACGGCAGGATATGCGCCTCCATCTCGCGTCCCTCGCTATAGGCCTTCGCCTGCGCGGTCAGCTCGTCGATGCCCTCCTTGCCGGCACCGGAAACCGCCTGATAGGTGGAAACCACGATGCGCTTAATACGCGCCAAATCGTAGAGCGGCTTCAAAGCCATAACCATGATGATCGTGGAGCAGTTCGGGTTCGCGATGATGCCCTTATGCTTCAAAATATCCTCGGGATTGACCTCGGGCACTACCAGGGGAACCTCGGGATCCATGCGGAAGGTGCTGGAGTTATCGATAACCACGGCACCAGCCTTCACGGCGATCGGCGCGAATTCCTTGGAAATGCTGCCGCCTGCGAAAAGCGCGATGTCGATGCCCTCGAAGGAATCCTTAGTCGCCTCCTGCACGATATATTTCTTGCCCATGAAGTCGATCTCCTTACCAGCGCTGCGCTTGGATGCCAAAAGACGCAGCTCGGCAAACGGGAAATCACGCTCCTCGATGAGCTTTAAAAATTCGGTACCGACGGCGCCGGTAGCGCCCAAAATCGCCACATTATACTTCTTCATGATCCTTTCCCTCCTCTATATTACAATAGCTTGTCTAAGCCATAAACCAAGCCGGTGTGCTCGCCGATCTTGCGACAGCCAAGCGCCACGCCCGGCATATAGCATTCACGGTTCACTGGATCGGTGCTGATGTGCAGCGTCTCGCCCTGTCCGCCGAAGATAACCTCCTGCGAAGCGACATAGCCCGGCAAACGAATGCTATGAATACGCATACCTTCGAAATCGCCGCCGCGGACGCCAGCCATGGTCTCACGCTCCTCTGGATGTCCTTGACGCATAGCCTTGCGCACCTCGGCGATCTTTTGCGCGGTGATGATCGCGGTGCCAGAGGGAGCATCCAGCTTGTTGTCATGATGCTTCTCGATGATCTCAACATTGGGGAAGTATTTGGCAGCCTCGCATGCCAGCTTCATCATTACGACCGCGCCCAAAGCGAAGTTCGGAGCGATTAGCAGGGAGGTGTTGTTAGCTCTTGCCAGCTCGTCCAGCTCGCGCAGGTTTTCGTCGGTGAAGCCAGTAGTGCCAACTACTGCGTGCACGCCCAATGGCAGCATGGTGCGCAGATTGCCCATGACCACGTTCGGGCGAGTGAAATCGACTACTACGTCGGGCTTTGCCGCTTTGATCGTCGCCACCAAATCGGTGCCTACCGGTATGCCCTCGCCCAGAGGAACCACGCCCTCCTTAATATCAACGGCCGCTACCAGCTCTAGATCCGCTTCGGCATAAACCTTTTTGCAGACCTCACTGCCCATGCGACCTAAAGCGCCGTTTACCAATACTTTAATCATTTGCTTCACTCCTTATATTACTTGGGACTCATAAATAAAACGCAAAGAAAAACCGCTGAGATTTTTCGCTCTATCCCAGCGGTTGCATGCTGCATTGCAATCATGACCATACCTGAGATAGCTCTCCGCTGACTGTTCAGCGACAGTCCGGCAGCTTTCGCTGACGGCCCAGCACAAAAGCACGGCTGCTCCTGTACTTCGGCGTTAGCCCTTTGGCCTGCTTCCACGCTCCCGCTCCACAGGTTACTCATGCCTTCCGCGCCTCTATCTTAATGGTTGTTTCATTAGAAAAATTATAGTACAACGCAATCTCTTTGTCAAATAAAAAGCTTTACAATCGCTTAAAATTTATTTTTTCTTAAGAAGTGTTAAGAAGGTTGCAAAAAGCTATTTGCTCGTGCTGCCGAAGCCGCCGCCGCGCACGTCCTTCGCCACCAGCTCGTCCCCGTCCGCGGTAAGGTAATTATAAAAAATTCCCTGCGCGACACGCTCGCCCTTGGGCAGAAGTATATCCTCCTCGCCCATATTGAGCAGCGCGAGCATGATATGTCCCTCGTTGTCCGCGTTATTATAATAATCGGCATCGATAATGCCCACGTTATTCAGCAGCATAATATGCTTCTTTACCGCCATGGAGCTGCGAATGTGCATACCCAGCCACTCGCCCGCCCGCATATACGCCTTCACGCCCGTGGGCACGAGCTTCAGCTTGCCGGGCTCCAGCAGCACGTCCTCAGGCAGGCAGAAATCATAGCCCGCGCTCAGCTCGGTCTTGCGCTCCGGCATAGGGAAATCCACAGACGCGTATTTACTGATTTTTTCAAAGCCTCTGATCCTCATCGATTACGCTCCTTCCTATCGCAAGAAGGGCTCCCCGTTGGGGGAGCCCTGTAAAATGCGCCATCGCGCTTATTTTTGCATACCCTTCATCAATACTGCCTTGCGGGAGAGATTGATGCGACCCTTATTGTCGATCTCGGTAACCTTAACGACAATTTCGTCGCCGACGGAAACCACGTCCTCAACCTTGTCCACATGCTCGGTGGAGAGCTGGGAAATATGTACCAGACCTTCCTTGCCGGGCAGGATTTCTACGAATGCGCCGAAGTTCATCAGGCGGGTAACCTTACCGGTGTAGATCTTGCCTGGTTCCGCTTCGGCGGTCACGCCGTTGATCATGTCGATAGCCTTATTCGCGGATTCGCTGTTGATAGCGGCGATGAAGATGCGACCGCTGTCATCGATATCGATCTTAGCGCCGCTCTCGTCAACGATCTTCTTAATCGTCTTGCCGCCGGGGCCGATGACCTTGGCGATCTTGTCAGGATCAACATGAATGGTGGTGATCTTGGGAGCGTACTTGCTCAGCTCCTTACGCGGCTCGCTGATACATTCCATCATTTTGCCCATGATGAACTCGCGACCACGCTTAGCCTGTGCCAAAGCTTGGGTGAAGATGTCCTTGTTGATACCGTCGATCTTGATATCCATTTGGATAGCGGTAATGCCCTTGTCGGTGCCAGCTACCTTGAAGTCCATATCGCCCAGAGCGTCCTCCAAGCCCTGAATATCGGTCAGAATGGTGAAGTAATCGCCGTCCTTAACCAAGCCCATAGCCACGCCGGCAACGGGAGCCTTGATAGGCACACCCGCGTCCATCAAAGACAGGGTGCTGGCGCAAACGGAGCCCATGGAGGAGGAGCCGTTGGACTCCAGAACCTCGGATACCAGACGCAGAGCATACGGGAATTCCTCCTCGGAGGGAATAACCGGCTTCAAAGCACGCTCAGCCAAAGCGCCGTGACCGATCTCGCGACGACCGGGGCTGCGCAGCGGCTTGGTCTCGCCTACGGAATACGGTGGGAAATTATAGTGATGAATATAACGCTTGGTTTCTTCGGCACCGAGACCGTCGAGAATCTGTGCCTCGCGCAGCGGCGCTAAAGCCAAAACGTTCAAAATTTGCGTTTGACCGCGGGTGAACAGAGAGCTGCCATGCGGACGCGCCAAAAGACCTACCTCGCAGGTTACGGGGCGCACCTCGTCCAGCTGACGACCGTCAGGACGAATCTTGTCCACGGAGATAGTGCGACGCACGATCTTTTTCACGAGCTTTTGGGTTACGTAAGCAACGTCCTTCGCGTTATCAGGATACTTCTCCAGGAATACCTCAGCAATCTCGGCCTTTACCTTAGCGACGTTTTCCTCACGCTCCAGTTTATTGGCATCCATCAAGGCGTCCTTCAGCTTTTGCGCGCCGTAGGCTTCGATTTCCTCCACCAATTCGGCAGGAGGAGCGTAGAAGGGAACCTCCATCTTTTCCTTGCCCACCTCGGCAACGATCTTCTCTTGGAACTCTACCAGCTGCTTAATCACGCCATGACCGAACCAAATAGCGTCGAGCATGGTTTCCTCGGAAACCTCCTTCGCGCCTGCCTCGACCATGAGGATTGCGTCCTTCGTGCCGGCAACCGCCAAATTCAACTCGGAAATGGCAGCCTGCTCCACGGTCGGGTTAACGATGAACTCGCCATTGATCAAGCCTACGCGCACACCGGCGATAGGTCCCTCGAAGGGAATATCGGAAATGGACAGAGCGCAGGAAGCACCAACCATCGCCGGCATATCCGGAGCGTTGTCAGGATCTACGGAAACGGCGGTAGCAACGATTTGCACGTCGTTGTGATAGCCCTCGGGGAACATCGGGCGGATAGGACGATCGATCAGACGGCTGGTCAGAATAGCCTGCTCGCTGGGACGACCTTCACGTTTAATAAAGCCGCCGGGAATCTTGCCCACAGCGTACATTTTTTCTTCAAAATCAACAGTCAAAGGGAAAAAGTCAACACCCTCGCGCGGGGTTTTAGTACCGGTAACGGCAACTACCACTGCGGTATCACCGTAACGAACCAATACCGCGCCGTTAGCCTGTTTAGCGATCTTGCCGGTCTCAATAGTAAGAGTTCTGCCGCCAAGCTCCATGCTGTAACTATGCATATGCTTATGCCTCCTTATATTAAACACATTGTGTACCTATTTTCAATTCGTCACGGCTGACGAAAATCCTCTTTTTAGTACAAAAATATTTAAGCTCTCAAGAAAAAAGTCGCATGATGAAAACTATGACCGCGCCGATCGCCGCGAAAACCACGAAGGTCGGCAGCAGGAAAAAGAACAGCGCCAAAATGCCGCCCAAAATTAGTAGCGTCATCAGCATACCGCTGCCGCAGCCGAAGGTATGCACCTTGATTTCCGGCGCGCCCTGCTCCGCGCGATAGGCACGCTCCTGCTCCTGGGCGTTCGTGCTGATCTGTGTCGTATCCGTCGCCGTGCCGTCCTCCTCTATCGTCGTTCCCTCGAAGGCATCACGCTCCTGCGGGCGCAAAACCTCCGGATCGATCTCCATGCGATAATGACAATAGGGACATTCGGCAGCGCCCTTGGGCACCTCACGCCCACAAAATCCACATTGCATAATGTTTACCTCTGTTAAAAAAGTATCATGTACAAAAGCGTTTCCTCGGTAAAGTAACGCGAATAAAACTCGTCAAGCCCCAGTACGTCCCTCATAGCCTTGGACGTTCTGGTGAAGCTTCCCGGTAGCATGCCAGTTATCTCCTCGATATCAGCCGTATTGATTCCCAAAATCGAGTTGATATCCATGAAAAGCTTTAAGGCACCGGCAGCCCAGGCTCGCGGACTGCGTATTTTGCTTACGTCAATCTCGCCCTGATGTACGTAATCAGACCATAGCTGCAAAAGCAGCTCCTCGGCGTATTTACCGAAATTAGTGCTTTCCATATAGCCGCGCAAAAGAGCGGTTACCTGATCCTCGAGCAGCGGATGCGCCTGATAGGCATGCTGCTCCAGCTCGCGTGTGATTTTAGCCTTCAGTTGCCTTTCCCAGCCGCTAAGATAAATATAGCGTGTCACCATCGGCAAACGCGCTATGGTCTCCGCCATGGTGAGCGTTTTATCATAATAGCGCAGATTCAGCCAGCTTCTGAGCAGCTCCATGTCCTGAACGAAGTGCTTTATCTGCGTCTTATTTTTCTCGCTTACGGAAATACCATTGGTGATAAAGGATTTATCGTAGAAAATATGCGCCATAACAAGCTTGTTGCCAATGATGGTTTTCGGCGGCAAATTGATATTGAGCACATACTCCTCCTGCGTAAAAACGTCGATACAGCTATAAACGCCCTCGTCCAAGGCAGCCTTGACCGTGAAGAGCGTCAATTGCGCCTCGCTGAAGATTTGCAGGATATCGACATTAATATTCTCCTTCAGATTACGCTCGCATTTGCGCACGTGCTTCAGCAAATATTTGATGAAGGGAAGATCGTCATACAGCAGATGATAATCATAGAAGAAGTATTCCCAAAAGGCGCTCTCGCCCTCAGGTCGGCAATTCAAGCCCTCGTACAGCGAATAGAAAAAGAGGGAGGCGCGCTTGATATCGGTCTTAAACTCCCTTCGTTCCGCCAGCCTGCCCATGCAATCCAAAAATCTGCAAAAATCATCGGGCATATTCAGCACGACCTTCACGGAGAGATCGGGCGTGGAATAAAGATTGGTCCTTTCTAGGGACGGCAAGAAGTTTCCCTGCTCGTCGATCATGTTCAGTCTACCGTCGGCAAGCAGCTTTTCCTTGGCTTCGGCTGGTGCCTGAGGCTTGAGAAAGTGATAATTCTTCTTGAGCAGGGCGTAAAAATCACCCAAATCGTCCAAAAAGGCGGCGATATGCTCGGGGCTAGAAGAAAATCCCGACACGTTACGCACGCACCAGGCGACGCAATCGATGAAATTCTCCCGCTCCATGGTCTCCAGGCTCTGCTCCGCGTTGCCCAAAAAAATCGTAAAGGAGACTATATGCTCCCAAAGACGGAAAAGCTCGTCGTCATCGGCACCCTTCCAGGTCTTAGCGCGCAAATAATTATGCACGTCCGTCTGCGGTAGCACGTCGTTCCATTCGGGGTCCCCCTGATAAAATTCGTCAACTAAATCGTATACGTTTCTCATATCTGCTCCGTCTCTATCTAAGTTTTATCGTATCTATTATAGCATAGCTTTGTGACTGCTTTATGTTTTCTCGCGCAGCTATTGGGAAAGTATTCCAAAATGCGACGCTTAGGCGAAGCAGGCATGCACCTCGCGGTATACCTCGAGCAGAGGAACGCCGCTCGCCGCCGCCGCCGCCTTCGCGCTTTCATATTCGATATAATAGCGTCCCTCGCCGCTGCACTCGCACACCTTCACCTTGACTGGACCGTAGGCGGTATTGACCTCCTCCTCGTGACGGGGCAGCTTGACACGCTCCACTAAGGAGCGACGCACGCCGATGGTTGTCGTTTCCGCGAAGATAATTTGCTCGATCGCCGCGCAATCCTCGACTCTGCACATAACCTCCAGCTTATAGGCAGGACGCTGCTTCTTCATCAGGCAGGGAAGGAAGATCACGTCCAAAGCTCCTGCCGCCAGCAACCTTTCCTGCGCGTAGCCCAAAAGCTCGCCCGTACAATCGTCGATATTGCTCTCCAGCACGCAAATCTCGTCGCTTTCCTCGTCGGAAGGGGCGCTACCGCCCTCATGCTCGATCAGCATCGCTCTTAAAATACTGGGACGCTCATAGGCGCGCTTGCCCGCGCCCAAGCCCACACGCAGTATTTTGAAGCTTTCGGGCAGCATTGTCGTGGTACGCAGCGCCGCCACCGCCGCAGCTCCCGTCGGCGTAACGAATTCGCCCTCCACGGGAATGATGCTCAAATTGATGCCGTAGCGCGTGACGATATTGGCGACCGCGGGCACCGGTACGGGGAGCACGCCATGCTGACAGCGCACGCTGCCGCGTCCCTCGCAAAGCTTCGGCACGATTACCTCGTCAATTCGCAGGCTATCCATGCACACGGCGATCGCGATCACGTCCACGATGGAATCGATCGCCCCCACCTCGTGAAAATGCACCTCGTTCTTCGGCACCTCGTGCGCCTGCGCCTCCGCCTCCGCGATAATATCAAAAATATTATACGCCAAAAGACGCGCTGACTCGCTCATACTCGTATGCGCGATGATCTCCATAACCTCGGGCAGACCACGATGCTCGTGCTTATGTACATGCTCATGATGCTC
>CAYZOZ010000007.1:12989-39444 GCA_964480295.1 uncultured Phascolarctobacterium sp.
TATGCATATGCTCGTGACTGTGTTCGTGCGTATGCGTTACCGCCTCGCCATGCAGATATGCCATATCGTGATCATGGTTCTCATGCTCCGCATCCAAACGCACATCAAAATCACAGCAGGCGACGCCCGCCTTCTTCACCCTGCTTATCTCATAGGTAAAGCCCTGCGCCGGAATGCTGTCCAACGCCTTTTGCAAGGCCTCGCGCTCAGCGCCGACATCTAAAAGCGCGGCCACCAGCATATCGCCGCTGATACCTGTGCTACATTCCAAGTATAAGGATTTCATAATCTACCTCCGTAAGATGAATTTTATCTAAACGTTCAAGGCTATTTTCTCGCATCAGTCGTGCTTCGTAGGCTCTCATTCATGCTGCCCGTGCGATAGCCTTGCAAATCCAAGGTGACGTACATAAAGCCCAAGCCCTTGAGCTTACTATATATCTGCTCCCTTAGCGGCTCCTGCGCTAAAAGCGGCAGCTGCTCCGGCAGCACCTCGATGCGTGCTAAATCGCCATGCACGCGCACGCGGAACTGACTGAAGCCGTTATCCAAAAGTATTTGCTCCGCCTGATCAACAGCTGCCAGCTTCGCCGCCGTAATGTGTTCGCCATAAACGAAGCGTGATGCCAGACAAGCAAATGAAGGCTTCTTCCATGTTGGCAAGCCTAGCTGTCGCGAAAGATAGCGAATCTCCGCCTTGCCGAGCTTGGCGACGCGCAGGGGGCTATGCACCTCTAGCTCCGCCAACGCCCTTAAGCCTGGACGGTAGTCGCCCAAATCGTCCATATTCGAGCCCTCGCACAGCACCGCGCCACGCTCCGCCGCAATCCGTTTAAAATTCGTAAACAGCGTTTTTTTACAAATATAGCAGCGGTCAGGCGGATTTTCGGCAAAGCCCGGCACCTGCAATTCGTCAAAATCAAAGTATAGATGCTCGATTCCACGCCGTGCGCAAAAATCACTGCCCTCCGCCACGTCACGCTTGGGCACTACGCCGGAGCGTGCGGTAATCGCCAAGGTGTTCGCGCCCAAGGCCTCCTGCGCGGCAGAAAGTAAAAACGAGGAATCAACGCCGCCACTAAAGGCGATCAGCACCCTGCCCAAACGGCGCAGCTCCGCCAAAAGCACCTGATATTTCTCGGCGGCGATTCGTGGCGTGATGCCGTCAACCACCGCCTGCATTCTTTCCTGATTATTTTTATATTCATGCATTTTTTCAGTCCTCTCCCTGCCTATTCAGGCTTCCCTGAAGACCGATATTCACATTAGCGTTATTTCCAGCTAACGCCAGTCGATTGATCTGGGTAGCGATAATCCCCGCTCCGAAGCCATTGTCGATATTTACCACGGAAACGCAATTCGCGCAGGAATTCAGCATCGTCAGCAGCGCGGCGACTCCCTGAAAGCTCGCGCCGTAGCCCACGCTCGTCGGCACGGCTATCACGGGATTACGCACCAGACCGCCGATCACGCTCGCCAGCGCGCCCTCCATGCCTGCCACCGCGATCACGCAATGCGCCTGCCGCAATGGCTCCACCTTGCTGAGCAGTCGATGCAATCCGCTCACGCCCACGTCATAGAAGCGTTCCACCCGCGTGCCAAAAAACTCCGCCGTCTGTGCCGCCTCCTCCGCTACGGGAACGTCCGCCGTACCCGCCGTGCACACCGCCACTAAGCCCTGCAATTCCTTCTCACGCTTAGTCAGCTTGAGCGTGCGCGCTATGGGATCATAAGCAACATCGGGCAGCGCGTTACGCACCAGCTCGTATTGCTCCTGCGTGGCGCGCGTACCAAAGACCTCGCCCTGCTTTGCGTAAAGACGTTGGTAAATTCGCGGAAGGTAGGCTGCGGGCTTATTGGGACAATAGACCACCTCGCTGAAGCCGGAACGCCGCTCGCGCGTGGTATCCAGCTTGGCATAGCCCAGCTCCTCATAGCCCTCGCTCTTTAAATACGCCTTGGCCTCCGCAAGCGAAAGCGTGCCCCTTCGCACGCCCTCCAACACCTCATCAAGCAGCATAGCGCACCTCCCATCACTATAGCAAAGACTTAGCCCGCTAAGCAGGCTAAGTCCCCTAGAAAATTCGTATATTAAAGCAGATTTTTTACGACTGCCAATTCCATCTTGTCGGCAGGAATGACCTCCTCGTGCAGAACGGGCAGATCCTTCAGTGCCAGCATTCTCGACGGGATCTCCATGCCCGTCTTAGCGTGCAGCTCCGCCAAATTGGCGAAGGGATCGGCACCCTCCGGCTGCGTATCGTTCAAAGCGTCGAGAACGCTGTCGGAGAATTTATACGGGCTAGCGGTGGACAGCACGACGGTATAGGTTTCGTCGCTCGTCAGGAAACGATATTTTTCCAAAGCGCGCCAAGCAACTGCCGTATGCGTATCCATCAGATACTTGTAATCCTCGTAAATGCGTCCGATAGCTTCTTTTGTTTCCAGCTCGTCCACCCAGGCGGCGAAGAACTCGCGCTGAATACGCTTCAGCACCTCCTCGTCGATCTGATAGATGCCCTCGTTATTCAGCTTCTTCATATATTCGGCGACCAGCTCGGAATTATTATCGGTCACGTTATACAGCAAGCGCTCCAAATTGCTGGATACCAAAATATCCATGGAGGGAGAAATAGTCTTATAGAAATCGCGACGCTTATCATAAACGCCGGTATTAACGAAATCGGTCAGCACCTTATTGCTGTTGGACGCGCAAATCAAGCGCTCCACCGGCAGTCCCATCAGCTTCGCGTAATAGCCTGCCAAAATATCGCCGAAATTACCCGTCGGCACTACGAAATTAATCTTCTCGCCAAAGACGATTTTGCCCGCCTTCACCGCGTCGGTATAGGCGCTGAAATAGTACACGATCTGCGGCACCAAGCGTCCCCAGTTAATGGAGTTAGCGGAGGAGAAGCTAAAGCCGTTCTTGCTCAGCTCCTCGCCCAAAATGGTGTTGCCGAAAATTTCCTTCACGCCGCGCTGCGCGTCGTCGAAATTGCCCTCGATGCCGAAGACCTTGACATTCTTACCCGCTTGGGTGATCATCTGACGCTTTTGAATATCGCTTACGCCCTCACTCGGGTAGAAGACGATGATCTGCGTACCCTCGACATCGGCGAAGCCCTCCAAAGCCGCCTTACCAGTATCGCCGGAGGTGGCGACTAGGATCACTACCTTATTGGTCTCGCCGCTCTTTTTCATGGAGCGCGTGAGCAAATGCGGCAACAGCTGAAGCGCCATATCCTTAAATGCGGAGGTCGGTCCATGCCAAAGCTCCAAAACGCCGGTATTATCGTTCACCTGTACCAAGGGTACGGGATTCTTGCCGAATTTATCCTCGGCATAGGCGGCGTTCACGCATTCGCGCAGCTCGTCCTCGCTAAAATCGGTCAAATATTTTAACAGCACGTCCACCGCTCTTTCAGTGTAGGGCTTGTCAGCCATCGCCTTAATATCGGTAGGACGCAGCTCTGGAACGCGCTGAGGCACGAACAGACCGCCGTCCTCCGCCAAGCCGCGGGTAATCGCATAGGCCGCGGACATTAAATCGGTTTTCCCTCTCGTACTAACATATAACATAAATAAAACCCACTTTCTTAGGATAAGCTCTTTCTCTATTAGTCCCTGAGCGGACAAAAATACTTATACCATTTAATAATAACATATTCTTGCGCTTGCTACAAGAAGTCTACGCAAAAATAAGCGGCGCGACCACCGCCTTAGTCGCCCTTTGCAAATCCTGCGGGGCGGCGACCAGTTGCATACCGCGCTGTCCGGCGCTGATCGCGATCTCGTCCCAAAGCTCGCAGCTCTCGTCAAAATAAACCGGATAATTTTTCTTCGCGCCCAAGGGAGAGCAGCCACCGCGAATATAACCCGTCAGCGGCAGCACCTCCTTTAAATGCACCAGCTCCACGCGCTTATTGCCGCTCACCTTCGCCAGTGCCTTGAGATCAAGCTCGCCGTTGCCGGGAATGACGGCGAAGATCACGCCGCTCCTATCGCCACGCACGCACAGCGTCTTAAAGACCTGTGCCGGCGGCATTCCCACCTCCTGCGCCACGTGTACGGCATCTAAATGCTCCTCGTCCACAGGATACTCCACCAATTTATAAGCGATGCGCAGCTCGTCCAGAATACGTGCCGCGTTAGTTTTTTTGTTATGTTTCACAGGAAAAGCCCCCTTAACGCTAGAGAAATCATTACATCTCTGCTATAATAACACTATACAAGTCAATAATGCAAGCATTTGAAATGTGGAAGGACACGGAAAGTGAAAATTAAAATTCTTTGCGGACAGGTCGATGTCATCGCCGGCCGTCCGGATCTTAACTATCAAAAAATCCTACATGCTATAGAAACAGCCCGCGCGAGGCAGGCTGATATTTTACTGCTGCCCGAAATGGTACTGCCGGGCTATTTGATCGGCGACCTTTGGGAGCAGCAGAGCTTTTTAGATGATTGCGCCTACTACACGCAAAGAATCATCGAGGCCAGTCAAAATATTTGCGTAATCTTCGGCAGCGTCGCCACGGAGCCCGACAAGCTGAACGAGGACGGTCGTCTGCGCAAATACAACGCCGCCTTCATCTGTCAAAACGGCAGGCTTATCGGCGGCTATCAGGGCAGAAGCTTCATCATCAAAAACTCCCTGCCCAATTACCGCGAGTTTGACGACTGCCGCTATTTCTATAGCCTGCAAAAGCTCTGCGCCGAAGAAAACGCCGCGGTGGAAAAGGCGCTCCAGCCCGTGGAGCTGTGCCTGCATGGAAAAAGCGTGCGCCTGGGCGTGATGCTGTGCGAGGACGGCTGGACGGAGAACTATCATCTCAACGTGCCGCAAACGCTCGCTCATAATGGAGCGGAGCTTTTGTGCAATCTCTCCTGCTCCCCCTATTCGCTCGGCAAGAATCGCAAGCGCAACCGCCTTTTTAGCGCTCAGGCGGCGCAGGCGGGCGTACCGCTGATCTATTGCAATAACGTCGGCATCCAAAACAACGGTAAGAACATCTTTACCTATGACGGCTGTAGCTGCGCCTATAACGCGGACGGAAGCATCAGCGCCTCCGCCGAGATGTATGCCGAGAGCTTTTTGGAAATGCTTTGGGATACCGAGGCAAACAGCATCCTCCCCATGAGTAAGCCCACGCAGCTACCCGAGGAAACGCCCTCGATCTATTTGGCGCTCAAATACGGCGCAAGTAAGTTTTTGCAGCAATGCGGCATCAAAAAGATGACCATCGGTCTTTCCGGCGGCATCGACAGCGCCGTGACTGCCGCCATGTATACGGATATTCTCGGCGCGGAAAACGTGCTGCTTTTGAATTTACCCTCGCAATATAATTCCGCTACCACCAAAGGCTTAGCAGTAACCATGGCGCAGGCCTTGGGCGCTAATTACGCGGTCATGCCGATCAGCGAAAGCTATGAGCAGACCGTCGAGCAGCTAAGCAGCACCTCGATCACCGATATGCGCACTGGCGCAACCTTCAAGCTACAGCTTAGCGAGCTAGTCAAAGAAAACATTCAAGCGCGTGATCGCGGAGCGCGCCTAATCGCCGCTGCCGCTGCCGCCTTCGGCGGAGCGTTCAGCTGCAACTCCAATAAGGCGGAGCTTTCCGTCGGCTATGCGACCTTCTACGGCGATATCGCTGGCGCGCTAGCGCTGATCGGCGATTTGTGGAAGCATCAGGTGTACGCCTTGGGACGCTATCTCAACGAGATCGTCTTTCAGCGCGAGGTAATTCCCGAGGAGATCTTCAGCATTCGCCCGAGCGCCGAGCTTTCAGCCTCTCAGACGGTCGGCAGTGGCGGCGATCCGCTTTGCTACGAGTACCACGATTATCTGCTGCGCGCCTTCATCGAAAATTGGCACAAAAGCACGCCTGCCGATATTCTGCGTTGGTATAAGGAGGGACGGCTCGCCGAGGAGCTGGGCTGTACCGAGGAGGCGCTGCGGAGCGCCTGCCCAACGGCGCAAGCACTAATCGACGATTTAGAACGCTGGTGGAAGCTCTTCGCAGGCTTTTCGGTTGCCAAGCGTATTCAAGCGCCCCCCATCCTTTCGC
Organism: uncultured Phascolarctobacterium sp.; assembly: GCA_964480295.1. Classification (GTDB taxonomy): domain Bacteria; phylum Bacillota; class Negativicutes; order Acidaminococcales; family Acidaminococcaceae; genus Phascolarctobacterium_A. The sequence continues at coordinate 19,061 of CAYZOZ010000007.1, forward strand.
TGACCAAGCGCTCCTTCGGCTATGATCATCGCGAGGCGCAGCTCTCGCCCTACTTCTCGCGCGAATATTACCAGCTAAAGAAAGAGCTGCTGAAATAAAACGAACGTTGTCCCTTCGATATGAATGGACAACGTTTTTTTATGGGCAAATATTAAATTTCGCTGTACGTCCAATTCTCCAAACGCAAGCCCTCTACTCGCTGAAACTCTCTGATATTATTCGTCACCAAAATACTGTCATCAGTCAAAGCGTGCGCGGCGAGTCGAACGTTACTTGCTTTTCTTTACTGCTTAGTATACAATTGCGCGACCGTTGCGGTAACGAGAGCCTTAATGCTCGACATACTGCGCTCCTGCGGCAGTCCCGACGCGTCATAGCCCAGCGGTAGCTCCGTGCAAGCCGTCATCACGGGCACATCGTGCTCCTGCCACAGCTCCAGCACAAGCTCGCGCATCAGCGCTCCCGCCTCCCGCGTCCTGTTAGCCTTCACATAGTTGATCACCTGCTGCGCTTTATCGCTTTGCTCCTCATTGGGAATGAACAGCTTTAGTCCATGTCGCGCCGCGCACTCCTGATACAGTCCGCAGGCACGTGTCCCCTTCGTCGACAGCATCCATGCTCCCTCAGGCGCTATTTTTTTCGTTTCCGTAACCGTCGCTTCCACAATATGGATCAAGGGCACAGGAAGCTCGTCAAGAAAATGGTTAATGAAATAATGTGCCGTATTACAAGGAACCGCCAAGACATCCGCACCCCACTCGCACAGGCGCAGCAGATCGTCCTTCAGGCGAGCCTCGGGCGATGGTCCCAAGCCGCAGATCGCTGTTCCCCTATCGGGAATCTCGCAATCCCCTAGCAAATAAACGATTGGATGCTCCTGGTCGGTCGACGCAGGACAGGCCGCCGCCAGCTGACGCAAAAACTCCGCCGCCGCCGCGGGGCCTAAGCCACCCAAAACACCTAATTTCTTACCGTTCTTAACATACCCTTCCATTGCTTCATCCTCCTATGCCCCCATAGGATTTATTTACCCTGCTCCAAAAGGTAAATATCGCTGATTTCCTTAACCGTGCTGACATTTTCAGGCAGAGCGAGGCTTTTTTGCACACGGCGCAGCTCCAAGCCACGCACCAAAATGTACTTATGCTCGTCGCTACGTAAAAGCTCCTGAAGATCAGTGGTCTCAGGACGCATCTCCGTACCTGCCTTACCGGAGTAATACATGAAGCCCGGGCGCAGGAATTTGTCCACGTGGACTGGGAGCGCCTGCTCGCACTGCTCCACATAAAAGCTACTCATCGTTTTCACGCTAAATCTATCAGCAATCAGGGGGAATACAAGAACAAAGGCCGCGAACATCGTTACCACGCCCACCAACGCGTGTAAGGCGCAGGAAAGCTCGATATCGCGGTACGCCCAAAGGGAATAAACGGCGGCACCGCCCAGTAAAAGCGTTAGCACACCCAAAACCATTATACTGAAGGAGGCCTCGGGAAGATATTGCGCGCCGACGATCCAGCCGCTGCCTAAAAGCAGAAAGCACAGACTGCTGCCGAAGATCCAACCGGTAAAGGTGGTATTATGGCGAAATTTAGCCAGCATTCTGGCGATGTTCCAGCCAAGCAGCACCGCTAAGGGCGGAAACATCGGTAAAATATAGGAAACCAGCTTCGTCTGACAAATAGTGAAAAATACAAAGACGAAGATCCACCAAACGTGGAATAGCAAAAGCTGCCGCATATCGTCGATACGGCTATAGCAAACTGAGGCATAAAGCGCCTGCACCAGCATTCCCGTCCAAGGGAAAACTCCCAAAAGCAGTACTGGGAAATAGTACCAAAATGTTACGCGATTGGCATGCTCAGGCGTGGTAAAGCGCGTGACGTTATGAAAGCCAAGGAAGGTATTGACGAAGTCCATACCATGCACGGTATACATGGCGTAATACCAGGGTGCGGCAAGCAGCGTAAAAAGCAACAGCCCGCGAATGATGTGCATCCGCAAAATTTCGCGCAGCTGCCCCATGACGAGCAAATACAGAAAGATGATCGCTCCGGGAAAGACGATGCCTATCGGTCCCTTGGTGAGTGTGGCAAGCGCCATGCAGACATACATCAGCCAATATCTTTTATGCGCGAAGCTCAGGATCGCTCCTGTCATAAAAAAGAGCAGCGTGGTATCAGTGACCGCCGCCTTGCCCATGTAGAAAAATTCGATGCAGGTCGTCAAGCTCACCGCCGACCAAAAGCCAGCGCGTTCATTAAACAGCTTGGTAACCGAAACGTAAAGCATTATAACGGTGCCACACGCCATCAGCGTGGCAGGAAAGCGCGCCGCGAACTCGTTATAGCCGAACAGCAGCTGCGAAAGCGCCACCAGCCAATAATACATGGGTGGCTTGTCGTACCAGTATTCGCCGAAGATTCGTGGCGAAAGAAAATCGCCGTATTGCAGCATCTCGCGCGCGGTCTCGGCGTACACTGGCTCATCGGGATCCAAAAGCGGCACACCGGCGATACCGGTCATAATCGTAAAAAGCACCAAGCCTGCGATAATGAGCAGGCTATTTTTTTCTATATTCCTCATGCGTTAACTCCGTTCGCTATTTTCATTTATGGGAATGACCTAATTTCGTTTTACTCTTGACCGAGGTCATATTCAAGACATCGCTGCCGAAAGCACGAATGGTGACGATCGCGCCAAGGATAAAGGGTAGGTATTCTGCGGTAAAGCGCCAAAGCACCGCTACGATGCCCTCCAAGCCTCCTGGGAGAAGGTTACCGAAAAGCATGACGAAGCCAGCCTCGGCGATACCGCTACCTCCCGGCGTGGGCGAAAAATAAAGTACCAAATTGATCAGCACCATGCGCCCCATGACCTGTGCCAAATCAAAGTCTATATTCAAGCCCGTCATATAGGCGGGCACGGTCGCGTAGATAAAGAGCAGGCTTAGGCCCGACTCGACGAAGGCACGCAGCACCATTAAGGGATGCTTGCCCATCAGGATGACCGCGCGCTTAAACTGCTGATACCAAATATAGCAGTTGCGTCTGGTCGTATAGGAAAGCTTGCGTGTACACCAAAAGATGATCTTTTCCGGATAACGGGTACGCATCAAAAGAATCGCGATCACCGGCAGCGAAACGAACGCTACGGAGACCAGCGTCAGCACGGACGCGGGCATCCAATGCACGATGTCGGCATCGGAATGCAGCACAACGGGCACGAGCAAAATCAAAAAGATAATGGACATAATGGTGCGCACCAAAATGACCACCGTGGACTTGGCGACGGGCACGCCCGCCTTACGCATGAACATAACCTGAGCGATAGCGCCGCCGCTGGCTCCGGGCGTAACCAAAGCCAAGAAATAGTTGCTCAAAACCACATTGACGATCTGACGCAGGGAAAGCCTCTCATCCGTAATATCGGCAAGGGTGATCAAGCGCAGGCCGTCGAAGAAAAGCCCCACCGCCAAACAGCCAAGCGCCAACAAAATGCACTTCGGCTCGAAGATCGTCAAATAATCCAATGTTCTTATATCAAATGTGTAATAAATGACCGTCGCGGAGATGAGCAGCACGAAAATAAAGAGCGCGCCCAAACGCAACAAAAGTTTTTTATTCATCAATGAAAACCACCATATAAGTAAATGGTAAAGCTCGTTATAAATCAGCGAAATTTATCAGCTGAATATCCAGCTGCCGTAGCAGCTCCTTGTTTTCCTCCGTCAAATAGCTGCTAAGCTCCGTCTCCCAGGTATAGCCCCAGGCGAAGCTTCGTGCCAAGGTCGCGGTATCCAGTCCCGGATGCGTCATCAGCTCGCTCGTCCCCTCGGGAAGCGAACGCAAAATATTACCCACCAGGCTCGGCGTGAGATGTCCCCCCGCCAGCATACCGAAGAAATGTCGCGGATGCGCTAAACACAGGGAATCAGCAGCCAGTGCCGCCATCTCGGCGCAAAAGCTCAAGCCGCAGCGTCCGAGCCTGCGCCCGAAGCCGGCATGAAAGCCGCCGCTGAAGAAATAGTCCTCACGAGGTATACGCACCCTTTTTATATTATACTCATTGCAGAGCTTTAATACAAGCTTATTTACGAAAGGCAGCACATGAGTATGCTGATGACTATCCAAATGCGTAATACGCACGCCGCTCGCCAAGGCTCGCTCTATTTGCGCGCGCAGCTCGCACTCCAGCTCGTAATCGTTCACGCGCCCCAAATAAAAGCGCTTGGCAAACTCCACATAGCTATCGGGGAAAAGTCCACGCGCGTCGACGAGCGTCGGCACCTGCTCAGGCAGCAGCAGCGGCGGCACGCCCCCGACCAGCGTCAGGTGGATGCCCACGCCCAAGTCGGGATTAGCCTGCGCCAGCTCCACAGCCTCCGCATAGGCGGGCGCGCTCGGCATAAGCGAGGCGCTGGTGATGAAGCCCTCCCGAAAGCCCTTGATAATTCCCTGATTAATCAGCGTATGTAGGCCGAAATCATCGGCATTTACGATTAGTTTCTTCATAAGGCTCCTTTAAACGCGTTTATAATTGGCGAAATGCAGCTTCACATAATTGCGCAAGGCGTCCCTGCCCAGCCTTTTCGCCAAGCGACGCGCGCAGGCGGTGCAATGCTCGCCGCCACCCTTGGGCAGCTCCGCCTCCCCCGCCGCCGCCGCCAGCTCGGCAAGCGTTTGCAAGAAACGCGCCCGCGCCAGCACCGAGGCCGCCGCCACCGCCAAATTGCTCTCCGCCTTGGGACGCTGGCTCACCGCGCATGCAGGAAAGCGCTTACGCAAAGCCTGCAAATTGACAGTGGACTTAGTAAACTGATCGATCAAAGCGGCATGGCAATCCTCGTGCCGCTCCAAAACCTGCGAAAGCGCGTTGACGTGACCGCTGCCCAAAAGCTGATTAAGATTACCGCCCTGCGCCGCCACCTGCTCATAGCGTAAATTGTAGAACTGCGGCTTCAGCTCCAAAATACTATAATCGACGACGTTCTGCTTAATGACCTCGTCCAGCTCTAAAATTTTTTGATCCGTCAAGAGCTTGCAATCCTTAACTCCCGCCGCTTGCAGCTTAGCCGCCGTCGTATCATCCACGATCGTCGCCGCTACGACCAAGGAGCCAAAGAAATCTCCCTTGCCCGATTCGTCGCTGCCTGCCCACAATCCCTGCGGCAGCTCTGCTACAGACTCGCCATCATCCGTGGCATTAGCGGAATCGCCGACCACGTAGCTCGCCAAGGCCTCGCGCGCCCTGCCCTCCAGAGCGCTGTCGCCGCTAAAGATGTAGCTCAAGCCCTTTTTGCCGTTATACATATTCAGCGTCAGCTTGGCATCAGCCAGCTGCATGACGTATTGATGTCCGTAATTTATTTCCTTTTCCTGCTTTAAGGGCAGCGCCTCGCCCAGCAGGGAGCTGACCTTGGCGATATGCTGCTTAAAAGCCGTATCCGTTAATTTCTTCATCCTACCTCACAAAAATACTATTCGCCCTTCTCCACGTAATGCTTAGCCTTCCAATCCTCGAACAGCAAGTAAAGCAGCGGAACGACGATCAGCGTCAGCAAGGTCGACGTACTCAAGCCGCCGACCAGTACCACGCCCATGGATTGGCGCAGCTCGGCACCCTCGCCGATGCCCAAAGCGATCGGCAGCATACCTAAGATCGTGGAAAGCGTCGTCATAAAGATAGGGCGTAGACGCAGGGAGCAGGCTTGCAGCACCGCCTCGCGCAGGGGAATACCCTTAGCACGCGCCTGATTGGCGTAATCCAAAAGCAGGATTGCGTTCTTCGTTACCAAGCCCAAGAGCATGGTGAAGCCGATCATGCTCATCATGTTCGCCGTCTGTCCTGCCAAAAGTAGGCCAAGGATCGCGCCGATAATCGCGAAGGGTAGCGATGCCATAATGATCAAGGGCTGGGAGAAGCTCTCGAATTCCGCCGCCAGCACCATGTAAACGACGACGATCGCCAAAGCCACCGCCTTCGCTACCTCCCTAAAGGAGCGCTGCATATTGTCCGCCTGACCGATGAGCTTATAGTTATAGCCCGCCGGCATATTCAGCTCAGGAATGAATTCCGTGCGCGCTTTGTTAATCAGATCGCCGGGAGAGATGCCGACGGTATTGGCATAGACCACGATCTGACGCTGCTTATCCTCGCGCTCGATACGCGTAGGACCGCTGCCATAGCTTACGCTGGCGATGTCGCCCAAGCGAATAAAGCTACCGGAGGAATTGGAAATGCGCAAATTGCGTACATCGTTTATATTACTGCGTCTGCTCAAATCCATTTGCAAAATAATATCGTAATCGTTATCACCGATCGTATAGCTGTTGGACGTGCTCTTGCCCATGAACGCCATCTCGACGACCTTGCCAACCTCGGTAGCGTCCAAGCCTAGCTCGCTGGCCTTGGCATGATCCAAGCGCACGACGATCTCCGGCTCCTCCTCGGAATCGGAAATATCGACATCTGTCGCGCCAGGAACGCTGCGGAACATATCGGCAAGCTGTAAGGCGTACTGCTTCAGCTCCTTGATGTTATTACCGCGCAAGCCTATCTGTACGGGACGGCTGTCGCCACGGCCGCCGCCCTGATTGGAAACTACGCTGACCTTCAAGCCCTCCACGTTGCCAAAGCGCGCGCGTAGCTCGTCCATGACCTGCTGCATACTGCGCTCGCGCTCCTTGGACGGCTTCAGACGAATATCCAACGAGCCCTGATTGACGGGATTACGCCCGTTGCCGATGTTTAGCGCCACGATGCGCACCTCTGGCAGCTGGGAAATATACTCCTGCATGGGCGTAGCTAGCTCCACCGTCTTTTGCAGGCTCGTGCCGATCGGAGCCTTGATATTAACCGTAAATTCGCCCGAATCATAGGTGGGCTGGAACTCAGTACCGACGAAGGGCAGCAGCAGTAAATTCAAGCCTAGGGAAATAACGCTTGCCAAAACAACCCTTTTCGGTCGCTCCAGACACCAAGCCATTAGGCTATTATACATTTCGCGCACGCTCTGAAAGCCCGCCTCGAATTTGTCCAAAACGAGCTGCACGTATTTATTACGGGATTTCGCGCTCTCCTCCTCCGTTTCCACCTTGATCCAGTAGGCAGAAACCATGGGAGTAAGCGAAAAGGCGACGATGGTCGAGAAGGCGACCGCGAAGGCCACCGTCAAACCGAACTGCTTGAAGAACTGACCGATGATCTCGCCCATATTGCCAATGGGAACGAACACCGCCATCAGCACGAAGGAGGTCGCTAGAATCGCCAGCGTCAGCTCCTCCGTCGCCTTGCGCGCCGCGATGAAGGGCGTTTCGCCCATCTCGATATGACGGAAAATATTCTCGATAACGACGATCGCGTCGTCGATCAGCATACCGATAGCCAAGGAAAGCGCCATCAGAGACATATTATTCAGCGTGAAATTCATCAGCTTCATCATGAAGAAGCAGGCGATAACGGAGGTCGGGATACACAGACCACCCACGATGGTTGCGCGGAAATTGCGCAGAAACAAATAGGTGATCAAAAGCGCGAGGAAGCCGCCAAAAAGAATCGTGTTCCAAACGTCAGCGATATTATCGCGAATATAGTTGGACTGATCGCGAATCGTCGTCACCTCGATATCGGGAGGCAGATTGCTAACCTTCAGCTGCTCCATCTTCGCCTTGATATTATCAGTAACGTTCACCGTGTTGGTTTTCGACTGCTTGCGCACGAAGGTCATGACGCTGGGAATGCCGTTCGCGCTGGCGAAGGTGTCCTCGTCCTCCCAATCGTCCAAAACGTCCGCCACGTCGCCGATATAGACCGGTCGGCTGTTGACGTTGGCAACGACGACCTTCCTCACGTCGTCCACGGTATTATACTTGGACAGCGTGCGCACCGTAATCTCCATGTCGCGATTGCGTGCCTTGCCGCCAGGCGTATTATAGTTATTCTTATTGATCGTATCGCGCACAGTTTGGTAGGAAATGCCGTACTCCGCTAGCTTTTCCGGCTTTAGCACGATGCGGATAGCACGCTGGCTGGCGCCGACGACCGTAACCTCGGATACGCCGTCCACCATTTGCAGCTCGTCCTTAATATTATCCTCGATGATGCGGCGGATCTCGCCGCGGGTACGTGTGGGCGACGAGAACGTCCACGCTACGATGGCGCGCGCGTTCAAATCGACCGTCTGCGTCGTAGGCTCGTCGATGTCGTCCGGCAAAGACTTACGCACGCTGGATACCTTCTCGCGCACCTCGCTCGCCTTCACCTGCGGATCAACGCCCAAATTAAATTCCAAAACCGTCTCGCTATAGCCCTCGAGCACGGTCGAGGACAGCGTCTTGATACCTGATACCTGACTGACGCGGTTTTCTATGGGCTTGGTCACCAGCGTTTCCATTTCCTCAGGCGAAGCACCGTCATAAGTAACGCGAACGCTGACGATAGGCAGATCTACGTCGGGATTTAGATCCACGCCGATCTCGGGATAACAGCGGATGCCGAAGACGACGAGGAGCAAAATGAACATGGTCGTAAAAACAGGCCGCTTAATAAATGTTCCAATCATGCTTATTTACCAGCCTTTTCCTTGTCAATAGTGATCTTGCTACCCTCGCGCAGCTTATTTTGACCGCCGGTAATGATTAGATCCTCTTCGGTAATGCCGCCCAGAACCTCGGCGATTTTATCGTCGGTATAGCCGATGCTCAGCACGCGACGCTGAATCACGCCCTGCTCGTCGGCGACGAAGATCGTCTGCTGATCATCACGCATGACGATAGCGTGCAGAGGAATCGTCAGCACGTTCTCCTTCGGCTCGGCCTGCAAGGTAACGTTAGCGTAAATGCCTGCCAAAAGCCCCTCGCTATTATCCACGCTGATCTCCGTGGCGAAGGTGTGCGCCGGTAAATCGGCTACGGGAGCGATACGCGTGATTTTGCCCACGAGCTTCTTATTCGGGTAGCTAGGCAGCTCGATGCGCGCCTCGTTGCCCACCGCGATGCCCGCTACCTGTCCCTCGGGAACGTTGATCACCGTTTTCAAGCGACTGATATCGGCGATGGCGAAAACCGGCGTGCCAGCCTTCGCGTAATAGCCCTCCTGATAATAGCGCTTAGCAACGATGCCGTCGGCAGGAGCGACCAATACCGTCGCCGCGGACTTGGACTCCATGCTTTGCAAATTACCGCGCGCCGCCTCCAGCTTCGCCTCGGCGTTCGCCCTCGCGAAGCGATAATCGTCCACCACCTGCTGCGAAACAGCCCCCGTAGCGTAAAGCTTCTCATAGCGTGCCAAATCGGTCTCCGCCTTGCGTAAATTCGTTTGCGCGTCCAAATAGGAGCCGCGGGCATTAAGCTCGTCAGCCTTAGTGTCCACCTGCTCCAAAAGCGCCAGCACCTGTCCCCTGCTTACGCGATCGCCCTCATGCACGTATACGCGCTCCAAGCGACCGTCGACCTTGGAGGCCACCTCCGCCTGCCATTCCGGATCCAGGCTGCCGCTGAAGCTCATGCTCGGACGAATGGTTTGCCGCGTAGCATGACCTGTCTGCACGTCGATGGTACGCGTGCGCGACATATTAGCCGCTCTGATGCGATCATTTTGTATATTACTGTAAATGCGGTAGCCGATAATCACGCAAACCGCCAGCAGCAGTCCCAAAACTATCTTTACCTTACGATTTTGCAGATTCATAAAGCAACACGCTCCCTAACTATCCCTTAATGCAATACAAGTATGATAACGCTCTTCAATAGCACAGCCCTAAAGCTAATTATTCATAATTGTACATATTACATTATACTGCCGGAAATGCAATCAAGCAAGCGAAAAGATTTAGGGAAACGCTTTATTTTCGTCATAAAAAGAAGGTAGCACGCAGCCTAAGGCTCGTGCTACCGCATACATAATATGTAATTCTTGTTAAAATTGGTGGGCCCAGTAGGGGTCGAACCTACGACCAGCCGGTTATGAGCCGGCAGCTCTACCACTGAGCTATAGGCCCAACACAGCAATCTAACACGATTATTTTAGTACATAAGTACAGCTACTGTCAATACTTATTCCAGATAATCCTTCAATTTTTTGCTACGGCTGGGATGACGCAGCTTACGCAAGGCCTTCGCCTCGATCTGACGAATACGCTCACGCGTAACGCCGAAATGCTGACCGACCTCCTCCAAGGTGCGGCTACGACCGTCATGCAAGCCGAAACGCAGCTCCAAAACGTGCTTCTCGCGCACGGTCAGCGTTTCCAGCACCTCGCCCAGCTGCTCGCGTAGCAGCGTGAAGGATGCGGCATCGGCGGGTGCCGGCGCGTCGTGATCCTCGATAAAGTCGCCCAAATGGGAGTCCTCCTCCTCGCCGATAGGCGTTTCCAGAGAAACAGGCTCCTGCGCGATCTTCATAATCTCGCGTACTCTATCCACGGAGGTGTCCATTTCCTTGGCGATCTCCTCCGGCAGCGGCTCACGTCCCAGCTCCTGTAAAAGCTGACGGGATACGCGGATCAGCTTATTGATAGTTTCTACCATATGCACGGGGATACGGATCGTACGCGCCTGATCGGCGATCGCGCGGGTAATGGCCTGACGAATCCACCATGTAGCATAGGTACTGAACTTAAAGCCCTTGTTGTAGTCGAATTTATCAACCGCCTTAATTAAGCCCAAATTGCCCTCCTGAATAAGATCGAGGAAAAGCATACCGCGACCGACGTAACGCTTAGCGATGCTGACAACCAAGCGCAGGTTAGCCTCGGAAAGGCATTTCTTAGCATCATTACCCTGCTGAACAACAGCCTTCAGCAGCTTATCAAAATCCTCGTCGGAGGACAGATATTTGCCAGCGATCTCGGCATCGGTTTCACGACCTTCGCTCAAGCGCGTCTTAATCTCCTCCAGCAGGGACTTAACCTGATAAAGGTTATGGATATCCTTATCGCTAGTCGGACGCTGTACTACCAAGCGCTCGCAATCGGGAATCATACAGCGCTGCTCCACCAGCAGGCGTTGCAGATGTAATCTTTCGTCACGGGTAAATTCAAAAATAAGATTTTCGTAATCCTCAAGCTGGTAGGGATTGCCCTCCTCCTTGCGCTTGCGAATCATCTCGGCAACCCTATAGACGGAGCGCATATTAGTCATATGCCATTCGTCCGCCATGAAGCCGTTGACCTTCTCCAGTAGAGTGGCGGTATCGTCCGTGCCGCTGAAAACGGGCGCGTCCAAATTGATCATCTTGCCGCGCAGCAAACGCTCGGCCTGACGACCCTTGTCCATGCGCTTCGCCAGCTTGATCTCGTCCTCGCCGACCAGAAGCGGCACGCGGCCGATCTCCTTGAGATACATACGCACTGGATCATCGATATTTATACCCTCGGGGACGGTGAGGTTCGCCAGCTCGGCTTCGGTAATGTCCTCGGTCAGATCGTCCGCGGACTCCGTATCATCATCAACATCCATGTCCACCAAAGGCAACACGTCGGTTTCTTCCTCATCGGCATGCACATCCTCCAGGACCTCCATGCCCTTTTGAGTAACGATCTCATAGAGCTGCTCCACGTCCTCGACGCTGTAGGTTTCCAGATTATTGATGATCTTCATAAGATCCCGATGATAGAGAACACCATTTTGTCGCTTACCCACCTGTACCAATTCATCGATCTGCTCAGGACTGAATCTGCAATTAGTATCCATGGTGTCCCCTCCTTCCTGTATGCTGTTAATTTCCATAGAGGTTTTTAATTTCATTCTTTATCCTTTGAGTCTCCATTAATTCCTGCAAACAGCGTTCGTCCGCCGTTTTTTCATATTCAATAGCCAGCAAGCGATGCTTCTCGTACTCGCGCTCTAAAAAGTCGCGTTGCAGCTGCCTTAGGCAATCGTTGAAGGATTGCTCCACGTCCACCATCGGCAGGCTTTGAGTACGGATGCCCGCCAAAACGGACTGCGCCGTACCGTCCAAGGCATCGTTCAGCTTGGCAACGGTAAAAGCACCATCGTAGCTAAGCTCAAGCAAGCGCTCGTAAATCTGCGCCAAGGCTGGCTCGCTCCAGCCGGTCGCCGCCACGATCTCTCGGCACCGCTCCGCCAAATACGGCTCCTCCAGCAAAATATTCATTAACTGCTGCTCTGCCTGCGTGCCACAGGATACGATTTGCGGACGTACCGCGGGAACATAGCCCACCTTCTGCTTCGAACCGCCCTTTTTTGCCGCCTTGCGATATTCTTCCAGGATCAGCCCCTCGTCGATAGTTAATCTTTGAGCTAATCTGCGAATATGCTCGGCAACCTCGATTTCGCTTTTACATTCTAATAGGAATGGTAGTATATTCGACACCGCATCAACTTTTCCTGCTAAATTGGTGATGTCGCTCTGTAAAATCGTCTCATCGACCTGAAAATCAATGCCGTTTTCTGCCGCCTCCAGCACCTGTAAAAAAGCATCTCTGCCATAGCGGCGCACGTACTCGTCGGGATCCTTGCCCTCGGGAACGCCAGCGATGCGCACCCGCAAGCCCTCCTGTCGAGCGATGCTCACCGCACGCACGGAGGCACGTCTGCCGGCAGCATCGCTGTCATAGCAGAAAATAACCTCGTCAGCCAGCTTTTTCAGTAACTTGGCCTGCTCCTGCGCGAACGCCGTGCCCATGGAGGCGACGACGTTAGTAACGCCCGCAGCGTGTAAGCTGATAGCGTCCATATAGCCCTCGACGACCACTGCCTGCCTGCTCTTGCGAATGGCGGCATAGGCAACGTCCAAGGCGAAAAGTAAGCGACGCTTATTGAACCATTCGGTTTCCGCCGTATTGAGGTACTTCGGTGTACCGTCGTCCAAAACGCGTCCGCCGAAGCCGACAACGTTACCACGCGGATCCTTAATCGGGATCATCACGCGATTGCGAAATTTATCCATGGTGCCATATTGCCCCTGATTAACCAAGCCTGCCTGCATCAGCGTGCCCTGCTGATAGCCCTTCTTCCCCAAGCTCGTCAAAAGCGCCTGCTTATGCGCGGGAGCGAAGCCAATCGTAAACGCCTCAATGATCGACGGCATGATACCGCGTCCCTGTAAATAAGCGCGTGCCTGCTCCCCATAGGAGGAATTAAGCAGACAAGCATGGTAGAAACGTGCCGCCATGCTGTTTGTATCATAAATCAAGGCTCGTTGCTTCTCGCGCTGAAGCTCCTGCGCCGTCTTTTGTCTTTCCGGCACGGGAATGCCATAGCGTCCTGCCAAGCTTTTCATAGCCTCCATAAAGGAGCAATTCTCCATCTTCATCACGAATTTGAAGATATCGCCGCCCTCATGACAGCCGAAGCAATAAAACATACCCTTAGCGGGGTTCACGGAAAAGGAAGGCGTTTTCTCGCCGTGAAAGGGACAGCAGCCCCAAAAGTTCTGCCCGCGCTTTTTCAAGGAAACATAGCCAGAGACGATCTCCACGATATCGGCGGTGCCTCGCACCTGCTCCTTGAAGCTCTCAAACTCTCCGTCCATAGCTACCTGCCTCCGTCTCATCCATCCGCGTACTATTTTTCACATAAGTTATATTCCATACGATTTCATAAAATCCTCTTTTTGTAGCCAAAAAACTTCAAAAAAGCACGGCTAACTCTTGCGGAGCATCCCAAAAAAGACTATAATATTTATTATGCTAAAAATATTTTAGTTGCGACAGCTGATATGTCGCAACTTTTAAACGCTTATAGGAGTTGACATCATGAAGAAGGCTTTTCTGATTTTAACATTGCTTTTGGCACTGCTTCCCACCCTCTGCTTCGCTGAGAAGGTCGATCCCGTAATTACGAGCGATACACGAACCTTTAACCCGATCAAGGGCATTTACGACCTGCGCGGCAACGTTTTCGTGCAATTCCCCGCCCATGACACCACGCTGACGATCACTGGCGATGCCACCAAGGTCTATATGTACACCATGGAGGTTCACGGTCAGGGAAATATCACGCTCAGCTTCGGCGACATGACCTTCAAATGCGACAAGGTCGATGTTTACCACTCCGACAGAACCGCCTACGTCGAGGGCAGCTGCGCCTTCAAGGACGGTGACACGAGCATCACCGCGGACAAGGGAAGCTACTGCTGGAGCACGAAGCTCGCCGCCTTTCAGGGCAACGTAATCGTCAACGGCAAGCCCCATGACGGGGACATCGCCTACAATGTTTTGACAAAGGAGCTCGTTGAGCCGTAAAAGAAAAATCCGAGGATGATACCTCGGATTTTTTTATTGCTGCTTTAGTGATTAGTTTTTTCGTAGCGCTCCTTGTTCTTGCGCACGTACTCCAAAATAATGCCCGCGGTCTCCTCGATCGCGCGATTGGAAACGTTGATGATCTGGCAATGCAAACGACGCATAATTCCCTTCGCATATGCCAGCTCCTCGCCGATACGGTTCATATCGGCGTACACGGCGGTGTCGCTAAGGCCCATGGTCTTCAGACGCTCGGCGCGGATCTCGTTCAGCTTGAAGGGATCGATCAATAGACCGATGATCTTATACGGCGGCACCTTAAACAGCTCCTCTGGCGGAGCCAGCTCGGGCACCAGCGGCACGTTGGCGACCTTGATCTGCTTGTGCGCCAAATACATGGAAAGCGGTGTTTTCGAGGTACGGGACACGCCGATAATGACGATATCCGCCTTCAAAAGACCGAGCGGATTCTTGCCGTCATCATATTTGACCGCGAACTCGACAGCCTCCACGCGCTTGAAATATTCGTGATCCAAGGAATGGATCAGACCTGCCTGATTACGCGGCAGCATTCCCGTGGTCTTTTCGATGGATTTCAGCATGGGGCCGAGCACGTCGACCACTTCGACATCCTTCGCTAACGCCACATCCGCCATATGCTCACGCAGCTCCGGCGAAACGATTGTATAACAGATTACGGCGTTATCGGCGGCGGCCTCCTCGACCAATTTGTCGATCTGCTCCTTATCCTTCACATAGGGAATGCGGATCACGTCGAATTTTTCCTCGACGAATTGACTGGTGGTGGCCTTCACCACGGATTCCGCCGTTTCGCCGATGGAATCGGAAACAGCATAAATGATTGGGTTATTCTTCGGTATTATGATAATTCCCTCCCTTACCCTCTGCTAAATCAACCAGCAAACGGGTAAAATTCGTTTTTGTGATCCTGCCGACCACTTTGTATTGGCGTTTGCCATCATCCTCCGTCCTGACGACGGGCAGGCAATCAATTTCGTTATCGATAAGACGACGCGCGGCGCTGGCGGCCGACTCCTCCGGATGCGCGACGATGATCTTCGAAATCGAGGTCATCACCATGACCACGGGGATCTCGCGCAAATCGCTATTATTAATCGAGGCCTTGAGCAGATCCTTACGCGACACCACACCCGCCAAGAAGCCATGCTCGTCCAGCACGAAGACGGTGCCCACGTCCTCCAGGAACATCGTCACCACCGCTTCATAGGCGCTCTTCTCATGGGAAACGGCCACGGGCACGGATTGCAAATCCGCCACCGTGATAGCGGAGATTTCTTCCATCAGCATCCCCAAGGTATTCTTGCCGGTATAAAAATAGCCAACCTTGGGGCGAGCGTCCAAAATACCACCCATGACCAAAATAGCCAAATCGCTGCGCAACGCCGCTCTGGTCACGTTCAAGCGTGCCGCGATATTTTCGCCGGTAATAGGTCCGTCCAAGCGTACTATCTCGGCAATTTGTTTTTGCCTGTTACTTAGAGTAATGATCGCCACTCCCCTTCCGAAAGATTTTGTATTGCTTATAGTATACACTATATCGAGCGATTTTGCCAGTTTCCGTACTAATAAAAACGCTAAATTACTATGAAAAAAGTATGCTCTAAGGCTAAGCTCGCGCTATTCCACCAAGCGCAGGTGCGTTTTGCCGCCGATAGTGGTCGTAGAACCATTACCGCTTGTTGAATTACTATCGTTACTATTCGAATTTCCTCCGTTAGCAGTTGAACCAGTACTATTACTGCCGCCTCTATATGACCTATCAACAGGATTAAAATAAGCCTTAAAATTAGGTATCTCTCCTTCGCTACCTATTTCGTAATTAAAGCCATAACCAATCTTGATTGTGTTTGAATACACCTGAGTATACGTGTTATTAACTCCACCTATACAAACCATATTGGAATTATAAATTACACCATTAAACTTATTGTTTTCGCCGTCTATCAAGCATCCTGTAAGCTCGTATACATTTTTATAGGTTATTGAATTAGTATTTAAAAACACACCCTGGCCAGGAGCATCGAGCACGAAATCATTAATTTTAGTAATTCCATGTAAATATTTATTGGTAACGACACTACTGCTATTCGGAACGATACCATCACCATCATAAACCATATATGAGGCATCCATATATACATCATAGGTTTTACTAGAGTCTATAACTATTCCCTGTGGCCATATACCATCCTTATTAATGTATACCTTATTATCCTTGCCCGCTTTGTAGTCCTCCACATTAATGCCTGCTACGAAGTTTTCGCAACTACTTTTTGTCTCTGCTACAGCATTAGTTATATTTTGTATGGCTTCCTTTTGAGCTTCAGTACCCCATTCTTCCCACCACAATGGAATTAAACCATTACCATCTCCATCAACAACATTAATATTATAGAGATCATAATAAGCCGTATATATACCATCTATTGAAAGTGTACCATTTATTGTTGTATATGAATTATTCGGAAGATATAAATCCGTTTCTAATACATTCTTAGTAGGATCAACAGCACTATAAAGATTAGTAGAATAAAACATCAAGGTCGAAGCTCCCATCAAACCAGGACCAGGAGCATAAACCGTTTCTTCATCCTTTTCTTCTGGTGTTTCCTCGCTGCTCACCGTTCCGCCCTCGGCAGCCGCCTTCGCCGCCACCAGCATACCACTTTTAAACTCCTCGCCCAGCGCACGCAAGAAGAAGGTCGGTACACGCTCGGCGATGCGCACGCGCACGCGCTCACGCTCCACGCCGTCCTTCGTCACCGTGACGATGCCATAGGCGACGCTGTACCTGCCGATAGCAGAGGGCTGCTCCTGCGCGTCCCATGCAGACTCGCTTTCCTTATACAACAAATCGAAGCCCTTGAGCCCGTTGGCCTGCGCGTATTTATCCACCGACTCCTTAATAGCGTCCATCCGCCCCTCGCCGTCATGCAGATGTGCCGCGGCAGCCAGCGCCGTCGCGTCGGCTATATCCTGTAACTTGCCCTTCTGCACATAGGCCAGTCCGAAATCGATGGCTAAGCCCATGAAGCCGAAAAGCACGGGCACGAGGATCACGAAGAAAACCATGATCGCGCCGCGCTGCGGACATAAAAGCCTATGAAATTGCTCCGTAAATTTTTCCCTCATTCTAATCTCCGCGCGCCAAGCCGTCAGCTTGACGCTCTGCTCAAAAATTTATTTTATAGCATAGCTCTTTAAGAAAATTATAGCAAGTACCTACAAGCTTTGCAAATATTTTTTGTTATTCTCCAAAAGAAAAGCTCCGCTATCTCAATGAAGGATAGTGGAGCCTATTTATCAGGGCTTATTTTCTAGTCAGCTTATAGATCAACGCGTTACAAATCGCGGCGGCGACATTGCTGCCACCCTTACGACCGCGAGCAACGATATAGGGAATGCCCGTTTTCATGATGATCTCCTTAGATTCCACCACGTTGACGAAGCCGACGGGAACGCCGATGACCAGCTCGGGCTTAATCTTGCCCTCGCGTACCAGCTCGTCCAAGCGCACCAAGGCGGTCGGCGCGTTGCCGACGGCGATGATCACTGGGCCTTCGATGCCGCAGGCCTTTTCCATGCAAGCGGCGGCACGAGTGGAGCCTGCCTCCTTAGCGCGTGCGGCGACATCCGCATCCGCCATGAAGCAAACAGCCTTACCGTTCAGCTTGCCCAAGCCGGGCTTATTGATGCCGGTGCAGGCCATATTGGTATCGGTAACGATGGTCGCACCCTTTTGCAGAGCCGCCAACGCCTTCTCCACCACGCCCTCGCTAAAGAGCAGATTGCGCGCGTAGTCGAAGTCGGCGGAGGTATGGATAACGCGCTTGACGATATCCAGCTTATCCTCGTCGATTTTGAGCTGTCCCAGCTCCTCGCCGATGATCTCCATACTGCGTTTTTCAATATCAGCAGGCAAAACATTTTGTAACTGCATTCTTCACACTACCTTTCTCTATTCAAGCAGGCTCAAGCAAATAAAGCTCGTCCGCTCACTATCTTTCGATGCCTGTGCGCGCGGGAATCCCTTTTTCGTAGGGATGCTTACGCTTGCAGACCTCGGACACGTAATCGGCCAGCTCCACCAGCTTGGGGGCGGGATTACGTCCCGTGAGCACGACCTCTAATTCCTTGGGCTTATTACGCAAAAAGTCAACTAAAACGTCCAAATCAAAAACGCCCGTATTACAAGCGCCCACTACCTCGTCCAAAATGAGCAGGTCAAGCCGTTCCTCCGAACATTTTTGCTTAACCTTGGCAAAAAGTCGCAAATGCTCACCCTTCACCTGCTCCTTTTCCTCATCACTCATCTGGAAGGTAAATTTTTTGGTTTCCTTGCCGCGTAGCAGCTCGATATTCGGCAGTAAAGCCAGGCTGTTCAGCTCGCCCGTGGGACGGCTTTTTAAAAACTGCACCAGCAGCACGTGATTGCCGTGTCCGCTGCAGCGCAACGCCAAGCCCAGAGCGGCAGTCGTTTTACCCTTGCCGTCACCGCAATAAATATGGATCAAACCACCGTCACGCATTATACACCGGCCTCCAAAATCTCATAAATACGCCCCATGTCCAACTCCCTGCGCACGCTGTCAGCAAGCAGATCATATTGCTGACGCTTGTACTCGTCAAAGTTGATCGTCTTGACATCGTCCATTGCCAAGCCCTTCTTCGCTAGCAAAGCCTCCACGATCTTCACCGCGATGCCGTCGCCGTCAAAAACGCCATGCACGTAGGTGCCGTAGACATTCAGACTCTCGCTGATATTTTGGCTGCCCTCCACCATCACGTCGCCCTCCTCGTGGATGGGACGGATGCGCGTCAGTGCGTCGGTCTCGGCAAAGGTCGTCACGCCAGAATGAATCTCATAGCCATGCAGAGGCATGCCGCTCAGAGCGGAGAAAATGCCCCGCACCTCGCCGAACTCGCCCTCCATCTGAATGGTACGCTTATGCTCGATGAAGGAGGTCTCCACGTCCAACAGACCAAGTCCGGGCGTGTCGCCCCCCTCCTCCACGCCATAGGGATCGGAGATATTCCTTCCCAGCATCTGATAGCCTCCGCAAACGCCGAAAACGACTGTTCCAGATGAGGCATGCTTCAAAATCGCCGCCTCCATGCCGCTTTGACGCAGCCATTTCAAATCCCCGATCGTATTCTTCGTGCCAGGGATGATGATCATATCGGGGTTTCCCAGCTCGCGCACGTTCTTTACATAGCGCAGGGAAACACCGGAAATAAGCTCGAAAACATTGAAATCCGTATAATTGGACATGCGAGGAATGCGCACCACCGCGATGTCAACGAGATTGACCTCGCTATGACCGCTGATACGCTCGGAGAGGCTGTCCTCGTCCTCGATATCCACGTTCAGCATGGGCAGCACGCCGACCACGGGCACGCCCGTTTTCTCCTCGATCATCTTTAAGCCCGGGCGCAGGATCTCCACGTCGCCGCGGAATTTATTGATGATCACGCCCTTAATCATAGCGCGTTCGTCGTCCTCCAACAGCATCAGCGTGCCGTAAATGGAGGCAAATACGCCACCGCGGTCGATATCCGCGACCAAAAGCACGGGAGCCTTCGCCATCTTGGCCATGCCCATATTAACGAAATCATCCTTTTTGATGTTGATCTCCGCCGGACTGCCCGCTCCCTCGATACAGATGATATCGTATTGGGAGGCGAGCTTATCGAAGGCCTCCTGTACGCGCGGACGCAGGGTATGCTTCATCGCATAATATTCGCCCGCCTTCATCGTACCGATGGCTTCGCCGTTGACGATTACCTGAGAGCCGCTGTCGCTGGTTGGCTTGAGCAGAATGGGGTTCATCAGCACGCTCGGCTCGATATTGGCGGCCTCCGCCTGTACGACCTGAGCGCGTCCCATTTCCGCGCCCTCCTTAGTAATGAAGGAGTTCAGCGCCATATTTTGGGATTTAAAGGGTGCCACACTATAGCCATCCTGGTTAAATACGCGGCAAAGACCAGCTGTTACCAAGCTTTTACCGGCATTAGACATGGTACCCACTACCATTATTGCTTTTGCCACTTCAATCACTCTCTTTCATCAAAAAGTTTATAATATCACGATAGCTTGCAAACTCGCGCACGCCCTTAGCGAAATGCGCGTAGC
>CAYZOZ010000007.1:39544-51388 GCA_964480295.1 uncultured Phascolarctobacterium sp.
CGTGCGGACGGTCCCCAAGGGTAAAGCACGTAATGTAAGCCGTCATGAGCAAAGCGCTCCAAGCGCCGCTCCGTTTCCTGCAAAAAATAATCGACGGACAGGGAGCGGCTCCTAAGCTCCGCCAGCAGCTCGTCCACGCTACCACCCACGCTTTCGTGCGGCGGCGGCACGGTACAGCCCAAAACCGAAACCTCCCTGTTCATGATCAGCAAATTGCGGTACTCGGACAAATGAATAAATTCGATGTCCTTCAGCACTCCGTCACAAATCGCTGCCGCAGCCTGCATTTGCGCCGCCGTCAGTCCCCGACCGTTAAAGGCGGCCAGCCGTCCCGACGCGTCCACCGCGGCCAAATTGCAGCGCAGCACCATCTCGTATTCGGAAATGTCCCGCTCATGTGCCAATAATTCCAAATAGGCTCTGTTTTGCGGCATATCCCGCTTTTGCACGCCCAAAAGGCGCAGGATACAGCTACAGCTTTCAGGCACGATATCCTTTTCGCAGATACTGAGATAGCTCAGACTCCCCGACCTTGCCAAAGCGTCCATTGCTGGATGCGCGGCATAATCGAAGGGAGTTTTATTTCCCAAATCAGGAATGAGCTCGTCCCCCAGTCCGTCAATTAAAATCAGTAAAGAGCGCATGTTGCTTTGCTTCCTTCAATGCTTTGATCAGTCCGCGGTTCAGTACCCGCGTTTTCACCGCTACGCGGTAATACCCCTGACCAAGGTTATGGTAATTCGCGCAGGAGCGAATCAAGTACCCCTGCCTATGCAAAAGCTCTACCAAATCGGCAGGCTCCGGCAAATAAAAGAAGATATAATTGGCCTCCGAGCCGTAAACCCGCGCGCCCAAGCGCGTCAGCTGACTAATGAGATACTCGCGCTCCTCCCGAATAAGCAGGAAGGATTCGTGCAGGTACTCCCTCTCCTTCAGCGCCGCCAGTCCCGCTGCCTGCGCCAATACGGAAACGCTCCAATCCTGACCGCTTTTATGCAAAAGCGTATGCAGCGCCTCGTCGGCATTCAGACACAGGCCTAGACGGATGCCGGGCATGGCGAAGGTCTTAGTAAAGGCCTTCAAAATTATCAGCTCGGGATATTCCTGTAAAAAGCCACGCATACTGTAGGCATGCTCCTTAGCGACGAAATCCATAAAGCATTCGTCCACCAAAAGGCGCGCGCCCACGCTACGGCATTTCTTTAATATTTTTACGAGCAGCTCACGTTCGATGAGCTGTCCCGTAGGATTATTGGGATTACAGATAACTACCAAATCAGTGGTCGCCGTGATTCTATGCAAAATATCGACATCGGGCTTAAAGGCCAAGGCTTCCTTCAAGCCGTAATATTTTACGGAACAGTCCACCGTGCTCAGCGCCTTTTCATAATCGGCAAAGGTGGGAGCCAAAAGCAGCGCGTGTCTGGGCTTCAAGGCTAAGACCAGACGAAACAGCACATCGGCAGCACCGTTACCGAAGAAAAGCTGCTCCGGCGCTACGCCCAAAACAGCGGCGGTAGCGATGGTAAGCTCGCGGCAAAACGGATCCGGATAATTGATACAATTCTTCAAAGCCGACTTCACAGCCTGCTTGACACCGACCGGTAGACCTAAAGGATTGATATTAGCGGAAAAATCCACGAAGGGCTTGCCATCCGCGGTCATTGCTTGCGTGTAGATGTCACCGCCGTGCTCATAATGATACATTTTCCCACCTCAATCATCTATTATAAAACATATTTAAATAAACCAGCGTAAAGGCGACCATGCACAGCAAAGCCGTCATATACAAAAGCTGATTAGTTTTCACGATATCGTCGGGGCAAACGGGGCGAATATCATCGCCGATGGTATCCTTATGCACCAGCTTGCCAAAATAAAAATGATCACCGCCCAGCTGAATGTTCAAGGCACCGGCAGTCACCGATTCGGTCATCGCGGAATTAGGGCTTAGATGATGATAGCGATCGCGCCAAAAAATTTTCCAGGCGCTCGCCGCGTCCAGCTTCACGAAATAAGCCGCCAGGATCATCATCAGACCGGTAATACGCGCGGGAATCAGATTAGCCAAATCATCCAGCTTCGCAGCACAGCGTCCGAAATAAAGATACTTATCATTCTTATAGCCGACCATGGAATCCATAGTATTGATACCCTTATACAGGAACGCCAAAGGCGCGCCACCGATGAACATATAGAGCATGGGCGCGATAATACCGTCCGCCGTGTTCTCCGCTACGGTTTCCACAGCACCCTTAGTAATCTCCTCCGCGTCCAAATTTTGGGTATCCCTGCCCACGATATAGGACAGCTTAACTCTGGCATCCGCCAGATCATCGGCACGCAGAGCCTCGTAAACCTTCATGCTCTCGTCGCGCAGGCATTTAGTCGCAAAAATCTGATAGCACATCAGCGTTTCCAAAGCAAGAGCGAGCCAAGGGCTCACCAAGCCCGCATAATACAATATTGCCCACGGAATGGCGAAGGAGGCAACCAGCACGATTACCACCATCAAGGCACCGCCAGCCAAAAGAGCAGCATTATTTCCCACAAGGCGCGGGCGCAGGCTTCGCTCAAGAAAGCCTATAAGATTGCCGATCATGCAAATAGGATGCGGCAGCCAATGGGGATCGCCGAAAAACAAGTCCAATGTGAAGCCTAAAATAATCGCTGTCAAATGCACCATAAGTAACTCTCCCCTTTATTCCGCCGCGTTCGCCTGCTCGCGATAAAGCGCGCAGCGCTCCACGAAGCTGCGGGCAAACTCCGGATTACCCCATAAATGAATATGCGGATAACCGGCATATAAATTAGCGCTGACCTGCGCGCATTCCCAGCTACCGCGACCACTTGCTTTTTCCGCAAGAAAGCCGTCGCCATTCGCCGTGCTGTCGGAGTAATGGAACTCATGCCCATTGATCCTATCGCCAGCCTTACAGAGAAGATTATCCCTCTGCGCGGTCAAACGCACGTAGCCGAAGCGCGTCAATTTCGTCGTCATCGAGGTCTCGCCGGCAAGCGCTCCCACCCAATCGTAGCTTTTTTCGCCATCCAAATAGCGTTCTAGCAAATACATAAAGCCACCGCATTCGGCAAAGCAAGGCATTCCGCCGTCAATAGCGGACTTAACCTCCTGCTTGAGGCTCGTATTGCGCGCCAGCTGCTCCGCGTAAAGCTCGGGGTAGCCGCCGCCGAGAATGATTCCCTGAATAGCACGCGGTAAATGCGCGTCCTCCAAGGGACTGAAGGGTACTAGCTCCGCACCCAGATCGGTCAGCAAATCGAGAGCGTCCTGATAATAGAAGCAAAAAGCCTTATCACGCGCGATAGCTATGCGCGTTCCCCTGCCCACCGGTTCAAGGCACACCGGCTCATAGCTCAAAGGGTTCGCGGCATCGGCAAGCTCCATCAAGGCATCCAGATCCACGGACTTCGCGGCCTGCGCCGCCAGTTTATCCGTGATCTGCTGAAGATCGCCCAGCTCCTCCGCCGTAACCAAGCCCAAATGTCTGCTCTCGAAATTGCAATCCTTGAGTATGGGGAAATAGCCTAAAAGCTTAACGCCCGCCTCTTTTTCGATAACGTCCTTATAAAAAAGATAGCTCATAGGATTAACATTATTCAAAATGGCGCCAACGATATGGCTGTCCCTGCGAAAATCCTTAAAGCCCTTGATCAGAGCGGCTAGGGATAAGGCAGCTCCCTTGCCGTTCACCACGAGCACCACGGGAACATCGCAGGCGCAGGCCAAAGCATAGGCACTTGCCTCCGTCGTCTTGCCCATTCCGTCATAAAAGCCCATCGCACCCTCGAATACGGCAACGTCCGCCTGACGCGCGTTCTTCGCGGTCAGCATCCGCGCCGTAGCCTCTCCCAGCATGAAAAGATCGAGATTGCGCGACTTCGCGCCGATAACGCGGGAATGGAACATCGGATCGATATAATCCGGACCGGACTTGAAGGCGGCAACCCTCAAGCCCCTGTTCAGCAGCGCCTTGAGCAGGCCGCAGACAAGAGTGGTCTTGCCCGTGCCGCTTCCGGGCGCGCTAATCATAAAACGGGGCAGCTTCATTTCAGACATGTTAATCTTCCTTCTTTAAAGCAGTCATTACATACACAGGATTCTGTGCCATCATCAAATTATAGCTGCCGAGATGCTTACCTCGAGCAACAAAGACATTGACGATCTCCAGGGAGTAATCCTGATGCTCCCTGTAGTAGGCCGCCACCTCCGCCAGCGTTTCCACCGTAATGGCGTTGATAACGATGCGGCACTTGGAGTTCTTGGCATAAATAACATCCAGCATCTGACACAGATCTCCGCCGCTGCCGCCGACAAAGACGCAGTCCGGAGCAGGCATCTCCTGAATGTTGATGAGAGCTTCACCAGCAACAATTTCCAAATTGCTTACGCCGAAAAGCTCCTTATTCTTACCCAGCAGCTCCACTGCCACCGGATTACGCTCAAACGCCCACACCCTGCCCTGCCGCGCCAAAAGCGCCAGCTCGATCGAGCAGGAGCCGGTACCCGCGCCGATATCGTAAATGAGATCGGTCGCCTTGGGAGCCAGCTTGGACATGGACACACTGCGCACCTCCTGCTTGGTCATGGGCACCTTGCTGCGCATGAAAAGCTCATCCGCCAAACCATGCACCACGGGCGTAAAGCCGGTCGCGTCCTCGTTGAGCAGCATCATCACGGAAAGCGACGGGAAGCTCAATTTACTAATCTCCTCCGCCGTACCCTGCGTGATCCTTTCCTCGGGGTAGCTGAGATTTTCGCCTACGTAAACGCGCACCCCGCCCAAGCCATGCTCGCATAAGCGCGCGCACAGAGCCTGCGGCGAATTATCGCCGCCCGTCAGGGAGAACACCTTACGATTAGCCGCCACCGCCGCCACCAAATTTTGGCTGCGACCGTGCATACTGACGATCTTAGCGTCGTCCCAGGACATATTCAGCGCGCCTGCGAAATAAACCAAGCTGCTGATGCCGACGAAGCGACGGCACTCGCAGTTTGGCAGCTTACCGCTGATGGTTTGCGCCAAGCTGAAAAAGCCCACGTCGCCAGAAACCAAGACCGCCAGCTGATCCTGCTCGGGATCGGCCTCCGCGGCTGCGGCAGCGATCTCGGCTGTCTTAATCGTCGGATAGATTTTCTTCTTGCCGTCCGCGAAGGCGGCAAGCATTCTTTTATCGCCAAGTAAAACAGTGCTGTTTTCAATGGCTTGACGCGCCGCACCGGTCAGCAAATCGGGATTGCCGGGACCGATGCCGATGATATTCACCTTTAGCATAGCACGCCTCCTATTATTTGAGCCTCTTACGCAGAAGCTCCACGATTTCATTATAGCCCGCGCCCACCTCGGCGCTCGCGCGACCGATCACGATTAGCTTAGCGTCCGCCTGCGCTGCCGCCTCCACCTTATCGTCAAAGCCACCCACGGCGCCCGAATCCTTGGTAACCATATAGCGACTGCCGAACTTCTTCAGCATCGCCACGTTCAGCTCCTTGGAGAACGGCCCCTGCATACAAACGATATTAGCGGGCTTATAGCCCAGTCGCAACGCAGTTTGCAGGCTGCTCTCCATGGGCAGCACGCGCAGGGCGACGCGCTCGGCGAAGTTTTCCACATTGGTAAAATCCGGCAAATTCTTGCTGCCTGTGGTGAGAAAGATATTTCCCTCCACATGATTGAGCAGCTCCACCGCCTCGGCGAAATCGCGCACCGTGATATAGCTACCCGCCTCGCCCACAGGGCGCACCAGGCGCAAATACTCGCAATGCTCGTCCGCGCACGCCTCCTGCACCGTCGCCGTAACCACGGTGGCATAGGGATGCGTGGCATCGATCACGTACTCCGGACGATGCTCGCGCAAAAAGGCACGCATCGCCGTCAAATCCATTCGCTCCGCCAGCACGGTAAGCCCCGCCTGCGGCTCAATCAGACTAGCGCCGTACTCGGTTGCCACGCTCACAAAAAGCTCCACGTCATACGCGGCCAGCTCCTTGATCAGCCTGCGTCCCTCGCTCGTGCCGCCGATCAGCCAAATTACCGGTTTCATGCCAGCTTATAACCGCGGGGGGTTACGATGCGACCGTTGATGATCTCGGACTGAGTGTTGCCGATAATGACGGTGGAGAACATATCCACTTCCTTATCACGCAGCTCCGCCAAGGTCGTCAGCTCGTAATTTTGACCTTCGCGACCGATATTGCGCACGATGCCCGCAGGAATATTTCCCGGCTGGTTCTTAAGCATGATGTCGCAAGCCTTTTGCAAATAGTCATGACGCTTAATGCTGGACGGATTATACAGGCAGATGCAGAAATCAGCCTTCGAAGCACAGTCCAAGCGCTTTTCGATCTTCTCCCACGGAGTCAGAAGATCGCTCAAAGAAATCAAGCAGAAATCGCTGATCAAAGGCGCGCCCAAAACAGCCGCGCCAGAGCAGGCGGCGGTAATGCCAGGAACGACCTCGATTTCGACCTCGGGATGCTCCTTAGCGACCTGGCACATAATACCGGCCATACCGTAAACGCCCGCGTCACCGCTGGAGATCATGGCTACGGTCTTGCCCTTCAGAGCCTCCTCCAAAGCCAGCTTACAGCGATCGACCTCCTTGCGCATACCGGTAGAAAGGAAATTCTTCTCGGGAAAATCCTCTTTAATCAGATTTACGTAAACATGGTAGCCGGCGATAACGTCGCAGGATTTGAGCGCGTCATACGCTCTCTTAGTCATCTGCTCCACGCCGCCGGGACCTAAACCGACAACATATAATTTAGACATTTCACAACTCCTTGTTGTTTATTGCTTCAAGCCGGTGTGGCAAAAATCCAACACCAAATCCTCCACCGCGATCGCCAAAGTGACGCCGTCCAGGCTCGTCTTATGCAAAAGCACGCGTCCGCCACGGGAATCGAGGATCGCGCTGCGCTCGCAGACATTGTCCACGCCCACGATGCTCTGCACGAAAGAGGAAGCAGCAAAATCGCCCTCCACCTCGTTCAGCTCCTCCGCGGTATAGAAATTAGCCGAAAGCTTATATTTTTGAGCGAAGGTCAAAAGCCCAGGCTCGTCCTTTTTCAAATCAACGGAAGCGATGCCCGCCACACAGCGCGTATCCAGCTCCAGCCGTTCCAGCTCAGGAAAGACCAGCGCTTCGATTTTTTCCACGGGCGTATTACGCTTGCAGCCGATACCAAGATGCACAATGCGTGGCAGCAGCCTTACCGTACTCCCACGGAACGGGCGCAAATTCTTGCTCAGGGTGATCGCCATGCCCACGGGCAAGGAGGAATTCAGTTCCACCTGCTTGGGCAGCGCGCCCTCGATCGCGAACTCGCCGTCCACGTACACGCCCACCTGCTCGCCACCGACCAGCGCCGCCGCGAACTCCTTCGCCTCCTTGAGCGATTCCAGCACCATATTATTGCGTGCCGCCCATTCATCTACGGCGAAAAGCCCGTTGACATCGGTCGCCGTCGTCACACAGGGCGTAGCGCCGAGCGACATCGCTAGGCAACGCGCCAGCTCGTTAGCACCGCCGATATGACCTGCGAGCAACGGAATCACGAATTGCCCCCGCTCATCCACGGAAAGCACCGCGGGATCCGTCAGCTTGCTTTTGATAAACGGCGCGATCGTGCGCACGGCAATCCCCACCGCGCCCACGAAAACGAGCGTCTGACAGCGCGAGAAATTCTCCGCGCAAACAGCGTTATGATCTGGCAGCATTGGCTCTAAACCTGTTTGCTCGGCATATTTCGCCACCGTCAAGCAACGCACGGCGTAGCCCACCGATTCCAGATAACGGCTCACCTTCCTACTCAAATCAGCTCCGCGAACGGAGAACGAATAAACAGCGGCTTCCATTATTTTACCTCCGGCTTCAGCTCCAGCTTACTAGGATCGGCCTCACGGAAGCCATGCGCGAAGGTAGGATTATACAGCTCGCTACGATCATACTCGCTGCCTAAGAAGCCGCCGACGGTGATCAAAGCAGTCTTATTAATGCCATACTTAGCGGCATTCTCCGCCAAGGTGCTGACGGTGCAGCGCACGATCTTCTCATCAGGCCAGGAGGCCTTGTAAACGATGGCTGCCGGAGTATCGGGGCTGTAGCCGCCCTTCACCAGCTCCACCTGTAGCTTCTCTAGCATACCAGAGCTCAGGAAGATAACCATAGTCGCCTTATGCGCCGCATAATCGGCGATCTTTTGACGGCTCGGTACGGGAGTACGTCCCTCCATACGCGTAATTATTACGGATTGGCTGACGTTCGGCAGTGTGTACTCCGCCTTCAGCGCTGCCGCAGCCGCACAGAAGGAGCTTACTCCGGGCACTACCTCGTAATCCAAGCCATAGCTATTCAGCAGATCAATCTGCTCGCGATGCGCACCGTAAACGCTGGGATCGCCGGTATGCAGACGCACTACCAGCTGACCTGCCTGCGCGGCGGGAACCATAGCGGCGATAACCTCCTCCAAGGTCATGTGCGCGCTATTCATAATTACGCATTCCGGCTTGCAATAATCCAAAAGAGCTGGGTTAACCAAGGAGCCTGCGTAAATACAGAGATCGCATTTTTCGAGTAATTCCTTGCCCTTGACGGTGATGAGATCAGCCGCGCCAGGACCTGCGCCAATAAAATAAATCATTATTTATCAAACTCCTTTTCCTTAACCAGAATAACAGAGAAATAGCTGCTGGCAGGATCGATTTCTTCTAAATCGCGATATACCCTCTCGCCGGGCAAGCCACAGCGCTCCACCATGCCTGCGTTCTTGATCAAGCCCTTTTCGCGCAGCTCGTCGCGTACACGACCGATCTCGCTGGCGGACTTCATCAGCACCTTGTTGCCAGGGCCGTCGAGGAACTTCGAGGATTCCTTGTAGCTGCCAGGCAGCACGATGAGGGGTTCCGCACGCTCGCATAGGGAGGTGTTCAGCTTAGCGGCAACGGCGCAAATAGAGGTTACGCCGGCAACCAGCTCGGCAGCATAGCCGTCAGCCAGCACCAATTTATGTACGTAAATACAGGTCGCATATACAGTGGGACAACCCAAGGTAATGAAAACGACGTTCTTGCCCTCGTCTAAGAGTCTTTCGATAGCGTCAGCGCCCTCGCGATGAGCCTTATCCATAGCCGCCATATCCTTAGTCATCGGCATATAGATAATTACCTGCTCCTTCTGATCCAAATCAACGATCTGGCTCACGATATTTTTAGCAGTCATAACGTCGGTATCACCCTTCGGCAGAGCGACAACGTCACACTCCTTCAACAGACGCACGGATTTCAGAGTCATTAGCTCCGGATCTCCGGGGCCGATACCAACACTATAAAGCTTACCTTTCATATTTACTCTCCTTTTTAATATGTAATTGAATTAGCTCGTCCGCGAACTCCGTTCTGCCCAAAATGCCATAGACATTGGAGAACATCAACGCGGCAGTTTTTATTTTACCATGCACGCGATGCTGCATGTAAAAATCAATCTTTTGCGTGACCTCGCGCATCACGGGCTCGAAAAGCTCCTCGCGACGCAAAATCTTAGTCACCTCGTCGGTAGTCAGGCAGTTAAAAATCTCCTTGCCCACCTCGACGGACGCTCCGTAAAACATCGCCTCCAGAGCAAAAAGCTCCGTACGACAATCCGCGTATTTGGAATGCGTATTCATCACGCCCTGCGCCAGCTTCACCAGCTTACCACTGTGACCGATAAGCAGCAGGCTCTCAAAGCCGAGGAAAACCGCGTAATCCAAAAGCTCGCCAACAAAATTGCTACAGGTAACGGCATCCTCCAGCTCCAGCTTCAGCTCGTCGCGAGTAAAGTCCTCGCCATAATTGCCAAAGAACACTAGCAAATGCTTATTACCGCGAGCCTGCTGCGCACGCATCTCCACGTACATCGTTTCAATCAGAGCCTTCTCGCTCATCGGCTCGACGATTCCGCTAGTTCCCAGCACCGAAAGACCGCCGATAATGCCCAAGCGCGGATTGAAGGTTTTCTTCGCAATCTCCACGCCTGCCGGAATAGAGATTGTGACCTGCAAGCCACCCTCATAGCCCTGCTCATGCATCACCTTAGTAAGCTCCTCAGTGATCATACGTCTGGGAGTCGGGTTAATTGCTGGTCCGCCCTGCGCGCAGGCTAAGCCAGGCTTAGTTACCCTGCCCACGCCGATGCCGCCCTCGATAAGCACGCCCTCCGCAGTGGTTTTTTCCACCCTCGCGAAAACAAGCACGCCGTTAGTATCATCGGGATCATCACCCGAATCCTTGCGGATAGCGCAGCTGACATAGTCCTCGCGGCGCTCCACCTCCAGCGGTTCGAGATCTAAGACAATGCCCTTGGGAGTGTCGATACGCACGGAGGCTACCGGCTCACCGCTCAAAAGCATCGTTGCCGCCGCCTTCGCGGCCGCCGTCGCACAGCTGCCGGTCGTATAACCGCAGCGTAGGTTCTTACCCTGTGAAAATTGATATTCCTCCACAGCGACCTCCTTTAAAACTATTTTCAAATAAAAATAGTTCTCATATAAATGAAAAGACTTCTGCCGAATCCGACAGAAGTCACAAAGACAGAATTAACTAACGACAAGCATCTATAAGCAGTAATTAGCAAACCCACTGTCTCCATCACCCGTGGATTCAGAGTTTAGCATAGGTTGGTTGCTGACTTAGGCTGGCAGCCTGCACAGCGGCGGGACCGTAGGAAAAACCTCTTACCAATTAGGCATACTGCACCTACACCAATAGCTTGCCTAATTATAGCATACAGCGGGCAAAATTCCAATACCCTAAGGGAAAAATCTCCTGCTTAATAGTATCAGTTATCGCATCAAAACGCATAAATACGGCATTAAGCTCGCATGGCATCGCTAAAGCATAGCGCAATTACCGCTTATATAAATATTTATCCGCAAGCAAGGCTCAGCTAAAACGCTCATGAAAAAG
The DNA here is from genome assembly GCA_964480295.1 of uncultured Phascolarctobacterium sp. Classification (GTDB taxonomy): domain Bacteria; phylum Bacillota; class Negativicutes; order Acidaminococcales; family Acidaminococcaceae; genus Phascolarctobacterium_A. Next base: position 50,512 of record CAYZOZ010000007.1, read on the forward strand.
CCGCACCAGCGGAATAAGCACGCCGCCCGCGGCATTACCGATGGTTATCACCAAAAGCTTACCCAAGCTAGTGAGCGACCATGCGTCGCCAGCAGTAAAGTAGAACATATCGGCGATGCTATGCTCGTAGCCGCAAAAGATAAAGGTTACAACGCCAAAAAGCAGCCCCAAATACTTCCCCACGGGATGCTCGTTATTTTTGAAGGAGTCGACCGCGATAAAGATCATCAGATTACAAAAGGCACCAAGGATAAACAAGCTCCAAGCGCCATCGGCAAGCTTGAGCGCGCAAATAGGCGCGGCCTTAGCGTAGAGCGTGCCCGCGAGCCTAGTTTGGGCAAGCAGCGCTGCCACTAGCGCCGCGCCGCAAAAATTGCTTAGCCAAATAAGCGCCACGTCCAACAGATACTTTAACCCATTATTGAACACATAGGCGACCTTCCCCGTATAAAGATTGAAGCCCATGGTACAAATAGTGAACAATCCTATGGCAAACAACGTCGCTCCCAGAATACTGTTGGGCGCGCAAAGATAGGCCGTGCCGCCTAAAGCTATACAGATGCCACCCATAATTCCGTATAAAAAAGTATCAAGGTAATGCTTCATCATCTTAACCCTCCATAATAAGTATATATCTAACTTTAGCATAAATACCATCATGCGTCAAATGGTTTCGGATAATTTCAAGAGAAGTATTTCTTGTAAAATAACTCTTTATGTAAATTTATATTGACATCTGTAAATTTTCAGAGTATTATTTGTATGTAGGCTGTTTTTATACTTTTTGTGATTAAGGAAGGAGTGATTTTATGAACGAAATAACGCCAAAGCCCAGACACTGGGACAAAATTCAGCGCATGTGCCTCTTCGACGATCC
>CAYZOZ010000008.1:0-25393 GCA_964480295.1 uncultured Phascolarctobacterium sp.
TCGAACCCCCGACCCACGGCTTAGAAGGCCGTTGCTCTATCCAACTGAGCTACTGGACCATATTAAATTGGAGCGGGCGATGGGAATCGAACCCACAACATCAGCTTGGAAGGCTGAGGTTTTACCACTAAACTACACCCGCGCTCATTCTGGTCGGAGTGGCAGGATTCGAACCTGCGACACCCTGCTCCCAAGGCAGGTGCGCTACCAAGCTGCGCTACACCCCGAACACAAAAGGTATTATACCATAGCCGATAAAAACAGTCAAGGAAAATGTATAACCCCTTTTGCCTTATGTAATTTATTTTTCAATTTTAAAAAGCATATCCATAGCCTCGGGCTTAACTGGCTCGATCACTGCGTCGTTCTTCGGCAGCTCCTCATCCGACAGCACGATGCGTCCGCATTTCAGCTCGTAATCCTCGACCACCCATTTTAGAATCTGCTCGATCTCCTTATTGATGGACCGTCCATTATTTTTCGCGATATGCTTCAGCTTTTGCATCAAAATGGGATGAACGCGTAGGGTAAAGCGTGCTTCCTCCATAATTATCCCTCCAATTCACTTAGTAATATTATAGGCAAAAAAGACTAATTATGCAAGCGAAACGCCATTTTCTTTCATGCACGCAATGCGTTCGCGTCAGCTTACCGATTTCTGCGCAAAGCACTGCGTTTTGTGTTATAATTATATCCATGAGATTTACTTTAGGAGGTAATCATGGAACTAATTATCAACTCCCTGTACCACGGCTTTAGGGTGCTGGAGCGCGGCTTCATTAAGGAAGTCAACTCCGACACCTATTTACTGGAGCACGTAAAAAGCGGGGCACGTTTATTATATTTGGCTAATGATGACGACAACAAGGTCTTTTCCATCGCTTTTCGCACGCCACCTGCTGATGATACGGGCGTGGCGCATATTTTAGAGCATTCCTCGCTCTGCGGCTCGCGCAAATATCATCTCAAGGAGCCCTTCGTCGATCTCGTCAAGGGCTCGCTAAACACCTTCCTGAACGCGATGACCTATCCCGATAAGACCGTTTATCCAGTGGCCAGCCGCAATGCCAAGGATTTCCATAATCTAATGGACGTTTATCTGGATGCCGTGTTCTATCCCTTGATTTACGAAAATCCCTACACTCTGCGGCAGGAGGGCTGGCATTATAACCTGGAATCCTTAGACGGCGAGCTTAGCTACAACGGCGTTGTTTATAACGAAATGAAGGGCGTTTATTCCTCTCCCGATGCCTATTTGGAAAACGAGGCGATGAAGGCGCTCTTCCCAGATACCTGCTATCGCTTTGAATCCGGCGGCTATCCCGATGCCATTCCCGAGCTGACCGCCGAAAAATTTTTAGATTTCCATAAGACCTATTACAGCCCGGAGAACTCCTTCATCTATCTGTATGGCGATCTCGATATCGATGCTACTTTGGCCTATTTGAACGATGAATATCTCGACCATTTCACCAAGACTGGGCAGGTACACAGCGAGATTCCTCTACAAGCGCCTCTAGCGCGCACGCAGGAGGTGGAGGCCTACTATTCCGTGGACGCGGAGGAGGATACCGCAAACAAGGCCTATCACGAGCTTTCCATCGTCACGGGCAAGGCCGTGGATGTGCAGACCGCCATGTCCCTGCGTCTTTTGGAAACCGTGCTGTTAGAAACCGAGTCCTCGCCCCTGCGTCGCGCCCTAATGGAAGCAGGCGTGGGGCATAACATCAGCGGCAGCTATACCGGCAGCCTTCAGCAGCCCGTGTTCGCTATTCGTGCGGCAGGCAGCAATAGGGACGACCGCGATAAATTCGTCAGCGTCATTTATAAAACGCTTCAGGAGCTAACCATCAACGGCATTGACAAAAAGCTCTTGGAGGCCTCGCTCAACAGCATGGAATTCAAGCTGCGTGAGGCCGACTTCCACGTTTATCCCAAGGGACTAATCTATGGCTTAGGCGTACTGGATACCTGGCTCTACGACGGCGATCCCTTTGCCGGACTGCGCTACGAGGAGGCTCTGCGCAGTATGCGCGAGGGCTTAAAGAATCGCTATTACGAAGCCCTAATCGAGAATTATCTGCTGGATAATACGCATAAGGTCATCGTCACGCTGCTGCCGCAGCCCGGTAAGGAGGAAGCGGAGCAGGAGCGAGCCGCGCAAAAAATGGCGACGCTGAAGGCAGGCATGAGCAAGGAGGAGCAGGAGCGCTATATTTACGAATGCTCGGAGCTGCATCGCTTGCAGGCCACACCCGATAGCGAGGAGGCCAGAGCCTCCATTCCCATTCTCAAGCGTAGCGATATCCGCCAAAGCATCGAGCATTTCGCGACTGTGGAGGAGGGGAGCAGGGAGCAACGTTTAGTATTCCTGCCCGCGGCGACGAACAGAATCGCCTATCTCAGCTGGTTCTTCGATATCAGCGGCGTAAGCGCGGAGCAGGTGCCACTGTGCTTCCTTTTGGTGGACATTCTCGGCAAGCTCGACAGCAAGCGCTACAGCTATCAGGATCTCTCCACCTATGCCTCCATGTACACCGGCGGTATCAATTTCGACGTTAAGGCGCTCTCCGCCGCCGAGAACAGCGATAATTTCCGCATTTATTTCACCGTAACAGCCAAGGCGCTCACGCGGCAGCTACCACACGTATTCGATCTGCTGGAGGCCATAGCTCTAGAGACCGATTTCAGCAATTTGGAACGCTTCCGCGAGCTTCTAGCCGAACTCAAAACCGATTGGGACGACGATTTCTTCAACAAAGGGCAATCCGTCGCCATTAGTCGTCTATATTCCTATTGCAGCCCGGCAGCGCGTGTGAACGAGCAGGATCAGTTCAGCTATTATCAATTCCTCAAGGAGCTTTATGCCGATTTTGCCGTCAAAGGAGCGGAGGTGCTAGCGAAGCTTGCGGAATTGAAGGAGCTGTTCTTCCAGCAGAGCATGTATACTCTGTTCTATTCCTGTGATGCGGATGAGCAGGTGAAGGTACGCGAGCAGTGCTTGGCCTTCGTCGCAAAGCTTCCCTGCGTCACTCCTGCGGCGCAGCCCGTGATTCTACCAGCGCCTGTTACCAACGAGGGTATTACCACCGCTGGCAAGGTGCAATACGTCGTGGCAGGCGGCTCCTTCGCCAAGCACGGTCATAAATTTACCGGCGCGATGCGCGTTTTGGAAACCATTCTGCGCTATGAATACCTGTGGACGAGGATTCGCATTCAGGGCGGCGCTTACGGCGCTACGGCGCGTTTCGATACCAACGGCTTAGGCGTTTTCGCCTCCTATCGTGATCCGCAGCTCGAAAAATCCTTGCAGGCCTATCAGGAGCTGCCCGCATGGCTGGAGCAATGTGATTTCTCCGCCCGCGAATTGGATAAATACGTCATCGGTACGATCAGCAATCTGGATATACCGCTGACGAACTCCCTGCGCTTGGGACAGGCCGCCATAAATTATCTCAAGGGTGCTGATGACGAGCTGCGTCAGCGTATCCGCGATGAGGTTCTCAACGTAACTAGCGAGGATCTGCGTAAGCTGGCTCCCGTAGTCAGGGATATACTGAGCGACGGCTTGCTCTGCGTAGTAGGCGGCAAGCAACCGATCGAGGCTAATCAGGATAAATTCGCTAAGATTATTAACGCCTAGAGCGCATAAATACAAATAAAAATAACCGGTGTCCGTATAAGCTGTACGGCACCGGTTTTATAATGATCTACGATTGAAAGCAGCAGGTATGACTTAAATTGAATTTTTACATCAAAATGACATCATTATGACATTTATCTACTGTCTTTTAGCAGTCAATTCTAGGCGAAAATTCTTGATTCTTCTTACAGTAAACGGAATACGGAGATAACCTTGCCTAAAATTTGAATATTATCCCCACCAACGATGGGCTTGTACTTATCATTCTCCGGTTGCAGGCGCACACTGGTCAACTCGCGGAAGTAACGCTTAACGGTGGTTTCCTCACCGTCGATCAGCGCTACAACGATATCGCCGTTATTAGCGAAGTTCTGTTTGCGCGCGAAGATATAATCATGATCCAAAATGCCCGCGTTGATCATGCTATCGCCACATACGGAAAGCATGAATACGTCCTCCTCGCAGCCGATTAAATCGCGGGGAATAGGAAAGGTTTCTTCGATATTCTCCACTGCCAAAATGGGTACGCCAGCGGTAACCTTACCAACAAGCGGTACGGGAACCAAAACTTTATTTCTCCAAGCATCGGTTTCACTCATTAGCTCCAGAGTGCGTGGCTTAGCCGCATCACGCTGAATAAAGCCCTTATCTTGAAGTATTTTCAAATTGTTATGAACGCTGGCGCTTGAAGACAAGCCAACAGCTGCACCGATTTCACGTACAGAAGGAGGATACCCTTTATGATTAATAAAATAGCGCACAAAATTTAAAATCTTTTGTTGTCGCTCATTAAGCATATCCTCTGTGTAATTTCCATCAAAATCAGGCGGTAAAGCTTTCTTTCTTGGCATAATACAGACCTCCAATCAAACGTTTAGACTTACTACAACTTAATTATAGCAAATAAAATTTGTTTCGTCAAACGGAAGTATGAAAAAATTTTACGATTCTTATCTTTTTATTTTCGACACGGGAAAAATGTGCCGTCCTACAATTTTTATAGAGCAAGGAATAGTGTGCGGTCAAGCGCCAGCATATGCACGTCAGCTACTAATGCCTATGACGATTATCGCTGACGCTTCATTAAGCGCGTTGGCAAAAAACGCGTTTTGTAATTTCTCGGCTTACTTTAGCAGGAGCAATCATAAGCAAGACAGGTACTCCTCCTTATCTGAGCTGAGATGATTTAACATAATGTATATTATCGGACGTAAAATAACGAAAAATTTTCCTCATCGAAACTACCTCTAAGCAGCTCCCTCATAAATACTAAAACCCGGGATCAAGCAATCTCTGCGATTGCCAGTCCCAGGTTCTTTATTTAGCTTCTACTCAGAAATTCCACTCCCGCACGCTCTGCTGCAAAAGCTCGTCCTGTGCGAATTCAGGCTTATGAGTGTACAGCAACGCGCTGCCGTTATTCTTCGTCATCCTGAAGCTCAAGGAATTATTGAAATCATAGTTCTCCAAAAGATTGATACTTGCTTCGATATTCATCAAGCTTTTCTTAGGCGTGAAATCGGACGCATACTGATAATCATACAGCTTGAAAATATTGCCTTGACCTTGCTTGAGGCTTTCCAAAGCGCCAACAACCATAAAATCAGCCGTATCCTTATTAGCTAACGCCTGATCGAACATACTCTGAAAATCTCTATCCTTAGTCGCGAAGGAACAGGTCATCAGCATGGCATCCAAACCGTCAAGCACCTTTACAGCCTCCAGGAAGCCCTTTTCCTGGAGCTGCGGCGTTAGTTTGGTGGAAACGCTGCCGTCCGCATTTCGCTCCTGCGCGTCCTTGCTTTGCATCAGCTTAAAGATACCGGCATAATCGATATCCTGAGCAATTTTCAGAATATTTTTCTCAGATGCGGAAACGGTGAAGCAGCCCTCCGCCTCCTTTTCCTTGAAATGCACCTGAGTATACAGCCAATCATTAGGCAGAGCTACTAACTTCTTGTTGATAACGTCCGTATAAGCAAGCTTAGCCGGCTCGGCGCTCGGCTCCAACGCCTTAAAGGACTTCACGAATTTCGCATGCGTCTGCCAAAGCGCGTTCCTTTGCTCGACAGTCACGGCCTGCGCGTCAACAGGCAAAATCCTCGCGTCCTCATGCACATATTCCTGCTGCGCTTTATTTGCCGGCAGCGTATTATCGGCAGTAATCGTGCTCAGCATATATAAGCGATCATTAACGGAAAGCTGGCTCAAATTCAAATTTATCAACTTATCTGCCTGCTGATAAATATAAGAAACCGTGATTACCTTATTTCCGCCAAGCTTATCAATGCGCACCTTTGGCTCGATGCCGTCCAGCTTCTCCTTGAGCAAATGCTCCTGCGGCAGAACGTCGCAAAGCTCGGGATTGGCATCATAACGATCGAAATCCAATAAGGGCGTGGGAATGGTTTGCAAATCCAGCTGAGAACGCTCCAAAAGCCCCAGCTTTTCATACTCGGAAGCGAAATAAGCGCTGTTAAAATCAACTTCCAGCAGCTTGCTGACCTCCTCAGGCGTGTAATAATTTATAATATGCACGCTGCCGACATCATTCTGCTTTAGCTTGGCGAAGGCCTCGGCGGAAAAGCCGGAATAAGCATACATTCTGCTGCTCTCCAGCTTATAAAAGGGCTTCTTATCATTGACGCTATAGCCCGCATACGGATTTTGATATGCCATAGCTTGGGACGCGCAAAGAACCAAGGCTGCTGCCAGAAATGCTGATTTCTTCATAAGCTCACACTCCCTTTAATATTTGCAAATTAAATTCTACTTATTAAAAACTACGTTAAGCATTGCTCCACTATCAAGATTACAAGCATTCGCCTCATCGGTATCAATATGGATCTCATCGGCGTGCTTCGCGCCCGCGCGCACCAAAACGTTGTGCAAGGTCAGGCTACGCTCCCCCTCCGTCTGAATATCCACGATATCGCCATCCTGCAAGCCGTATTTAGCCGCGGTTTCGGGATAAAGATGCACATGGCGGGAGGCGACGATGATGCCCTCCTTTAGCTCCAGCTCGCCGCAGGGACCAATAAGCTTCGCGCCACAGGAGCCAGCGATGTCACCGCTGTTACGGATGGGCGGCTTCAAGCCTAGCTTACGTGCGTCGGTCAGAGAAAGCTCGATCTGCGTTTCTGGGCGCAGAGGCCCGATAATACGCAGCTTGATCACGTCCTTCGGAGTAACGACCTCGATTTGCTCCACGGAAGAAAACTGTCCCGGCTGTCCGATAGGAGTTTTTACGTGCAGCTCGCTGTCCTTTCCAAAAAGTATATCCATATGCTCGCGACACAAATGTGCATGACGAGCGCTAACGCCTAAAACTATAGGAAATTGCATTTACTTCACCTCATAAAGAATATTCTTGTTCACCGTTTATTGTAACACATTTTCCTATTTATTGCTTGTATACATGAGCAGAGGCTGTGCTAAGCATCGCACAGCCCCCAACTATTTTTATAGCTTATTTACTGGACAAATAGCTGTCGATCGCAGCTGCCGCCTTCTTGCCCGCGCCCATAGCGCTGATAACGGTTGCCGCGCCGGTCACGATATCACCACCGGCGAAAACTCCGGGAATGGAGGTCGCGCCAGCCTCATTGGCAACGATATTACCACGCTTATTGACCTCTAAATCTGGCGTGGTATCCTTGATCAGGGGGTTAGGTCCCTGACCGATAGCCATAACCACCATATCCACGTCCAAAACGTATTCGCTGCCGGGGATGGCTACGGGGCTGCGACGACCGCTGGCATCCGCCTCGCCCAGCTCCATTTTCACACATTCCAAGCCGTTCACCCAACCCTTTTCATCGCCATGAATAGCGATAGGATTGTTCAGCAAACGCAGCTCGATGCCCTCCTCCTCAGCATGACCGATCTCTTCCTTACGTGCGGGCATCTCGTCCTTGCTACGACGATAAACGATGTACACGTGCTCCGCGCCCAAACGCTTAGCGGTACGCGCCGCGTCCATAGCCACGTTGCCCGCGCCGACGATGGCGGCACTCTTGCCTACATAAACGGGAGTAGCGACATTCGGGAACTGGTAGGCCTTCATCAGGTTTACGCGCGTCAAAAACTCGTTAGCGGAGTATACGCCGTTGAGATTCTCGCCCTCGATATGCATGAAATGCGGCAGACCGGCACCAGTGCCCACGTAAACGGCACTAAAGCCCTCTTCTTCCATCAGCTCCTTGATAGTGAAGGTTCTGCCGATGACGGCGTTCACCACGATATTTACGCCCAGCTTCTTCAAGCCAGCGATTTCGTGCTGCACGATCTCCTTCGGCAGACGGAATTGAGGAATACCGTACATCAGCACGCCGCCTGCCGCATGCAGTGCCTCGTACATGGTTACGTCATAGCCCATTTTCGCCAAATCGCCAGCACAGGTCAAGCCGCTGGGACCACTGCCCACGATGGCGACCTTTTTGCCCTTGCGTTCGCTCGGAGCCTCAACGTCATTATCCAAGCCATTGGTACGTGCGTAGTCGGCGACGAAGCGCTCCAGACGACCGATCGCTACAGGCTCGCCCTTAATGCCGAGGACGCATTTGCCCTCACACTGGTTTTCCTGCGGACAAACGCGACCGCACACAGCCGGCAGCGCGCTCTTGCGCTTAAGGATTTTGTAGGCCTCGGCAAAGTTCTCCTGCGCCACCTCATGAATGAATTGCGGAATTTCGATATTTACAGGGCAATTACCCACGCAACGCGGCTTGGGACAATTCAAGCAACGCTGTGCCTCGTCCACCGCCATCTCCTTGGTATAACCAAGAGCTACCTCTTCAAAATTCTTATTACGCACATTGGCCGGTTGTTCCGGCATCGCATTTCTCATTCCTCCACGCATTTACAATGACCTCCGCAGCTATATTCCAGAACCTCCTGGTTTTTGTACATTTGCTGACGCATAACAAGATTAGCGAAATCAACCTGATGCGCATCAAATTCGGGACCGTCGACGCAGGCGAATTTATTCTCGCCACCGACCATTACGCGGCAGCCGCCGCACATGCCCGTACCGTCAACCATAATGGTATTCAGACTGGCAGTGGTCTTTACGCCGAAGGGCTTGGTAACCGCTGCGACGTTCTTCATCATAATGACGGGGCCGATCGCCAAAACCAAATCGACCTTCGCACCCGCCTCCAGCATTTCTCTGAGAGGATCGGTAACGAAGCCCTTGCGTCCTGCGGTGCCGTCATCGGTGGTGATGATGACCTCATCGCTGATAGCGGTCATTTTGTCCTGCCACATAACCAAATCCTTATTACGCGCGCCGATAATGGAAATGACCTTATTGCCCAGCTCGTGATAAGCACGGGCGATGGGATAAACAGGTGCGACACCGATACCGCCGCCAACGACGACTACCGTACCGAATTTGCCCATTTCCGAAGGTCTGCCCAGAGGACCGACAACGTCCAAAATCTCGTCACCCACCGCGAAATCCTCGCACAGATGATGCGTACTGTTGCCCACCGCTTGAATTATCAGAGTGATCGTACCTGCCTCGCGATCAAAATCCGCGATCGTCAGGGGTACGCGCTCACCGAACTCATCGGTACGCACGATAACGAATTGTCCGGGATGACACTTATGCGCCACCAGCGGAGCGTCCACAACCATCTCATAGACGGCCGGGGCGATCTGTTCCTTGGTAATGATTTTTGCCATGTTCTTCCTCCTCATATTCCATCCTAATTTTACCTTATTTATTTAAAAGTACGCGAGTGCAGTTTTCTGCTTCCGCGTAAATTTTTTCTTCATCAAAGGTCAGCAGCCTTCCATTCTCCAAAACCTTCTTGCCGGCAACGAAAACCGTATCGGCATCGCCACTGTTGGCAGCGTAAACAAGCTGAGAAAGCTTATTGTGACGTGGATACCAATAGGGCTTGTGCATATCCCAAAGCACGATGTCCGCCAGATTTCCCGCCTCCAGCTTACCGAGCTTCTCGAAGCCCAGCACCTTGGCACCGTCAACCGTCGCCATTTCCCAAGCCTTAGCAGCGGGAATAGCCAAGGGATCGAAGTCCACGGCCTTATGCAGCATCGCAGCGGCACGACATTCCTCCAGCATATCCAAATTGTTGTTGCTGGACGCGCCGTCCGTGCCTAAGCCTACGCAAATCCCCTTCTCCAGCATTTTTTTCACCGGAGCGATACCGCTTGCCAGCTTCAAATTGCTTTGCGGATTATGAGCGACACGCACTCCTTTTGCCGCCATAAGCTCCATATCCTCATCGCTAAGATGCACGCAATGCGCGGCGATGGTTCCCAGCTCGAACATCCCCAAGCTGTCCATGAGCTTAATCGGCGTCATGCCATGCTCCTTTTGACAGCTTTCTACCTCGAATTTAGTCTCGCAAAGGTGCATTTGCAGCTCCGCGCCATGCGCCCCCGCTACGGAAATTACTTTTTGTAAATAATCCACTGGGCAGGTGTACGGCGCATGAGGACCATAGGTAACGCGGATCAAACCGTTCGCGGCACCATGCCAATTCTCGAACAACGTCGTATTCTCCGCCAGCTTCACGTCCTTATCAGGCGCTACGCCGATCAAGCCACGGCAAAGGTTCGCGCGTATGCCAGTCTCCACGCAGGCACGCGCCACGTCCTCCATGAAGGCGTACATATCAGCGAAGCAGGTCGTGCCGCCCTTGAGCATCTCTACGATGCCAAGCAGCGCGCCCCAATAAATATCCTTGTCATCCATCTTGTCCTCAATGGGCCAAATCTTATTTTGAAGCCAATCCATGAGCGCCATATCATCGGCATAGCTGCGCAGGAGCGTCATGGAAACATGTCCGTGCGTATTGACCATGCCGGCGGTCGCCAGCTTACCCTTACCATCCACTATCTCGTCAGCAAGGAAATCCTTCGGAGCCTCCTTGCCCACGTAGGTGATTCTTTCATTATCGATAGCGATACAATGCGCCTCTCCATTGGGAGTGTGTAAAAGCTCGATATTTTTGATCAGTACCTTACTCATTTCATCAACCTCTATTCCTTACCCATTTGTCTGGGCGAATAATGCTCCTCGTAGAAGCTGTGCATAATCCGCATATCCTGCGCGTCAAGCTCGAACAGCTTACCGCCGCTGCAACGGCAGATTAAGGCGATCTTAGCCGCCTTCTCCAGAACCTCCGCGACGATGAGCGCGTCCTCTAAGCTTTTGCCCCAGCAGACCGCGCCATGATTCGCCAAAAGCGCCGCCTTCTGCCCCTGCAAGGCCTCCACCGCGGCATTTGCCAGCTCCTGCGTTCCCGGCAGAGCATAGCGTGCACAACGCACCCTGCCGCCGCAAATTTGCACGATATCCTCGATCAGCGCCGGCACGTCCTCGTGCATGGCAGCCAACGCGCTAGCATAAACACTGTGCGTATGAATTACCGCCCGCGCCTCCGGACAAGCAGCGTAGATAGCCACATGCAGCCTGCTCTCGCTAGAGGGAACGTGCTTGCCAGCGACCACCTCGCCCCTTCTGTCGAGTAAAACCACGTCCTCATCCGTCAGCGTTTCATAACCGCGTCCTGAGGGCGTAATCGCCAGCGTATCCTCATCCGTCAGACAGCTGATATTACCCCAGGAGCCGGCGACCAGCTGCTTAGCGATCAGCCTCCGCCCCATGGCGACGATCGCCGCCCGCGCCTGTACTTCGTTCAATGCATCCATTTTATTCAGCGGCCAAATACGCCTTTTGCTCCTCCGTAAGCATGTCGATACCCGCGCCCATGGCATGCAGCTTCAGCGCCGCGATTTCAGTGTTCAGCTCCTCGGGCAGCACGTAAAGCTCGTTCTTCATCTCACCCTTATGGTCGAGCAAATACTTCATCGCCAAGAACTGCATCGCGAAGGAAAGATCCATGATCTCGATCGGATGACCGTCGCCGCAGGCCAAATTTACCAAGCGACCCTCGCCCAAAAGGTTGAGCTTGCGTCCGTCCGCCGTGGTATAGGTCATAATGTTCTTGCGCACCTCGTAAGGAGGAATTACGGAAAGCTCCTCCAAATGATGCTTATTAACCTCGCAATCGAAATGACCGGCGTTGCACATTACCGCGCCGTTCTTCATCACCTGCATATGCTCCTTGACGATAACGTCCTTGCAGCCAGTAACGGTGACGAAGATGTCACCCTCCTTCGCAGCCTCCAGCATCGGCATAACGCGGAAGCCGTCGAATACCGCCTCGATACCCTTAATAGGATCGACCTCGGTCACGATGACCTTCGCTCCCAAGCCCTTAGCACGCATCGCCACGCCCTTACCGCACCAGCCATAGCCTGCGACGACGACGGTTCTACCCGCCACGGACATATTAGTGGTACGCATGATGCCGTCCCAGGAGGATTGACCAGTACCATAACGATTATCAAACAAATACTTGCAATAAGCGTCATTTACGGCGATCATCGGGAAAGCGAGATGCCCTGCCGCCGCCAGCGCCTTCAAGCGATGCACGCCCGTGGTCGTTTCCTCGCTGCCACCGATCAGCTTAGCGATCAAATCACGACGCTCGCCATGCAGCATATTAACCAAATCGCCACCGTCGTCAATAATCAGATCAGGCTCCACCTTCAGCGCCTCGCGCAGGTACATATCGTACTCCTCGTTCGTGCAGGCATGGGTAGCGAAGACGGTGATACCGCTATCCACTAAAGCCGCCGCGATCTCGTCCTGCGTGGACAGGGGATTACTGCCAGTTACAACGACGTTCGCGCCCGCGTTCTTCAGCACCAGCGCCAAATAAGCGGTCTTAGCCTCCAAATGAATGGTGACGACCATGTTCAAGCCCTTGAAGGGCTTCTCCACACTATATTTTTCGTTTAAAATGTTCAACAGAGGCATGTACTCCTTCGCCCAAGCGATGCGCTGATGGCCTAAGGGTGCAAGCTTTATATCTCTGATAATACTTTCCATAAATTAAAAATCCTCCTTGCTTTGCTCCTGCAAAAGCTTAATGTTTTCTTTATAAGGCGCGCGAACCACGCCGTATTCCGTAATAATGCCGCTGATTAGCTCGGCAGGCGTAACGTCGAAGGCGGGGTTAAAGACCTGCACGCCCTCGGGAGCTGTCTGCTCGCCGCGGAAACGCTTGACCTCCTCCGGCGCGCGTTCCTCGATGGGAATTTCGCTACCGTCCGCCAAGTCGAAATCAAAGGTGCTGATTGGTGCCGCGATATAAAACGGTATGCCATGCGCCTTCGCCGCCAGCGCTATGCCATAGGTGCCGATCTTGTTGGCGGCATCACCGTTGGCGGCAATGCGATCCGCTCCCACGACGACGGCGTTAATGCCCTTGGTTCTCATGCTCCAGGCCGCCATATTATCCGTGATCAGCGTTACGGGAATGCCGTCCTCGTAAAGCTCGTAGGTGGTCAGGCGCGCGCCCTGCAATAGCGGACGCGTCTCATCCGCGTAAACCATGCGTAGCTTGCCCTGCGCGTAGGCACTGCGCAGTACGCCCAGCGCCGTACCCCAACCACAGGTCGCCAACGCGCCGGCATTGCAATGCGTCAGCACCACTGCCTGCTCCGGTAGCACCGCCGCGCCGTATTCGCCCATCTTTTTGTTACAGGCGATATCCTCGGCGTAAATCCTTATGGCCTCCGCCTCCATCGCCTTGATGATTTTAAAGGGCGGCTGCTCCTGCTCCGAAAGCTCCTCCGCCAAGGCGTATAATCGCTTGGCAGCCCACTCGAGATTGACCGCCGTAGGACGCGCGCTGATCAAATCCTCGCGCACCGCCGCCAAGGCCTGCAAAAAGGCGGGCGCATCCGCGCACTCCCTCGCTCCCAGCACCATGGCGAAGGCTGCCGCCGCGCCGATAGCAGGCGCGCCGCGTACCTCCAAGCGCTTGATCGCCAGCTTGACGCGACGATAATCATTACAGGCGAAATATTCGCATTCCAAGGGCAGCTTCGTCTGATCCAAAAGTACCAGACTCTCACGTTCCCAACGCATAGTATCCAGCATAGGCACTCCTTACAGCTTAAAGCCGCCGAACTCGCGCAGAGCATGGTGACAATCGCACTCCGCTGCCACAGGCTCGTTATAGGCGATAAAGGCCTCGATCAATTTATTCATTCTACTAATGCTTTTGCCCATGGCTTCGACGACCTCCATATGGGAAAGAGGCGTGGGCGAAATGCCTGCCGCCATATTGGTAACGATGGAGCAGGTGCTATAGCACATCTCCGCCTCACGCGCCAAAATGCACTCCGGCATATTCGTCATGCCAACAACGTCGCCGCCGAGCATCGCGAACATCTTAATCTCCGCGGCGCTTTCAAAGCGCGGTCCCTCGGTGCAAACATAGGTGCCTGTCCTATGGAAAGTGATATCGGTGCCTTCTAGACATTTAATAACCTTTTCGCGCACGGACTGGCAGTACGGATAGGAGAAATCCACATGCACCACGCCACGCTCCGGCGTATCATAAAAGGTATTGATGCGGCTCTTGGTGAAGTCCAAAACATTATCGCAAACGACGAAATGCCCCGCCTTCATCTCCGGATTCAGCGAACCCACCGCGGTGGTCGCGAAGATTTCCTCCGTACCCAAGCTCTTTAGTGCCCAAATATTGGCGCGATAATTAACCTTATGCGGCGCGGTCTTATGATTAACGCCATGTCTAGTGATAAAAACGACCTGATTCCCGTGCAAGGTGCCGATATTGCACAGCGCGTCGCCATAAGGCGTATTGATGATCCTTTTCTCAAAATCGGAAAGCGCCTCCGGATTATAGATACCGGTACCGCCAATAATCGCAATCTTACGCATTTATTTCCTCCTTAGCATTAAGCTTCTCTATAAGCCGCAACAGCTCCTGCGGACGAGCGATAGTATAATTTGGCTTGCCCGTCGCTAAAACGGTTTGCCAATCCAAGGCCGTGTACTCCACCGCCACGGTGATATTTCCGGCCGCGTTACCGCTCTGCATATCAAAGGGACTGTCGCCGACGCAAAGACATTCCTCAGGACGCAGCTCAAGGCGTTCGCAGGCCAAAAGCATCGGCTGCGGATGCGGCTTGCCAAGCGGCGTGTCCAAAAC
Source organism: uncultured Phascolarctobacterium sp. (assembly GCA_964480295.1). GTDB lineage: Bacteria > Bacillota > Negativicutes > Acidaminococcales > Acidaminococcaceae > Phascolarctobacterium_A. Next base: position 14,710 of record CAYZOZ010000008.1, read on the forward strand.
GGTGACTACGCTGTCGATATAGGGCGTAATACCCAAGCAGTCCATACCCCGCCGTACCATATGCGGCTTCTTAGAGGTTACGACGGCAAGCTTAAGGTCACGCTGCCGCAGCTCCCGCAAAAGCTCGTGCACGCCGCTGATCGGTTTAATCATCCGATCATGATTGGCTTCGTTAAATTCGCCATAAACGCGTCGCAGCTCGCCGACCAAATCCTCGCGTCCTGTCAAAAGAACGAAAGCATCAGCCAAGGGCAGACCAATCGTATTGATGATCGCCTGACGCTCAGGACGCAGGTCTAACGTAGTAAAGCAGGTATGCTCAAAGCTTGCGACAATCAGCTCGATCGTATCCGCAAGCGTTCCATCAAAGTCGAATAAAACTCCCTTAATCAAATAAATACTCCTCTACCACTTCTTATATAATAATTATAACACACGCGACTAATAAAAGGAACAAAAAGGCTGAGCTAATAGGAGCTATCTTTGAGAGAAAGCTATAGCCGTTTTGCCCAAGGCTTCTCCTTATGAAAAGAGCAGTGAGCCTGATGCCGTTATCGGCAATTTATCTCCCACTATTTTTAAGAAATTTCGACAGTAAAAGTTCCGTTATCGGCAATTTATAGCACCCTTTGTTAGCCGTTCCCCCCCTTGAAAAAATTCCGATATCGGTATATAATATTAATGAGAGGAGGCATTAAGCATGAAATATTTATCCGTAAGCGAGATAGCTCGGCTTTGGCAAATTTCCGAGCGCAGCGTGCGTAAATACTGCAACGAGAGCAGAATTCCCCATGCCTTCATGACGGGTAAAACCTGGAACATCCCCGACAACGCAGTCAAGCCCTCGCGCAGGGCGCGCATCACCCCCCCTGCCTCCTCGCTCCTACAGCTTTTAAAGCGCGAGAAGGACGCACGCCTTTCCGGTGGCGTATATCATCATATTCAAATCGAGCTAACCTATAATTCCAATCATATCGAGGGCAGTCGTCTATCGCACGAGCAAACGCGCTACATCTTCGAAACCAATACCATAGGCATCAGCGCCGATACGATCAATGTCGATGATATCGTGGAAACCTCCAATCACTTCCGCTGCATCGATATGATCATCGATTATGCCAATCGTAAGCTCAGCGAGGCATTAATCAAGGAGCTACACAAAACTCTGAAATCGGGCACCAGCGATAGTCGTAAGGCATGGTTCGCCGTCGGTGAGTATAAGCGCTTAGCAAACGAGGTCGGTGGACACGAAACCTGCCCGCCCGAGGAGGTAGCGCCAAGGCTCAAAAAACTTTTACGCTCCTACAACGCTAAAGCCTCCGTAACGCTGGAAGAGCTACTAGATTTTCACTATCAATTCGAAAGGATCCATCCCTTTCAGGATGGTAACGGTCGCATCGGTCGCCTGCTACTCTTCAAGGAATGCCTACGGCATGGGATTCTTCCCTTTATCATCGAGGATAATATCAAGCTCTACTATTATCGTGGCTTGAACGAATGGAAAAAGGAGCGCGGATTTCTCATAGGAACCTGCGAGGCAGCGCAGGATAATTTCAAGGAATTTCTCAAGCCCTTCCGCCTCCACTTCTAGCACACAAGGCTTCATCTCAATCGGCAAGTACACAGAGCATACAAAAAAGACATCTCGGCAGCAAGCCAAGATGTCTTTGCTTTTAACGGGCACGAACCTCCTTCGGTCCGTCGTTCACCGCGTCCTCAGGAATGATCACGTCATCGAAATTGATACCGCGCGTATGCAGGGTATGATTCCATTCATGCTTATTGCGATCGCGCCAGCCCAGCGCCGTAATCGGCACCCAGCTGTAAATAAAGATCGGATACAGCAGCAGATACAGCCACGATCTCCAGGAGGCGTGAATCTTCAGCAATACGGCTACGGGGAAAATGTACTGCCCGATACCGACCAACGTCCAAACCTCCAAGGGAATAACCTTATAGAGGATATTCGTATAAAAGGGTACGAAATTGTAGATATAGCTACACAAAATGAAGAAGGTGGAAATCATAAGGAAATAGGGCTGAATCAGATTGACGGAGCAATCCAGCATCACGATATTCCTAGTTTTGATCGCCTTCTTGATCATCGGCCACAGATAGCGGCCTGCTACGTCGAAATGTCCCTGCGACCAGCGCTTACGCTGATGCCAGGTTTGCATGAAGGTCAGGGGCTTTTCGTCATAGATGATCGCGTCATGCGCCCAGGTAGTGGGAATATTCTCCATCATCGCCTGAATGGTGAACTCCATATCCTCGGTCAGACAGGTGGCGCGCCATCCGTAACGCTTCAAAACCTCGATGTCGAAGCACATGCCCGTACCGCCCAAGCAGCAGGAAAGTCCCATATTGTACTTCGCCAAGCTCCAAACATGGTTGACGATCCAAAAGGAAATGGCGAAAACGCCGCTCACCCAGGTGTCCGTAGGATTCTTAGCGTCCATGTAGCCCTGAATGATGCGCTCACCGTTACAAAGGCGGCTGTTCATCTCCTGCAAGAAATTGGGATGTACCAGATTGTCGGCATCGAAAACGCAAACCGCGTCATACTGCTTTTCTAGCTTAAACAAACGCTCGAACATCCAAGCAAGCGCGAAGCCCTTGCCCTTGCCCTCCTCGCTGAAGCGCTCGTGTACTAAGGCACCTGCCTTGCGCGCCACGTCGGCGGTGTGATCCGTGCAGTTGTCGGCTACGACGAAAACATCATACAAAGCGTCATTATAATTCAAGCGACGCAAATTCTCCACTAATTGAGCAATAACCCTTTCCTCGTTATGCGCGCAAGCGATGAGGGCGAAGGTTTTGCTCTCGTTATAAATCTTAACCTCTTTTTTCTTACCGAAAAGTCCGAACCAGGAAACGATGAAATAATAAAGGGTAAAAAATATAATCAATAACTGCAAGGGTATCATGACTATATCAAAAACCGTGAACATCCAAAAACTCCTTTTCTAATTTAGCTTAAGGAAAACTAAGCGTTCTTCCCCGTAGCCGCACGATAAACATGATTGATAATGCCAGCGATGGTATAGGTAAACATGCCGACGAAGGGCCAAGCGCCGGGACGATTAAAGAGCATAGCCGCGCCGATTACCAAAGCGATAAGCACCGGCAAACGATACATGGGATTGCCCTTGCCCTTAAAGTCTGGAAAGCGGACGTTGCTGTACATGATTACCGCGATGACCAGCGTCATAGCAGCAGTCAGGCAAGCGCCGAAGCTATAGCCGCTCAGAACGTAGGCCGCCAAGAAGCACGCGCCCGCCGGAATCGGCATACCCTGAAAATAGCCATGTACCACGCCCGTATTGCAGTTGAAGCGCGCCAGGCGCAGACAACCGCCCACCGCGAACAGTGCTGCGATGACCTGACCGACTAGTCCCAGCTCCTGCATACCGAAGCGATAAATCATGATCGCCGGAGCTACGCCGAAGGAACACATATCGCAAAGAGAATCCATCTCCTTGCCGAAATCACCACCGCCCACTCCCAAGGCGCGAGCCGCACGTCCATCCATCGAGTCGAAAATGACCGCGATCACGATAAAGATCGGTGCGTAAAAGAAATCTCCTTCAATAGTCTTAAAAATTGAAAGCACGCCAAACAGCAGACTCGCAGAGCTGATGCTGTTCGGAATCAGACGACGATAATTCATTATTTTTTGATCCTCCCCACTACGGTGACACCGCCCACGACGGATTGTCCCTTCTTAACCGTGATCTCGACGTTGCGCGGCACCACCAGCTCGGTGCTGGAACCGAATTTGATCATTCCGTAGGTCTCCCCCTGCTGAAGCTTATGCCCCACAGTCACCCAGGAAACGATGCGGCGCGCCAAAAGACCTGCCACCTGCGTCACCATAAAGCGGATTCTGCCGTTATCGATACCGATGGCATGGCGTTCGTTCTCAAAGGATGCCGATTTCTCGTAGGCTGGAACGAACTGTCCGCAGGTGTAGCGCTGATACTTGATCTCGCCGTCCAACGGGCTACGATTGGTATGCACGTTGAACACAGAAAGAAAGATCGTCAGCTTGAGCGCAGGCTCGTTAAGATACTCATCATCATAAATTTCCTCGACTCCCATCACCGTGCCGTCGGCAGGCGAATAAAGGATATCGGGATCATATGGCATACTCCTGTGAAAATCACGGAAGAAGTACGCGAAATAAAGCGCCAATACCACGGGAATCACAGCCCAGCTCAAGCCGAAGAAGAAATATACGACGGCCGCTAGGACTAAAGAAGCTATAATAAAAGGATAGCCCTCTTTGACAATAAACATAGAAATCCTCGCTTTCCTCAACAGGATTTATTAAACATAAAAAAGTGATGGTAGCTTAAAAAGCTCATCCCATCACTTTATTATAATACAGTCAAGTATTTTTGTCTATCAGATGGATTAAATATTTAGCGGTAAACGTCAAGACCTGCCCTTAAACAGCACCTTGAGCGCGAATTTCGGCAGCGCCAGCATCCTCATAAAGCGACTGGGCTGCTTATACAGACGGAACAGCCATTCCAGCGAAGCGTCCTGCATCCATTTGGGCGCACGTTCCATCTTGCCCGCCAGCACGTCAAAGCTACCGCCGATGCCCATCAAAAGTCTGGGCTTCAGCTCGGCGCGATGCGCCATGAGCCATTTCTCCTGCTTGGGCGCGCCCAGAGCCACGAAAAGCATCTCCGCGCCCGATGCGTTGATCTCGTCGATAATGCCCTGCTCGTCCGCCTCGGCGAAATAGCCGTTATGACAGCCGACGACGTGCGCGCCGGGAAAGCGCTCCTCGATCTTGCCCTTGGCGATCTCCGCGATGCCGGGAGAGCCGCCGAAGAAATACGCCCTATAGCCCTTGCTCGCGGACAGCTCCATCATGCGCAGGTACAGATCAAAGCCCGCCACGCGCTCTGGCACCCTATAGCCCAGATGCCTGCCCGCCCAAACCGCGCCGGCACCGTCAGGCAGCACCAGCTCGGCGTTATCGCACACGATGTACCTATACGCCTCGTCCTCCTGACACATCATAATAATCTCGGCATTGGCGGTGACCACGAAGGTCTGCCTGCCGCCAAGCAACGCCGCTTCCAATTCCCGTACCGACTCGTCCATGGTCAGAGGATGCACGGGAACGCCCAAAATTCTTATTGCTTCGATCATCTTCCAACCTCTCTCTTAGCTGATATAAGCACGCAAAATGTCGCTCTGCTTATCCAAGCATAAATATTTATACACAGGTCGCCCCACGCTGCCGCGATGCAAATCCAGCTTCAGCAGATGCAGGGACTTCAAAAACTCCAAATACTTGCGATAGGTCTTAAATAACGATGTCGGCAGCAGTGCCAAACACATCACTGAGGTGATCAGAATGACGATCTGCTGGGACAGCGTATAATTTCTATTAAATTTTAAATCGCTAAGCTTAAATTTTTTCCACATCGGCAGGAACCGTCAAAAATTGAATTCCCGGATTGCGCTCCAATATCCAATTCAGGGACCATTCGTTGCTCACGAGAATTACGGGGCGATCCTTCTTATCATAAACCAGCATTCCGTTATCCAAGCCCTTAATATTTTCGATCAGCCTCTTATCCTCGGCATATACCCAACGCGCCACGGAATAAGGCAGCTGATTCATAAGCAGCTGCGCGCTATACTCGTTCAACAGGCGGTACTCCAAAACCTCCAGCTGCAAAACGCCGACCACGCCGACGATATAGCTCTCCAGCCCCACGCCCTCCTGACGGAACACCTGAATCGCGCCCTCCTGCGAAAGCTGAATGATACCCTTTTCGAATTGCTTGCGCTTGAGCGAATCCTTAGGCTGCACGCGTGCGAAGATCTCCGGCGGGAATACGGGGAAATCCTCGAATTGCAGCTTTAGGCTACTGTCGCTCAGGGAATCACCAATGCCGAAAATGCCGGGATCGAAAACGCCGATGATATCGCCAGGATAGGCCTCCTCGACGATGGTACGCTCCTGCGCCAAAAATTGCTGTGGCTGCGCCAGCTTCACCGGCTTACCGCTTTGCTTATGGTAAACCGTCATACCCTTTTCGAAAACGCCAGAGCAAATACGCATAAAGGAGATGCGATCGCGATGCGCCGGATTCATATTCGCTTGAATCTTAAAGACGAAAGCGGAGAATTTTTCGTTTTCTGGCAGGATCAAATTGCCGTCCTGTAGCATACGGGGCTGCGGCTTAGGCGAAAGCTCCAAAAACTTCTCCAAAAAGCTTTGCACGCCGAAGTTCGTCATCGCGCTGCCAAAGAACATCGGTGTCAGCTCGCCGCTCTTCACCTTCTCCAAATCGAATTCGTCACCCGCCAAATCCAGCAGCTCGATGTCGTTGCAAAGATTTTCGTACAGCTCCTCGCCCAGCATCTCGCGAATGCGCGGATCGTCAAGCGAGCCGGTGGTGGATTTCAGCTTATTAGAGCCATGACTGGTGTCATCCTCGAAAAGCTCGATCGTGTTTTGCAAACGATCGTAAACGCCCTTATAATGTCCGTCGATACCGATCGGCCAATTTACTGGATAGGCGCGAATGTTCAGCACCTTCTCCAGCTCGTCCATCAAATCGAAGGGATTGCGTCCGTAGCGATCGAGCTTATTAACGAAGGTAAAGATCGGCAGATGGCGACGGTGGCAAACCCAGAACAGCTTCTTCGTCTGCGGCTCCACGCCCTTCGCCGCGTCGATCAGCATTACGGCGCTGTCGGCAGCCATAAGCGTGCGATAGGTGTCCTCGGAGAAATCCTGGTGACCGGGAGTATCGAGGATATTCACGCGATAGCCGTCGTAATCGAATTGCAGAACCGAGGAGGTTACCGAGATACCACGCTGCTTTTCAATCTCCATCCAGTCGGAAACCGCGTGCTTCGCGCTCTTTCTCGCCTTAACGGAGCCTGCCAGATGAATAGCTCCGCCATACAGCAAAAGCTTTTCCGTCAAGGTCGTCTTGCCGGCATCAGGGTGGGAAATAATGGCGAATGTGCGTCGTTTTTCGATCTTAGCTAATAAATCTTGCATAGGTCCTCCTCTTAGTCTGCTAAATCAGTATCCATATTCTGCGCCTCATATAATTTATAGGCCTCCAGAATTTGCTTCTTTATATAATCGGGCAGGGGCTTCTCCGTTTGCAGCTCCCCGCGCATGGTTACGCGAAACGCCACGTCCCCGTAACGCTCGCCGCCATAGGTGGCGCAGGTAACGGAGGTACGCATAAATTCGTCCTTGAATACGCAGTCCTTGAGTACGTGCGCCTTGCGCTCCTCGTCCCACGCTTTGTAAACGGCGTACAGCCTCTGCTGCGCCTCCGCGGGAATATCCTCGCCGACGACCACAGTTTCCGTCTCGTCGATAGGCGTGCAGTCCATGTCCTCGTAGCGCGTGCCGTCCTCCAGCTCGATATCCACCGTCATCACGTAATCACGCTCGTGGAAGGCGGCGCTTTTAATCTGCCATTTAGCCTGCCATTTAGCAATGCACTCCGGACAGATAAAGGCGGTATCGCGAATATTGCTGCTCAAAAAATTATCGCGGTAATACAGCCTCTCGCCGGGAATGAAATGCTCGCCACATTCACTGCAAACAATTTCTAAGGTGCGAATCATCTTTCTGCCTCCAAAATATACATAAAAAAAGCCTTTACGTATCCGTAAAGGCTATAGATCCGACATGGTCGGAGCGGCGGGATTCGAACCCACGACCTCTTCCACCCCAAGGAAGCGCTCTACCAAACTGAGCCACGCCCCGACTTTAATGGGTTGCTGCTATCTCTTAGCAACGAATAAGATTATACTGCATTGACATATAAATGTCAAGCCTTTTTCAAGAGATTTTAGCGAAAAGCCTGCTCATGCTACAAGGTATTGTGTCAGATAACCCTTACGCCCTCCATATCCATATTGAGGATATGGTAAACGGCATGCTCGCCCTGCTTGGCGAAGGCTGCCACCATCGCCTCGGCGATCGCCTCGGCATCCTGCTCGGGAGAGGCATAGGCCATCACCGTCGAGCCTGCGCCGCTAATAATCGCGTTATAAGCACCTGCCTCCTTCGCGGCGGCGAAAACCTCCGCCAGCCCCGGAATCAAATGCGCCCTATATGGCTGGTGCAGCCTATCCTCCAGCGCCATGGCGATATATTCGTAGCGACCGCTAAGCAGCGCGCCCACGAGCAGGGACGCGCGCGAGGTGTTGAACACCGCGTCGACATGGGGAACCTGCGCGGGAATCGCCTGACGCGCGAGCGCCGTCGCCAGCTTGCTGTCGGGAACAACGGCGATAAATTTCAAGGGCTTCGCCGGAGCTAGACGCAGGGAATGTGCCTTCTCGCCCTCCATATAGCTGATCGTGAAGCCACCGTAAAGAGCCGGCGCGACGTTATCGGGATGCCCCTCGATTTCAGTCGCCAGTGCCAAAAGCTCATCCTTCGTGAAATGATTGTCGCAAAGGCAGTTCGCGGCGAAAAGTCCGCCCACGATCGCGCTAGAGCTGCTGCCCAAGCCGCGGGACATGGGAATGCGGTTGATCATCCTCACCCTAAGTCCGATACGCTTGCCGCCCGTCACCAAATTCCATACGCGCAGGAAACTAGCGAACGCCAAATTGCGACCGAACGCCTTCAAATAATCGGCACCCTCGCCCTCGACCTCCAAATAGAAGCCCGGCTCGTCCGTTACCTCGTAGGTCGCCTCGTTATAAAGATTCACCGCTAAGCCCAGCGTGTCAAAGCCAGGACCGCAGTTCGCGGAGGTAGCGGGAACCTGAATAGTAACCTTTTTCATGCTCATTCTCCTTATGCCAATCTGCTGTCTTCTACGCGAATTACGCAGCTGACCTTTTCGACAACGGGAAGAACGGTCAAAATTTGCAAAGCCATCTGCAAATTAGATTCGGAAACGCTGTGAGTGATTACGACGATCTCCGCCTTCTCGCCCACCGCGGAATTTTGCTGAATTACGTTGCGCAGGCTGACGTTTTGCGCGCCGAAGGCAGCCGCAATCGCCGCCAAAGCGCCTGGCTTATCCAAAACCTGCAAGCGGATATAGGCAGGAGCGGACATCTTTTCCGGCGGACACAGCTTCTTCTCCTTGAAGCAGGTGCAGGAAATACGTCCGTTCGCATGATAGTGAATATTACGCGCCACCTCGATGATATCGCCCAGCACGGAGCTAGCGGTCGGCAAACGACCTGCGCCCAAGCCGAGGAACATCGCCTCGCCGATAGCGTCACCATTGACGAACACCGCGTTATAAACGCCGTTCACACCTGCCAAGGGATGCGTCAGCGGTAGCATGGTCGGCTTAACGCAGACAGTGATGCCGTTCTCGGGATCGTTTTTAGAAATGCCCAAAAGCTTCACGGCATAGCCAAGGCTTTGCGCGTATTTGATGTCGCAGGCCTCGATATTCTCAATACCCTCGACCAACACGTCATCCAAGCTAATGCGCGTATTGAAGGCGATGGAAGCCAAAATAGCCACCTTGCGAGCAGCGTCCAAGCCGCCGACGTCGGCGGTAGGATCGGACTCAGCATAGCCCTTCGCCTGCGCCTCCTTCAGCACCTCGTCATAATCTAAATGCTCGTTGGACATCTTAGAAAGCATATAGTTAGTCGTGCCGTTCACAATGCCCATAACGGATTTAATCTGATTGCCAGCCATGCTAGTTTTCAGCGGCTCGATAATGGGAATGCCGCCGCAAACGCTGGCCTCGAACATGAAGTCCAAACCCTTGGCCTCCGCCAAAGCGAAGATTTCCTCGCCGTAATTAGCGATAACGTCCTTATTAGCGCTGACGACGTGCTTGCCCTTCTCTAAGGCCGCGCAAATATATTCCTTCGCGGGATGCTCACGACCAATCAGCTCAACGACGATATCAATATCCTCGTCATTCAAAATGTCATCGATATTGTCGGTAAAGCCATACTGCTTACCGTATTCGGCAGCACGCTCCTTAACGTTACGATCCAAAACTCTGGTAATGCGGATGGGCTTGCCAACCTTCTTCGCGATATCCTCGGCATTCTTCTCCAAAACCTTGATCACGCCGCCGCCGACGGTACCGGCTCCCAAAAGTCCTACATTGATAAATTCCTTCATATTCAAACCCCTCCAAAAATAGATATGTTTTCTTTAAACCTGACCAAGCACTTCCAAACGCTTTACGCCGTCGATCATGCGCAGCTTATCCAAAAGCGCCTCCAAATCAACGGTCAAATGCTTCGTCTCGATAGAAATCGTCGTATTCGCCACTCCCTGCAAGGGAATGCCCTGATTAATCGTCATGATGCTGCCGGAATCGTTGGCCACGGTGTTCAAAACCTTGGACAGCACGCCTGCCTTATGCTCAAGCAGCAGGGACAGCGTAATGATCTTTTCCTTGCTGGCCTCGTAAAACGGGAAAACGAAGTCCTTATATTTATAATAAGCGCTGCGGCTCAAGCCCATTTTCTCAACCGCCTCGTTGATAGTTTTAATCTCGCCACGCTTTAAAACTTCCTTCACCTTAATAGTCTTTTTAATGGCTTCCGGAAGAATTTCTTCCCGTACCAGATAGAACGTAGATTTCTCAGACATAAGAATCTCCTCCTTCTTCAGAAAAACTTTGTCAATATTATACCACTGTTTCTCTATAAAGTACAAAGGTTTTTTGCTAAAAAATTTCAC
>CAYZOZ010000008.1:25493-51138 GCA_964480295.1 uncultured Phascolarctobacterium sp.
TATTATACCACTGTTTCTCTATAAAGTACAAAGGTTTTTTGCTAAAAAATTTCACAAGCTACACACGCAGCTTTAGTTTTTCCTTCAGCGCCTCCTGCAAAACCTGCGAAAAATTTATGTTCTGCGCCAAAGCCGCATCATTGAGCCATTTCGGCACGCTGAGCGTTTTCTTTACCGCCTTCGTAAAATGCTCCTTGGCATAGCTCTCCACGTCCACGGTAACCATATTCACAAAGGCTTCCTCATAAGCGTCATATTCCTTAGCAGGATCGATGCTTTTGAGCATCGAAGCCACGGGCAGCGCCTCGCCAGCCAGCTTTGCCTCATACAAATAGCCTGCCAAGCAATCGACCGCCATTTTAAAAGCGTCCTCCAAATCATTACCATAGGTCGCTAAATGATTTAAATCAGGGAAAATTACAGAATATTGTCCACCCTGCTCCCTATAAAAAATCGCCGGATAAGCACTTAACATAAGCGTCCTCCTCCCTTCAAACCAGCCTGCTTGAAAATACTATTCAATGTACCCTTGGGAATATCTCCGCCATGAAAGGGTACCGTAACTATATTACTACGCAAAGAATGTGAAAATTGCACATGCGAGCCGCGTATGCGCTCCTGCCGCCAGCCGTTCTCCTTTAAAATACGTTCCAGCTCCTTATAATTCATTAGCCTTCCTCCCTATTATATACTTTAATACGTATTTCTTCAATACGTATTATTAGCGTATTCCCTGATAAAAAAAGCAGTACCCGCAAGCTCACGACTTGCCTTGGTACTGCATTATCCCGCACACATAGCACACGCTAAGCGTCTTTATGCGGAATACGTCGCGCGCCGCCCCGAAGGACGGGCGTTCCTTATGAAATTATATTATTTAATTCACGAGCGCAATCCTATATTCTGCGAAAGCAAATACAGACAATACTGATTCATGCTCACGCCCTCCTGCCGCGCGCGATAGGCAAGCTCCCTATGCAGCGCCTTAGGAATACGCAGCTTAAATTGCCCGGAGAAATCCTCCTGCGCCTCGGGCTCGGGAATGGACAAGCCATCCTCGAGCGCCGCCGTAAGCCATTCCTTTTTCGCGTCCATAGCGTTAGCGATCGCCTCCTCAGGCGTTTCGCCGACGCTAATGCAGCCCCTTAGCTCTGGGAAATAGGCGATATAGCCACTCTCCTCCTCATCAGGAACAAGCTCAATTCTATACGCCCTCCGCAAATATTTCTCTAACTGCTTCATTGCTGCTCCTCCTCTCTGAGCACCAAATCTCTAACCATACGCACATAAGCCTTCTTAATCGGCGTATGCTTGGGAATCGTAATCGGCATTCTGCCAGCTTTTCTAAAGGTATAATGACTACTGCCGCTTCGCGGAGCTTCCATTCGATAGCCATAGCTCGTTAAAATTTTACGCAATTCCTCGAAGCGCAAATCAGCGGATAGCAGAAGCAATCGTTGTAAAAGCTTTTCCCATGTGGACATCTCATCCCCTCCTATTATATTATGGTGTCATATATGGTGTCAATATTAAAAAAGCAGTACCCGCAAGCTCACGACTTGCCTTGGTACTGCATTATCCCGCACACATAGCACACGCTAAGCGTCTTTATGCGGAATACGTCGCGCGCCGCCCCGAAGGACGGGCGTTCCTTATGAAATTGTCGTACGTTATTTCTTCTCTAAATTCTTGCTGCTGCCGGGCTTAATCTTGCTCTCCGTGCCACTGCGCAGGCGACCGATATTCTCCTTGTGCCGCAGCACAACGAAGAAGCCCGCGATCGCCGCCAAAACAATGTACTCAGGCGGATAGCCGTACAGCACCGCCGAGATCGGCGTGCATACCGCCGCCACGATCGAGCCTAGCGACACATAGCGCGTCGCCAGCACGAGCGCCAGCCAGACGAGGAACACCGTCCCCGCCACCTTGGGCATCAGGAAAAGCAAAATTCCCAGTCCCGTAGCCACTCCCTTGCCCCCCTTGAAGCCGAGGAACAGCGAGTAATTATGCCCCAAAAGCGCGCCCAGCGCCGTCACCACGTCGAGCAGGGGAACAGCGAAGAAATGATTCGCTAGCGCCACCGCGACGATGCCCTTCAGCATATCGCAGATCAGCACCAGCACCGCAGTCGGTGGGCCAACAGTACGAAAGACGTTGGTCGTACCGATATTCTTGCTACCGTAATCACGTATATCTATTCCGTGTAAAAGACGCACCAGCCACAAGCCGCTGGGCACGGAGCCACAAAAATGTCCCAAGACGAAGCCCAGCAGGTAATGGAGAATGCCCACCTCATTAAACATCAATATCACCTAATTCGCAAAATAGCTTATTCATCCTCGTTCTTGCCGCGAATGATCATCTGAATCGGCGTACCCTCGAAGCCGAATGCCTCACGCAGCTTGTTCTCCAAATAGCGCTGATAGGAGAAATGCATGATCTCCGGCTCGTTGACGAACAGCACGAAGGTTGGCGGCTTGATCTTTACCTGCGTTACGTAGAGGATCTTCAAACGCTTGCCCTTCTCCGTCGGCGGCGGGTTGATAGCCACCGCGTCCTCGATCACCTGATTCAGGATGCTGGTCGCGATGCGCTGCGCGTTCTGCTCGGCGACATAGCTGATGACCTCGGGCAGACGATGAATGCGCTGCTTAGTCACCGCGGAAACATAGACGCAGGGCGCGTATTGCAGGAACACCAGCTCCTTGCGCAGCGTTTCCGTATAGCGCAAAGTGGAGCTATTGTCCTTCTCGTACAAATCCCATTTATTCACCACGAGGATGATCGCCTTACCAGCCTCGTGCGCGTAGCCGACGATGCGCTTATCCTGCTCGGTCACGCCCTCCACAGCATCAAAGACCATCAGCACCACGTCGCTGCGGTCGACAGCGCGCAGGGAACGCATCACGCTGTATTTCTCGATCGGCTCGTCCACCTTCGCCTTGCGACGCATACCAGCGGTATCGATGAAGAGATAGCGCTGCCCGTCGCGTACCACCGGCGTGTCGATAGCATCGCGGGTGGTGCCTGCTACATCACTGACAATGGAGCGCTCCTCACCCACCAACGCGTTGAAAATCGAGGACTTACCAACGTTCGGACGGCCAATCAGCGCCACTTTTATCTCATCGGCATCCTCCAGCTCGCCCGCAAGCTTATGCTCGGGGAACTTCGCCACCACAGCGTCGAGCAGATCGCCCAAGCCCAAATGGTTCGCCGCGGAAACAGGAATCGGCTCGCCGATACCCAAATTATAAAATTCATAGATATTCATCTCCTGCTTAGGAGAATCGCTCTTATTGACCGCCAGCACGATCGGCTTCTTGGATTGACGCAGAAGGCGCGCCACATCCGCGTCCTCGGTCGTAATGCCGCTGCGCGCGTCGCACACGAAGAGGATCACGTCCGCCTCCTTGATCGCGATCTGCGCCTGCTGGCGAATAGAAACGGCGATGGCATCGGCGTTCATAATCTCGATACCGCCCGTATCCACCATCATAAATTCATGGTCGAGCCACTCCGCCATCGCGTACAGACGATCACGCGTCACGCCCGGCGTATCCTCGACTATGGAAATCCTGCTATTGGCAAAAATATTGAAAAGTGTCGACTTGCCGACGTTCGGACGGCCCACTATCGCGACTATAGGTTTCCCCATAATAAATTCCTCCGTAATCTTCAGTATTATTTAATGATCGATGCCCGTGCGCGAGGAGACACCCTTATGAAAATAGTGCTTTACCTCCTGCATATCGGTCACCAAATCGGCTATTTGCAAAATCTCATCCGGCGCGCCGCGTCCAGTAAGGATGATTTCCAATTTCTGACGATGCTCGCGCAAAAACGCTACCGCCTCGTCCAGCGGCAGCATCCCCGTCGCCAGCACGATATCGAACTCATCCAACACGACGATGTCCGCCTCTCCCGCGCGGATCGCCTGCTTGGCAGCCTCCCAGCCCTCGCGACAAAGACGCAGATCCTCGAGTGCGGGGCTACGAAAATCGACGAACGCGTCGCGTCCGACCTGACGCAGCTCGAAGCCAGGCAGCAGCGCCGCCGCCTTCGCCTCGCCATATTCGGGATCGTCCTTGAGAAAGGAGAACATAAGCGTTTTCAAGCCATGCCCCGCGGCACGCAGCGCCACGCCGAGCGCCGCCGTCGTCTTGCCCTTCCCCGTGCCTGTATAAACCTCCAGCATAATCTCACCTAGCTTTCCAAAAGCAAATGCAGAAGCTCCCTCGCTCCCTTGGCAAGCTCCACCCTGCCAGCGCATTTCGCCTTAAATTGCTCCAGGGACGTATCGTCCAAAAATAAATTATCGTTATTCAATACCACCGCCGGCAAAATCACGCGTCGCACGTCCGTCACCGGTAAAATATCCCCTGCCGTCAAAAGTCCCGTGACATTCACCTTGCCGCCGAAGAATTTATTGCGCACGGGCACGAAGCGATGCTCCGCGCCGAATTCCTCGTTCAAGCGCTCCATCAGCGGCAGCAAAACAGGATAGGCAGCCTCGCCGACGGGAATCACCGCGGGCGCGGTCGCATGGTAGCCCCTAAGCTGTGCCAAGGTCCGCTCCCATTCGTCAAGAAAGCTGCGCGTAAGCCCGATGCCGTTCTCAAGCTGCGGAAAGCCGTCGTAATGCTCCGCCTCGGGCACCTCGCGTCCTGCCAAAAGATAGAACTCGTCGCCCAAGTAAATAAACGTGCCGCCGGTCTCCTCGCGACAGCGACGCTGCCACGACTCCACCTGATCGATCAGGCGTGCCGCCTCCTCCCGCGTGAAGGTGCGCAGCTCGTGCAATCCCTCGCGCTGCTTCGTCAAGCCCACGGGCACGACCGCCATGGTCAAAACGTGCGGATAGCACGCGTAAAGATCGGCGAAACTCCGCGCCAGCACCTCGCCATCGTTATAGTCTGGACAGCAGACGATCTGCGTATGCACGTCGATGCCCGCGTCAAAAAGACGCTCCAGCTTCGCCATCAGCTCGCCGGCGAAGCGATTGCCCATTAAGCGACAGCGCGCCTCCGGATCAGTGGCGTGTACGGAAACATAGAGTGGCGACATATGCGTGCGAATAATACGCTCATAGTCCTCCTCGCGCAAATTCGTCAGCGTAATGAAATTGCCATAGAGAAAGGACAGACGGTAATCGTCATCACGTACATATAAACCGTCGCGCATTCCCGGAATCATCTGATCCACGAAGCAGAACAGGCACTTGTTATAGCAGGTAGCTACCCTGTCGAAAACCGCCGATTCAAACTCCAAGCCCAGATCCTCGTCCGGAAATTTATCAATATGTACCTGACGACGCTCGCCCTGCGCATTCTCCAGCTCCAGCTCCACGGCGTAATCCGTGGTATAGAAGCTCAGCTCGATAATATCCTTCACCGCCGCGCCGTCCACGGCAAGCAGCCTATCGCCGGCGACGATGCCGGCAGCCTCCGCCAAGCTGTTTTTGCGTACTCCGCTGATCTGCCCTACCATAAAAACTCCTTCAAGGTACTCCGCTTAGAAAAACAAATAATGTGTCATTAAATTATACCATGGAAAAAATATTATTTCCACTCTTTTAACGACGTTAATAAGAAAAGGACTGCCATCTTCATGACAGTCCCCATTTTTAAGCCTATATTATTTACGAATACCCAGCTTAGCGATGATCGCACGATAACGTTCGATATCCTTGCTTTGCAGGTAGTTCAACAGACCACGACGCTTACCTACCATCTTCAGCAGACCACGACGGGAATGATGATCCTTTTTGTGCTCCTTCAGATGCTCGGTCAAGTATTTGATACGACCGGTCAAAACGGCGATTTGTACCTCCGGGGAACCGGTGTCGCCCTCGTGGCGAGCGTTGTCAAGAATTAAAGCTGTTTTAGCTTCGCTAGTTAACATGTGATTGCCTCCTAAAATTTTTAAATTGCCAAA
The DNA here is from genome assembly GCA_964480295.1 of uncultured Phascolarctobacterium sp. Classification (GTDB taxonomy): domain Bacteria; phylum Bacillota; class Negativicutes; order Acidaminococcales; family Acidaminococcaceae; genus Phascolarctobacterium_A. The sequence goes on from CAYZOZ010000008.1 coordinate 31,431, forward strand.
AGCATAGTAGCCGCCGGAGTAGCGCGCCACCAAGCCTTGGTTCACATACTGGTATAGTATACCATAAGCTACTCGCTAACGCAAGGGGCTTACGGGATAATCTGTAACAAAATTAATATTTTGCCAAAAGCGTGCGACATTCCTCGCGATCAGCCGCGAGCTGCGCCTTGAGCGCGTCGATGCCCGCGAATTTCCGCTCGCCGCGCACGCGCTCGACGAACTCCACCCGCAGACGCTCGCCGTAGATGTCGTCGCTAAAATCGAAAAGATGCGTTTCCAGACGCGGCAGCGCCACGTCGCCGAAGGTCGGGTTCATGCCGATGTTCGCCATGCCCCCGTACTCCCGCCCTGCTACCGTCGCGCGCACGGCGTAAACTCCCCCCTTGGGAATCACCTGCGCGCAATCCGTCAGCTCCAAATTAGCCGTCGGAAAGGCGAGCAGCCGTCCGCGCTCGTTCCCGTGAGCGACTACTCCGCCCAGACTATAGCGTCGTCCGAGCATTTGCGCAGCCTCGCGCACCGAGCCGTCGGCGATCAGCGCTCTGATCACCGTACTGCTGATCACGGTATCCGCATCACTGACGAGCGTACGCACGATCAGGCGAAAGCCGTAGCGCTCCGCCGCCGCCGCCAACGTCCGCACATCGCCCTCGCCACGGATACCGTAGGTGAAATTACTGCCCACTACCAAGCAGCTATAGCGCAAAGCCTGCAAGCGGCGCAGAAATTCATCTGGCTCAAGGCGCGCGATGCTAAAATCAAAGGGAACATCGAGCAGGAGCTCCACACCCAGCTCACGCAAAAGCGCGTGCTTCTCCTCCGACGTGATCAGCGCCGGCGGCACCCTGTCGGGACGAAAGCAGGCGAAGGGATGGTTGCTGAAGGTAAACACCGCCAAGCGCGCGCCCGTGCGCCGCGCCTCCTCCCGCGCGCTGCGAATAACGTCCAAATGCCCGCGATGCAGTCCGTCGAACGTACCCAAGGCGACCACGCAGGGAGCGTCATAGCTATGCAGTTGTTCCAAAGAAGTGATTATCTCCATCTCGCGTCCCTCTTTTATGACAAATTACTTTTCAGGCGGCAGCGCGTAATGCGCGAGGATCTTCTCCGCCTGCATCCTGCCCTCCGAGCAGCTGCCGATGCCGAGAAACTCCTCCGCTGGTCCGAGCAGGGCGTACTGACCGTCCGCCAGTCCCTCGATGGTAGTGCGCACGCCGTTCGTAACACGTGCCGCCTGCCTTGCCGTCAAAACGCAGCGGGGCAGCTGCGCCACCGCGCTCACGGGCGGCGCGACGCATGTTTCGGGTGCCGCCGCGATCTCCTGCAAGGAGTGCGCGTCGCTAAGCAAATAGCCGCCCACCTGCGTGCGCAAAAGAAAGCTCATCGTGCCACAGGTGCCGAGCGCTTGGGCGATGTCCTCGCCCAGCACGCGGATATACGTGCCCTTGCTACATTCCACCGCCACGGTAAAGCGTGCACGCTCCTCGCCACGCTCTGGGACATAGCTCAAAAGCTCCAAGCGATGAATCGTGATCGGTCGCGCCTCGCGCTCCACCTCCACGCCACGACGCGCCAGCTGGTAGAGCTTCTGCCCATTGACCTTGAGCGCGCTGTACATGGGCGGCATTTGCAGCTGCTCGCCAACGAAGCCCCACAGCACCTCGCGCAAACGCTCCTCGTCAAAGCTCGGCACGGGCGCGGTGCGTATCACGCTACCGCTATCGTCCCCCGTATCGCGCTGCTCGCCGAGTGTGAACTCCGCGATATAACGCTTGCGCCCCTCGACAGCATAGGAAAGCAGCCTAGTCGCTGCGCCGGCGAACACCGGCAGCACGCCCGCCGCGTCGGGATCCAGCGTGCCTCCGTGCCCTATTTTCTTCGTTTGCAGCGCCCGCCGCAGGAAGGCGATCACGTCATGGCTCGTCATTCCCGGCGGCTTCAGCACATTAAAGATTCCGTCCATCAGAGTAATTTACGCAGCTCCGCCAAAAGCAGCTCGCGTGCCTCCTCCAGAGAGGCGTGAATCGTACAGCCCGCCGCGCGCAGATGTCCGCCGCCACCGAAATGCACGGCGACCTGTGCCACGTCCACGTTATGGGAGCGCATGCTTACACGTACCGTCTCCGGCTCCACCGCCTTCAGCATGAAGGCGATCTCCACTCCCTCGATGCAACGGGGGAAGCTAACGAAGCTGTCCGTATTGGCCTCCTTATCGTAAATATCGTTGCTTATGCACAGATAAGCGATTTTACCGTCGCTGTCGAAGCTCAGCGTGGGCAGAACCTGCGCCAGCTTCTCGATCGTCAGGCGCGATTTCACACTCAGGCGATCGCTGATTTTGTTTGTCTTAACGCCATGCTCCAAAAGCCAAGCACCCGCACGCATGGTTTTCGCCGTGGTATTCTCATAGCTGAACGAGCCGCAGTCCGTGGAGATCGCGATGTAGAAGCACTCCGCGGTTTCCACGTCGATACGCCACTCCATCGTCTGAAAGAGATCGCACATGATCTCGCCCACGGCGGCAGCCTTCGCGTCCAAATAGAGATAGTCGGCAAAGCGCGTATTGGAGATATGGTGGTCGATATTCAGCAGAGCGTCGTAATCCACCAGCTCGCTCACCAATCCCACGCGGTCGAAGGAGCTGGCATCGATCACGACCAAAAGCTCGCAGGCGATGCGCTCGCCCTCGACAGGTCGCCTCACCATCTCTATTCCCGGCATAAAGGCTAGGCCGGTACCGATCTCGTCATCGCACAGCACGATCACGTCCTTGCCCTGCGCGCGCAGGAAGCGCGCCAAGCCCAGCGTCGAGCCCAGCGTGTCGCCGTCTGGGCTGACATGGGTGCAAAGCACGAGCCTGCTTGCCTGCATAAGCAGCCTTCCCGTTTCCTTTAAAGCGATTTCCTTACTCATCACTACCGTTTTCCGCTGCCCCAATTCCAACAGTCTTTTCCTCAGCCTTAATCCTGTGTAAAATGCTCTCGATATGCGCGCTGTACTCCATGGAGGTGTCCTTTTGCAGAATCAGCGTGGGCGCGAAGCGCAGGCGGATTCGCTTAGCGATCTCCGTGCGCATGAAGCCCAGTGCCTTGTTGAGCGCCTTCCACGTATCCTCCTGCTTATCCGCGGGACCGTACAGGCTCACGTATACCTTAGCATAGCTCATATCGTCCGTCAGCTCCACACCCGTCACGGTGACGAATTGGATTCGGGGATCCTTCACGTCCGTGAGGAGCATTTTGCTGATTTCCTGTTGAATGGCCTCTTGTACCTTTTCTACTCTTAATCTAGCCATAATCTCATCCTCTATTACTCAACGGCAACCTCTTCCATATCATAGACCTCGAAAACGTCGCCCTCCTTCAGATCGCGGTACTTCTCCAGCGTAATGCCGCATTCGTAGCCCTGAGCGACCTCCTTCACGTCGTCCTTGAAGCGACGCAGGGAATCGACAACGTCCTCGTTGATCACAATGCCGTCACGCACCACGCGCACCTTGGAGCTGTTGGTAACCTTGCCCTCCAGCACGTAGCAGCCCGCGATCAGCATCTTGGAAATAGTGATCAGCTGACGCACCTCGACGCGTCCCTGTACGACCTCCTTGAACTTCGGCGCGAGCATACCCTTGATGGCTGCCTCCACGTCGTTGATCGCGTCATAGATAACGCGGTAGGTGCGCACATCGACCTTCTCGCTTTCGGCAGCCTTGCGCGCGTTCGCGTCGGGACGCACGTTGAAGCCGATAATCAGCGCGTTAGCGGCGGATGCCAGCATAACGTCGGACTCAGTGATCGCGCCAACGCCGGCGTGTACGACAACGACCTTAACCTCGTCGTTCTTAATCTTCTCCAGCGAAGCCTTCAGCGCCTCGATCGTGCCCTGAACGTCCGCCTTAACGACGATGTCCAGCTCCTTGAACTCGCCCTCCTGAATACGCTGGAACAGATCCTCCAGGGATACCTTGCTGTTGAGCTTGATCTCCTCTTCCTTCTTCTTAGCGATACGCTTCTCGGCGACGCTACGCGCGATCTTCTCGTCCGTGCAGTCCAAAATGTCGCCCGCCTGCGGTACGTCGCTCAAGCCCAGTACCTCGACAGGGGTGGATGGCAGCGCCTTCTTCACCTTCTCGCCGCGGTCGTTGACCATGGCGCGCACCTTGCCGAAGCTGGTGCCAGCGATGATGGTATCGCCGATATGCAGCGTGCCGCGCTGCACCAAAACGGTGGCGACGGGGCCACGGCCCTTATCCAGCTGCGCCTCGATGATCGTGCCATGCGCAGGCAGATTCGGGTTCGCCTTCAGCTCCTGCATTTCGGCAACGAGCAGGATCATCTCCAAAAGGTCAGTGATGCCGGTCTTTTGATGTGCGGAAACAGGCACCATGATCGTGTCGCCGCCCCAATCCTCGGGGATCAGGCCATGCTCTGCCAGCTGCTGCTTAACGTGGTCGGGGTTAGCGCCCGGACGATCCATTTTGTTGATCGCCACGATGATGGGCACCTTAGCCGCCTTAGCATGGTTGATCGCTTCGATCGTCTGCGGCATTACGCCGTCGTCAGCAGCGACCACGAGGATCGCCACGTCGGTGACCTGCGCGCCGCGGGCACGCATAGCGGTGAACGCCTCATGACCGGGGGTATCGAGAAAGACGATCTGCTTACCCTGATAGTTGACCTTGTACGCGCCGATGTGCTGCGTGATGCCACCTGCCTCGCGCGCGGTAACGTTCGTCTTGCGGATAGCGTCCAAAAGCGAGGTCTTGCCGTGATCGACATGGCCCATGACGGTGATTACGGGCGGACGCGGCAGACGCTTCTCCTCGGGATCATCCACCTCGGGGATCTCGGTGGGATCCTCCTCCGGCGCTCTCGCGCTCACCTCCACGCCGAAATTGTCGCCGATCAGCTGCGCGGTATCGAAATCGATGTCTTGGTTGATCGTCACCATCACGCCCAGCATGAACAGCGCCTTGATTACCTCGTTCACCTCGCGCTTAATCAGCTTAGCGAACTCCTGCACGTTGATCGACTCGCCAATCTCCACATGGGTGGGGCGCACAATTTCAGCCTGCGGCTGCGCGTTCTTCGGCGCGTTGAGCGGCTTGCGGTTGCGGTTAGTAGGCATTTGATGACCAGCGCTGCGGTTCGGACGGCTCTCCTTCGTAGCGTAGGAGCCCTTCACCTGCGGCTTTTCCTTGCGGTTTCTGCCGGCATTGCGACCGCCATTCTTATCATGCGCCAAATCCGCACGTCCCATCTCGCCGCCGCGACCTACCGGACGAACGCCGTTCGCGCCGCCGTGCGCGCTTTGTCCAGGCTGCTGTCCCTTCGCGGCTACGAAGATACCTCCCTGACGCTTATTATCGCGGTTCATGCCGCCATTGCGATTGTCGCGACCTTGCGCGCCGTTTCTGTTGTCGCGGTTATCACGGTTCATGCCGCCATTACGGTTGTCACGATTTTGCGCGCCGTTTCTATTATCGCGGTTATCACGGTTCATGCCGCCGTTGCGGTTGTCGCGGTTATCACGGTTCATGCCACCGTTGCGATTGTCACGATTTTGCGCGCCGTTTCTATTATCGCGATTATCACGGTTCATGCCGCCGTTGCGATTGTCGCGACCTTGCGCGCCATTTCTATTGTCGCGATTATCGCGGTTCATACCGCCATTGCGATTGTCGCGATTTTGCGCGCCATTATTGCCGTTACCCTTGACAGCGTTCTGCTTGGGCTGCTCTGCTCTCGCAGGTCTAGACTCCTGCTTGGGTGCTGCCTTCGGCGGCTCCGGCTTTTTGTCGTAGGCCTTGCGAATCACCGCCATTACCTTGTCGTCAGCACCGCTAAAATTCTTCTTCTCTATATTATTCTTCTTCAAAAGATCCAATACTTCGTTCACTGGCTTGCCGTAATCAGCAGCCACCTCATATATTCTTTTATTACTCATATATCCACCTCCGGAATCAATACGGGGCTATTTACCCGACAGCATACCGGCGAAATTGCTATCCGTGACGGCGACGGCGGCTCTCTGTCCCTTACCGATCGCGCTGCCCAGCTCCCAACGGGTGAGCAGCTCCACCACCGGCACCCCTGCCTGCTCAGCGAGATAGCGCATTTCTTTCTTGGAATTGGGGGCTGTGTCGGCAGCCAGTATCAAAAGCTTGACCGTCCCCGCCTTCAAAGCTCCGCGTACCGCGAAGTCCCCGGAAACGACCTTGCCCGCCTTCTGCGCCAAGCCCAAAGCAAACGCCTGCCTATTGCTGACCATGCTCCAAGTCCTCCAACAACTGCTGTGCCACGGCTTCGCTAATCGGCTTTTCCAGCGCGCGCTCCAAGCGCCGCTCCTTGATCGCCTTCTTGATGCACTCCTTATCGGGGCACACATACGCGCCGCGTCCGTTCTTCTTACCCGTAGGATCCAAGCTGATCTCGCCCTCGGGGGAACGCACGATGCGCAGCAAAGCCTTTTTATCCTTCATTTCGTTACAACCCACGCATTTACGCTGCGGGATCTTTTTTACCTTCATCATGCTTCTTACTGCTCGGCAGTCTCCTGTGCCTCCGCGAGCTGCTCGTCCTCGTTAGCGGTAGCCTCAGCCTCCGCGGCCTCCTCCGCCTCAAGCGCCTGCGTCTCGCTCTTGATATCGATCTTCCAGCCCGTCAGCTTCGCCGCCAAGCGCGCGTTCTGACCTTCCTTGCCGATGGCGAGGGAAAGCTGGTAATCGGGTACGACCACGCGACAAATCTTTTCGTTCTCGTTCACAACTGTGCTTATAACCTTGGCGGGGCTAAGCGCGTTGGCGACGTATTGCGCCGGATCGTCGTTATACTTCACGATGTCGATCTTCTCGCCGCGCAGCTCGTTGACAATCGTCTGCACGCGCATACCCTTATGGCCCACACAAGCGCCCACTGGATCCACGTTCTCATCGGCGGTATAGACGCTGATCTTAGAACGCATACCCGGCTCACGTGCCACGGACTTAATTTCTACCACGCCATCATGAATTTCGGGCACCTCCAGCTCGAACAGCCTTTTCAGCAGTCCGGGGTGGGTACGCGATACCATGATCTGCGGTCCCTTGGCGGAACGCTTCACGTCAACGATGTAGGTCTTCATGCGGTCATGCGCTCTATAGATCTCGCCCGGAATCTGCTCGTTCGGTGCGAGCACCGCCTCAACCTTGCCCAAGTCGATATAGATATGACGGTTCTCCATGCGCTCGATGATACCGGTTACGATGTCCTGATTGCGGCTCTGGTAGTTTTCGAATACCTGTCCGCGCTCCGCCTCGCGAATACGCTGTACGACCACCTGCTTCGCGTTCTGAGCGGCGATACGTCCGAAGTTACGTGGCGTAACCTCCAGCTCCACGATGTCGCCAACCACGTAGCGACCGTCGATCGCGCGCGCCTCGTCCAACGTGATCTGCGTTTCGTCGATCGGCTCACCCTCCACGACCGTGCGCTGAGCATAGACGTGGATCTCGCCCGTCGCCTTATTCATATCCACTCTGACATTTTGGTTCGTATTAGAATTTTTCTTATAAGCAGCAACCAAAGCGTCCTCAACAGCTTGGTACAGAAGCTCGGGCTCGATTCCCTTCTCCTTCCCCAATTCCTGTATAGCTGAGATAAAATCTGCGTTCACTTGTACGCCTCCTAAATTCTATTCTTAAAAATCTATATGCGGTCTGATCACCGCGATCAAATTGCGTTCTATGCGGACAGGATTCTTGAACTCCTTGCCCTTGATAATTTTCTTCAGCATGATCGCCTCCGCGTCATGCTCCGTCAAAATGCCCGTGAGCATTCTCAGTCCCTCCCAAGGCGCGTGAAAGACCACGTCCACCTTCGTACCGTATGCCGCCTCGAAGTCCTTGTCCTTCTTCAGCGGTCTGTCGATGCCCGGCGAGGAAACCTCCAAAAAATACTTCTCCGGAATTGGATCCGGCTCCTGCGCGTCCAAGACCTCGGTCAGTCGTTCGCTGACCAGCTGGCAGTCGTCGATCTCGACACCGCCCGGCTTATCCAAGAAAATGCGCAGATACCAATCCTTCTCACGCACGTACTCCACGTCGACCAGCGTCATGCCCGTATCCGCGAGCAGCGGCTCGACCAGCTTAGCGATAAGCTCCTCAATCTCTTTTGCCTGCATTTAGTTCACCTCCATATTAAGTTTTGTATTTAGTTTTTAGCATAATAAGCGGAAAGAGCGGGTATTGCACCCACTCTTTCTCAAGTCACCTATACTCTTCTCTAACATTATAGCATTAACTCGAAGGAATTGGCAAGTGTCCAGCGCAAGATATTTTTTGCTTGTCCAAGGCAAGCTTACGCGTCAGCCTCCGCCAAGCCCTCGAATTATTTGATTTTGTGGGCGATGCGCGCACCGCCCCTGTAAACACTGCGGAAGTATTCGCTTCCTATTATTTAGTAGCTTCGGCTGCCTGAGCCTCCTCGGGAAGCACCATACCGCCCTTTACGAAATTCAGCTCGGCCTTACGCTCACGACGCTGACGATCCTTGCCGGCGCTGTGATTCTCATGGCTGTGATTCTCGTGTACATCCTCCGGCAGAGGCGGCAGAGGCGGTAGAAGCTTATCAGTATCCGGTTTATTAGGATCTGGATTGTCCTCCGGTTTATTAGGATCTGGATTGTCCTCCGGTTTATTAGGATCTGGATTGTCCGATCCCGGCGTCATCGTCACTACGTTAACCTGCTTCTCGGTGTCGTCCAGATCGTAGCCCAGGAGGTTAGGATCGATGGTCTTGATAGAAGCCGTAGCCACGCCGTCCTCGTCCGTAGCGCTTGCCACCTGCACGGCGTTCGAGTAGCCGTTCTGCTTGCTGTAAAGCGCCAGCTTGTAGGTCGTAGTCTGCTCGGTGCTGCCGTCAGCGTTGGTCAGCGTGTCGCCGACCTCGGTGTCCGTATCCAGATTAATCAAATCGTTATGATTATCGTAATCGTAGAAGTCCTCAGGATGCTCGGTCGTCAGCTGCTCGCTAGCGATCAACGCGTCAACCGTGCTGTAATCATTAGCAACATCGGCGAACTCGTCCGCGGTCAGCGTTTCCTCAGCGGTCAGCGTATTACTCGTTCTGGTGAGGAATACCTTCAGCATCGGGGTGGTGTAGCCGTCGTAAATCTTCCAAACGCCGTTATCCGTCGTACCGTCATCGGTCGTGATATCGGTGTAGGAGGCCGCGCTCAGGCTATCCTCCGCGCTGATGTAGGTCGCATTATTAGCATCCGCTTCAGAAAGCGTGTAGCTCTCAGTTGCCAAATTGCCATTGCCGATCAGCGTACCAGTGGTGTTCTCGGCGTAGCTTTGCGTTACCTCGCCCTTATTCGTGCCGACCAGATTACCGGTCAAGCCCAAATCATCGCTAGAGGTATCACTGCTTGCCGCAGCCCTAGCCTTAGCCCTAGCCCTTTGTACGGTGCTTTCGCTAGCCGTCTCCGAGCTATCATCGCTCGCGTCGGAATCAGTCAAGGCGATCAAATCAACATCACTGATATTATAAGCGTATTTCACCTTGCCGCTCGCCGCGTTATAGCCGACGATGCCGCCGACGCTGACGGTACCGCTGACGCTACCTGCACCCAGCTCAGTTGCCAAAGCATCTTCATCACGCTCAGTAATATCGAATACGTTATTGAATACCTCGCTGACAGTTCCCTCATTATAGCCCACGATACCGCCGATGTTCATACCACCAGTTACCTTGCCCGTGTTATAGGCTCTAGCAACAGTACCGCTGTTATAGCCGACAAGACCGCCCGCGTTCGCGTTATCCGGAGTCTTATCCCACTTCTTACCCGCGAAGAGGATCTCGCTCTTAGTGCTGTCTGCGTAAGCCGCGCTTTCGAACTCAGCAACCTTGACTATACCGTTGTTATAAACCGCGTTCTTATAGTAAACGCTACTATCATAATCGCTATTATCACGGCTGCCGCTGATGCTGCCGTAGTTTACGCCGAAGATACCGCCCGCGTTATTGGTATCGCCGACGATAGCGTTCACGCCGCCGCCGACCGTGGAGTCGGTGATCACGCCGTAGTTCACGCCCGCGATACCGCCGCTGCCCTGCTGCACGCCGTCAACGATCGTAGAATTACCAAGTACTACGCCGTTATTCAGCAGCGTTACGTTGCTCATATCGCTATTATTCACGCCGAAGATACCGCCCGCGCCGCCGTTCGTGGCGATGACGATGCCTTCGTTGGTGATGGTGGCTTCAGCGCCATCCAGGCCTTCCACCTTACCTTCGTTATAGCCGATTACGCCGCCTACCTGCTGCGCGCCGACTACTCTACCGGTCGCCGCGTTGCTTGCACCGGTCAAAATACCATTCTCAGCATTCTTGCCGACTACGCCGCCGACGTACTTCGCGCCCAGCGCCTCAATGGTGCCGATGTTAGCGGCTTTGGTGATCGTGCCCTCGTTCAAGCCGGCAACGCCGCCGAAGTAAGAAGCGTCCTGATCTTCTACAGCGACCGTATACAGATTTACGTTCGCCTGAGGATTGAGGATTTCACCGGTGTTCCTGCCCGCGATACCGCCGACATATTGATTACCGTAGATAACGCCCTTGTTTTCCAAGCCCATGGAGCCAACGTCAAGCGTACCTGCGTTATCGCCGACTACACCGCCGACGAATTGGATGCCCTCAATCTTCACGAAGCCGTCGTTGACGATGTTCTCCAAAACAGATTGCGCATCTACGCTGCCGAACATACCGCCGACGTTCGTATCACCGCTGACATCGCCGGAGTTACGTGCCGTATTAACATTAGCGAAATTAACAGCACCTGCGATACCGCCCACATTCACGGATGTATCATCGTCGCCGATATCCAAGCCGGTTACTCTGCCCGCGTTCGCCGCATTGCTAATCGTACCGCCCAGTACCTCGCCGACTACGCCGCCGACATCATTAGTGCCAGTTACGTGCGCCAGGTTCAGCACCTCGTCCACAGTACCGCCAATATTCATACCTACGATACCGCCGACGTTCCTGGAGCCAACCTCGCCATCCCTACTAGCGTTAACGATACCAATGTTCTGCGCACTGTTCACTTCCGCAAAGTTCGAGCCAACGATGCCGCCGATACCAACATCGTTACTCTCCATTGTAGGAGCGTGGGACAAAACCGCACTATTGACGAAAATATCATAGCCCTCGCTAGCCGCGTTACCGACCACGCCTTCATTAGTTGCAACTACACCACCGACGCTACCATCCTCCTCAGCTTGGTCACTCGCGAATACCACGTCGTTAGAGTTGATCTTCGTAATAACGCCTGTGTCAAGGTTCATACCGACGATACCACCGGCAACAGACTGACCTTCAACCTTATTACCGAAGGTTTCGATGTTATCGATCGTACCAGCATTGCTAACAGCGATCGCGCCAGCATTAGCGCCGATCGCGCTGCTGGAGTAAACCTTCAGGTTCTTCACTAAGCCCTTCTCGCCGATCGCAGCAAACAAGCCTGCGTTACCATTATCGTCCGCCTCGGCATCCAAGTCGACGATCTTCTTATTACGACCGTTGAAGGTTGCTACATACTCATCATCGCCGCCAAACGCCTGATAATCGCTGATCTTACTAGCATCGATGTCGTTCTTCAAAGCGTAGTTGAATTTTACTGCTTCAGCCGCATTCAAATCCTTCATAGCGTCCAGCTGCTCGCCGTCGCTGATCCAAGCGTATACCGCGCTCATGCCTTTGATATTACCATTGGTGAGCGTAGCGACATCGATGTTATCGGTGCTATTCAGCAAATCGCCAAACAAGCCTTGATCGGTGTCGTATTTCGTGGTATCGAATGCGTTAGTTTCACCGTTCCAGAAGTCCAGCGTGATCATGGCGTTGTCCGTGCCGCTCAGGGAGATGGCGTTATCGTTGACGTAATCGTAAACGGTCGCGCCCGCGTTCGCCTCCGTGCCGCCGATATTGCTCAGATCAAGCACGATCTCGCGCTCATGGTCGTCCGTCGTGGAGGCGTTCAGCGTCAGGTCGATCGCGCCCTTCAAATCGCTATCCACGTATATCGAGTTCTTCGCGCTGATCGAGATGCCGTCAGCCGCGCTCATAAAGCCCGTTTCACGCACGCCGTAGAGCGCCTGCACGTTGCCGTTAGCAGAAGTAATAGTGATCTTATTCTCACTGGTCGAGGTGGGCATTTCCGCATGGTACCAGTTGCCGATGTTCGGAATGTCCGCAACCATCTTTACACCGTTAGTAGTACTGGTCGTCTTATAATTAGCCTTCACAGTGCTGTTCAGCTCGGTGATATGCTCGTCCTCTTCATACCCGTCCGTGCCATAGGTTTTAGGATCATAGTAGAAATTGCCCAAGCCGGCGATATATTCCTTAGTCGTATCGCCTGCGGAGATCTTGCCGATAAGCTCGATATCGTTAGCAACGCTAACCATGATACCGCCCGCGCTATAGGTATCGCCATAATCGATAAGCTTATTAGAGCTGTTGACTTCGATGTCGCCCGCGTAAAGCTTAGCGTTCACGCCCAGCAACAGGTCGCTATTTGCCGTGCCGCTGATCGTCAGCGTATCCGTAGCGTACAGCGTGCCGCTGTAATAGTTATCGCCATTATCCATATTGCTGATGCTCAAGCCACCGTTATAGACCGCGATACTATCGAGGTAATTCAGGCTGTTCTCGCTACCATTGTTCCAATCAACGTCGTAAACGGCGTTATTAGCGTTGGCATCATAGGTAACGAGCGTCAGCAGCGGATTGTACGCCGTACCATATTGAATGGTATACGTATTGCCAGAGGCATCAGTCGTCGCGGAGTCCGCCACGGTGCTTACGCCCTTATTATAGCTCTCATCCCTCGTAGCCAAGGTCGGCAGGAAGGCGTTCAGCATAGGAGTCGTCGTACCCTCATACATACGCCAGGTCGTACCGAAATCGAAGCCTGCATAGTAAGTCGAATCGTACATATTAGCAGTGGAGATTTCCGTACCGTTATAACCGGTTTTTATATAAACCCCCATAGTTCCATCCTCGGCCGCATAATTGGACTTATAATCCAACTCTTCATTAAAGTACTTAGTATCATCCACACCCAGCAAAGCATTACCGGAAGTATCCGTAATAGGAATATAGTAGCAATTAAAGAAGTGCGTATCAGCTTGGTAATTTCCACTATAAATACCATTATCATAGGGTAATTGACCAGCGCTGTTGCTAATATAGGAAAAGCCCTTATTATAATCGTCAGAGACATCACCAATGAAGATATTACCCGTAGTGTAAACATTAGCAATGGTTAAATTACGTTGGGCAAGATAATCCTGATACGTCTCGTATACAGTACCTGTCAAGCTGCTCAAGCCATCCTTATCAGGATGATCGATGATGTAGCCGTAAACCTGACGACCAGCGATAATACCGCCCGCCTTAGGATTACCGCCCTTATAGAAGCTTCTAATCGTACCCAAATTATAAACGTTGGCGATCAGCATACTGCCCGCGCTCATGTTCATGGTACCGACTATGCCCGCCGAATCGCCGTCCTGACCTACGCCCAAGGTAGTTACATTACCGGTGTTATACGCCATATTCATCGTGCCGCCCGTCCAGTAGCCGACGATGCCGCCGTTGCAGCTCGTGTTATTATAGATATCGGCAGTATTATAAACCTGATAGAAATCGCCCTGGAAGCGTCCGGCGATGCCGCCAGTATGTCTTGCGCCGTAAACGAAGTCCGGATCGCCGATCGTGCCGGTGTTATAAACATCATAAAGCACGGACCAGTTGCTGGCGAACTCCGTCGCATCACCGACGATACCGCCCAAATTTACATAAGGAATACTAGCGTTATCCGCATTATTACGCGTCGACAAAATATTGCCCGCGTTATAGGAATGAGCGACGGAGCCGTTGTACATCATGCCGACGATGCCGCCAACTCCGATGTAGCCCTGGATAACGCCCGTGTTATAGCTTTCCGTGATGCTCGGCGTAGCTTCATCCTTCAAAATGGCGCTCAAATAGGTTCTGTCCGTATCCAGCTTGCCGACGATACCACCGACGCTGGTGGCCTGCGCTTCTTGGATATTATCAACGCTCTCGCCGTCCGCGCCGACATAACTGTGGATATTACCGCTATTGCTTGCCGCGTTCACCTGTACGTCGCTGCCATGCGCGTAGCCAGCGATACCGCCGATATTACCAATGATATTGCAATCCTGACCGCTAGAAGCACTAAGTCTCAACGTTTCCTTAACGTAATCATCGGTTTCGTCGGAGGCGTTGTCAGCCTCGAGATAGCGTGCGCCAGTGCCCATGATATCGGAGCCGTTGTTTTCCGCGCCATCGAGCTTGGCGTTATGCAAATCGCCCACGATACCGCCGACGTTGTGCGCGCCACGAATAGTGTTCTCCTTGTTCAGCGCGTCCTTAATCACCAGAGCAGCGCTCGTGCCGCTCACGCTCTGCGCCTTGCCCACGATACCGCCGACGTTGCCGCCGATATAATGCTGAGTAACGTTCAACGTATCCGTATCGGCATCGTATTCCGTCTGCTGCGCGCTGCTGATATCGCCATAGTTGCTGACGTTAGCGATCGTGCCATCGGCATTCAAATTACCGATGATACCGCCGACGTTGCTGACATCGACCTTCTGGGTAACCTGATGCGAATCATTAGCATTACCAGTGTTGCCCTGACTATACGTATAATCATCTACGATATTGCCCTGCGCCAGGATCGTCGCCTCGTTAGTCGCGCCGTCCAGGCTGACGCTGCCGCCATTGCTCGTATCGAGAGAGCCGATTACGCCGCCGACGTTGTAGCCGCCGATTACGCCCATATCGTTCTCCAGATTGCTAAGGTTGATCGCCTCGCCAGAGGTGGTCTTAGCCAAGCCAATTACGCCGCCGACATTGTACGTATAATCGTTGCCTGCCATCGCCGCCTGTCCCTGATCGTTGACATAGCCATTCACAGGACCAATGTTCGTCGCGCCATCCAAAGAGCCGTTCGTCATTACGCCGACCACGCCACCGATTTGGTTGGAGAAGTTATCATTGATAGGTGCGACAGTGTTCTTGGTAGATGTATAATCAGAAGTCTTATAAGTCATATTAGACTCAGCACTACGAGTAGCGCAATAATAATACAACATGTCACCATTTTCATATTTTAGTTGAGGTAAATTAGCATAGCTACCATCATCATAATATTCCTTGGTGGTTATCACATTACTCTTAGTTCCATCAGGGCTCTCCGTCCAAGTCGTGGTCGTTCTTACGCTCGTATAGCACCACCAAATAGTTTGAGCACCAGACAAATGATCGGTATCTTGCAGAAGGTTGTTGAACTGATACTCATCTCTATAATGCGATTCGGTAACCTCGGTAACGGTAATTACGCCACTGCTTGCCTTATTTATACTACCGTCCTCGTTAAGTACCTCTTCTGGGCAGGTCTTAGTAGTAGTAGTAGTAGACTTCTCATAGGTTGAAACCCTATCCAAGTGTAATTCTGTGCCAGTATCAGAATCCTTGTCTAACACCTGACCTGTAGATGCATCTACCTTTACCACGGTGCCATCATCATATACCAAATAACCATTAGAATCCACTCCGCTAAAGAGTAGATGGAAATCTTTATTATAAGTACTGCTAGTATCCGCCTGTGTACCTGTGTCCGAATCGGAGCTTGACTTCGTATAATTACCCTCAAAAACAGAGGTGGTAGTATATACGCAACCCTCACGGTTTGTATCACCCACAACAGTACCCGTGTTCATCAGATTCTGCATCTTGACGTTCTCGGCATTGCCGACCAAACCGCCGACGGATTTCCTGCCGGTGACGTTCACGCTGTTGCGAACGTTGGAGATCTCGCCGCCCTGCGCGTAGCCGACCAGCGCGCCGACGTTATCCTCGCCGGTGACATTGCCGTAGCTCAGCGTCAGGTTGCGCAGCTTCGCGTCCTTCGTCACGCCGAAAAGGCCAACGTTGTTCTCACCCTCGATGTTCAAATCGAAGATCGCGTAGTCGGAGTCGTCGATCGCGTCGCTGTTCAAGCCGTCCAGCGTGCCCGTGAAGGGAGCGTCCTCGCTGCCGATAGGAGTGAAGCTCTTGTCGCCGCCCTCCTCGGTGTGGGAGGCATCGATGCCGTTATGCAGAGCGTATTTGCCGCTCAGATTGGTGTTCAGCGCCTGTAGCTCGCTGATATTGTTTACCCACATATAGCCGTCGGCGGTGGTAAGCTCGCTCGCGCTGCCGATAGAGCCGCTCGCATCGCGCACCTGAATATTCGCCAGCTTTGTAGAGCCGTTGTTCTTGCCCGCGTAGCCGTCTTTGTCATCATAGGCGGTGTAGCCCACTACGACGTTGTCCTTATCCGTGGTAATGATGTTCAAGCTGTCGGCATCAAGCGCGCCCATGTGCTGGGAATCACTAGTTGTGTCCTGCTTGGTGTCGATGACGATGCGATCGCCGTCAAAGGTGATCGAGTTCGCGGTGACGTTGCCCAAAAGCATCAGCTCCGCGCCACTGGCAGGGCCGGCGTTCTTTACAAGCTCGTTGATATTGGGGCTTGCGCCCAAGGTACCATTCTCGATCGCGTCGATCTTCCTATTGGAAACATAGAGAGAGCCGACATCGATGCTGGCGGCGCTGCTGATGAACACGCCGGAGGGGTTAACAAGATAAACGTTGCCGCCCTCGCCGTTCATTACGCCGTAAATCTTGGACATACCGCCCGCGGAATTGACGTAGTTCAGCACGTTAAAACCATTTTGACCTTTGAAGTTTACTATACCGCGCGCGCCGATATTAAAGCTGTCCCATTTGATGACCGTGTTGTCCAAGCCCGTAATATCCATAACGTTCTCAGAGGTGTTGGCAATATGACCATTGCCCGCAAGCACGTTACCGTTAGTCGGGAGGACAACCTCAGCATAGACACCAGCGCTGTAAAGGAACATCGCGCCGGTGAGGCAGCTTAAACAGATCACGCTATTGATGACCCTACTGTTTCTGAAAAATTTACTTCTCTTAAACATAGCTACTCCTTCTTTGCTAATGACTTAAAACATACACTTTCGCGTCAAAGAACCACTTTTCTTTAATCACCTTACTCATCACATCCGGTACTCCGACGCAGGAAGCTATAATATAAAATTTAGAACATACACTAGGGCAGAAGCATTAGAACATCTTGTAAACCTGTAGCCACATTCTGCCGTTGTGGTTGCAGGGCTCGCTCTCGTTTACCTGCGGATGGATCTTGCGCGCGTAATCGAAGCGTGCGAACCAATCGTTGGGCTTCTCATATACTAAGCCAACGCCCCAGCCCGCGAGATTGCGGTGGTCGTTAGTGAAATCCTTGTTGCGCGTTACCTCGCCAGCGTCGAGATAAGCTGCGATTTCCAAGCCCTTGGTGTCGGTGGCATGGCGCACCTCCAGGGTGGCGCTGTAGCCGTTGTCACCGCTGGTCTCGGAGGCGGGGTACGCACGCACGCCGTTCATGCCGCCAAGGTAGAAGCGCTCACTGCCGTCCAAGGAGCGATTAGCGATCTGCGCATGGCCCTGAATGCGCGCGTTCCACTTCTTCCAATAGCGCACGTGCTTGAAGTCAGCTGTCAGCTTGTGATAAGCGCCGTCGTTGGAGTTGACGTTGTCCTTCGTATGCAGGTCGCCATACCAATAAATGATATCGCCGCTAGTGAAGAGGCGGGGCAGGTACTCGCTGAAGGTTACGCCAGCATGGAGGACGTTCGCGTCCTTGTGGTTGGAGAAATTACCATAGCCAAGGCTTCTCCATTCGGGAGAAAGCTCGTAGTCGTCGTGGATACGGCGATAATCATAGCCGTAGAGCGCGTAGACGCGTTTGCTCTTATCGCGATAGATCGGGGTGAGGCCGTAAAAGCTCCATGCAGAGGAAGTGCCGCTCGGAGTGTACGCGCCGAATCTGTCCATATCATAGGACGTTCTGCTGTAGCCCAAGCCCCAACGCGTGCCATGCCTGCCCACCGGCAGATCGTAGCTGATCGCGAAGTTTTGCGTGTCGTTATTGGTAACGTAGCCAGTGAAGTTGAACTTATCGCCGACCTCGCCCAAATTCTTCAGCTCGGTGTGTACGCCGTAGCGCCAACGTCCGCTGTAATAGCTGCCGCCGTTGTCGACAAAGACGTAGTTGTTCCAAACGGGGCGGCGCTCCGTTTGCAGCTCGAGGGAGGTGGTACCCGGCTCGCTGCCAGGACTGAGTACGCCGCGAGCGATAACGCCCGGCAGATCGTTCAGGTAGTTGAGCACGCTCTCCAGCTTGCGCGTGGTGATCACGTCGCCGCTCTTCAACGGCTTAGCGTGATTTTGAATAACGCGATCGGCGACCTTGCTCTTGTTCTCCGCGAAGGTGATCTTGTCGTACTTGGCGACGTAAACCTTCACCTCAAGCTCGCCCCTCTTGATTTCCTGCGGGGGAACGACGGCCTGCGCGACCACGAAGCCGGCGTTATGCGCGTATTCGGTGACCGCCGCCACTAAATCGCTCATATCCTCCTGCTTCAGACTGCGATTGGTGTAGCCCTCCAGCAGCTTTTGCAGCTTACCGAGCTTATCCGGCAGCTCGAAGCCCGTCAGCTTGATCTTCTTAACGAAGAAGGCGGGGTTCTCCTCACTGCCCGTGTTACCTGGGCGATAAACGCCCTTGCCCATTTCCAGGCGATCCTTTTCCAGTGCTACCTCCTGTTGACCTGTACGGTTATAGGGGTTGGTCTTGACCGCATCCTTGTCAAAGCTTGGCAAGGGTGATTCTGCGCCGACGCTTGCAGCTTGCAGCATGGAGACCAATGCGATTGCTGATGCCATCAAAAACCTTTTCATAAAGATTAATACCTCCTTTAGAACATTGACACTTTAGATAAGGAACATTACAATTTATTTTTAATAATAGTCCAATCAAGAATGAGTACTCTTCACTCTCGTAATACTTATACTGCTCCTCATTATCAATTATTTATTTCAAGCGTATTTTATCACCGATATATTTATGCGTCAATATAACCGCTAACAGATTTTACAAGTTTTTCATAATTGCTATTATAAATTATGTTGCATAATAAATTGCTATCACCCCCCCCATTATAATTCTGAGTAATTTGTTTTAGTAATTTATTGAATTAGACATGGTTATATTTATGTAGATTTAAGGAGAAATTTTCACAATTAACGGCGCGTCGACGCAAAATTTATGCGAGCTTTTATTAAAAATAAATAAAGAAAGCCAGCGCGCGATTGAAGATCGTGCGCTGGCTTTCTGACAGGAACGAGATTATGAGTTGTGGTTATCTGCTTAATAACAGTTACAAATGAAAGACGAGATTACGAATTATGGTTATCTGCTAAAAAATCACAAGCGAAGGATGCTTGCTTCGCTTGTTATTTATCGTCCACATTTGATTGTTTTTTGCCACCCCTGCTTGACAAATAGCTTAGATGCTATATAATGAGTATAGAAAAGGTGCTACCGATAGACGGTTGCCCCATCTTAGTCACTAAAAATGACCGCCAGTGTGGAAGCTTGGGCGGTTATTTTTTTGCTCTTCTGCTTGACAAATAGCTTAAATGTTGTATAATAAGCATAGAAAAGGTGCTACCTATAGACGGTTGCCCCCATTAGTTATTTAGGAATAACCGCTGGATTGGACTCGGGC
>CAYZOZ010000009.1:0-39530 GCA_964480295.1 uncultured Phascolarctobacterium sp.
GATAAATATAAGTCTACACCAGCAGTAAAGAACGCTCAACAAAATAGCAAAACTCTTTCGGCCCTTCTTTCAAGGTTAGAAAAACTAAAGAGAGATGCTGAAAAAATTAACGTTTTGATCGAAAAACTTAATTCTCGAATTACTAAGCTTGAAAAAAGAAAGGCTAATTCGGCTAATACAGCACCGATATCTAGACCTACATCGGTGACAAATGTCGCATCAGCACCTAAAGCTACGCCAGTAGCGCCTGTGCAAAATAGTCCTGTAGTCTTCCCTCAGCGTAATTCGTTGGTTGAGCTTGCGGAATCGTTACCAAGCATGGATTTTACTTCGTTTGATGAATGCTCGCAGCAGGATATTATTACTTTTGAGCCTGAAATCAGGACCGTTGTCAATGCAGGCCCGGGAACTGGCAAGACATGGACGCTTATTGAAAGGATCAAGTATATGCTTACAGCGCAGGCTGTGGAGCCGGGAGAGATGCTTGTACTGTGCTTCTCCAGAGCGGCAGTGGCGGTTATTCGTAAAAGACTAAAGCAAGCGGCAGATGAAGGGGAGCTGCCGCTTACCTGGCAGGAGATAGATGTAAGGACCTTTGATTCCTTTGCGACCTATCTTTTGTATTGGGCTATGGAAAATGTGCCGTCCCTTCTTCAACCAAATTATTCCCTTGTAAATCGGAATTACGATCAGCGTATTAGGGATGCTACGGAGGTAATTAAAAAATCTAAGGATATTCTTGACAGCTATCGGCATTTGATTATTGATGAAGTGCAGGATCTGGTAGGTGTTCGTGCTGAAATGGTGATTGAGCTTTTGCGTATACTTCCAGATAAATGTGGTTTTACTATCTTAGGAGATTCGTGCCAATCCTTGTATGATTATATAGCTCAAAAAAACTCTAATATTATAGATTCGGAAAAATTTTACAAGTTAATTTATAAATATTTTCCCAATGCTTGTTATCGTACCTTAACGGATAATCACAGGCAAGCAGACAGCCTTGGTGCATTGACGGTACCATATAGAGAGGCTATTCTTTCAGGGAACATGAGCAATACGCTCAAGGAAGCCCAAGCATTAAACAATAATACATCAACATCGGATATAAAGATGAGCCGATTTAACAATAAACTGGCACATAGCGTACAAAAAGAAGGCAGTCTAGGAATTTTAACTAGGACTAATGGGCAGGCGTTAAGAATTTCATCACAGCTAAGAGATAAGAAGGTTGCTCATATATTACAAAAACCAATTAATTCTAATCAGCTTGCCTCATGGATAGTTAGAATTTTAACTGCTGCTGCCACAGATGTGCTTTCTAAAGATGAATTTCTGAAGTTATTTAAAGAGGCATATCCGAATAATGTGCATAAGGGTGAAGATTATTGGAATGCGCTTATTAGTACGCAAAAGAATACTCGAGTAAGACATTTTCATATCGAGGATATTCTTTGTGGATTATCGAAAAATCCTAAGGAACCATTACTGTTTAAAGAGCCAGATGAGCAAGAGTCTTATATAACAGTAAGTAATATTCATCGAGCGAAGGGTATGGAGTTTGATAACGTACTTGTTTTGGAGGAGCTATTAGCAAATAATGCTAATAATAATGACATTTTGGAGCATAAGGTTGCTTATGTGGCATTTACGAGGGCTAAAAAGAAAATAGCAAAGCTTCCACGAGATAAATATCCACATTATATTCATCGACTAGCTGATGGTAGATGCTTTGAGGAAAAGGGGAGGAGTGGACATAAATATCTTTCTCATTTTGAAGTGGGAGATAGCTCGGATATGGATACAAGCTGTTTTGCCGCTAATAAAGAGACGCAAGATAGTATTAGGATGTTAACGAAGGACACGAAAATTAATCTTATTCGTTGCGCACAAGGAACTAAATCGCATGTGGTTTATGCAATAGTTCCGGAGGATACTCCTAATATAGTTTTGGGATATACAACAGAGTCTTTCGCTGATAATATCAAGAAAGCAATACAACACATATACAATAATAAGAGGCAGGTAGGCTTTAACTATTATCCGCCAGAGCTTTGTGATATTTATGTTAATGGCTTGACTACTTGCATTTCAGTTTCGCCTATGCCAGGTGCTAAGCAATTTGGAAGAATGTATATTTGGTATGGCTTGGATATAAGTGGCTTCGCACATCGTTAAAGAACGCATTATAAAGAGGAAAGGTGCAGCATGCAGGATTATGCAAAATTTTATGAGGCAAGGGAGATAGTTACGGGAATTCTTAGAGCTGATTTGCTTGGACCGGTTAGTGAGGATGAAGTGCTTTCGGAATTGCCAACTCAGTATTATATTATGGGGAAGCTTTACCCTCAGAGTGAAATGGGGGAGGTCGTTGATCTGGCGTGGAATCCGCTATTAGAGAATGAGATGGAAGCATATGACATCTCGATTTCTCTTAGCAATCAGAAGAATCCGTCCGCAATGGGTATAACCTGTACCTTAAAGGCAGGGGTGGAGGAGATTGCTTTATTGGGCTCCTATGCGTTTTATACACCGATACTTTTTGAGGAAGCGGCTAAATATGATATTGATGTCTCAAAGTGGGAAGGCTTTTCGAAAAAGCCTAAGGAATTATGGAAAAGGCAGGAGTATACATTTAGTCAAACGGTAAGGCTGGGCTTTGGAAAGCTTGTAGAACCGATTTTGTTAGCAGAAGGACTTCAGCTTAATATTTATACGCACACGATACTTGATAGCGGGGAACGCGTTATTACCGTGGCTATGATTAATACCAATAGATCGGGTATAGAGGCTTTAGAACAGGCACAATTATGCGCTTTTCAGACAAAGCTAAAGATTGAGGGAGTAGCTCAAGAGGATATATTTACGATTGTAAATAGACAAAAACAGCTTTCCGTGGATGATGAATTGTTGGAATTGGAAATGCTTTATTCAGACGCAAGATGCTATGCTCAAGGACATGGATGCTCTGTGGAGTGGGATACGGATAATACATATCCTCATTGGATAGCGTCAGTTTGGCTTCCGTCGTATAATCTTCGTCAAATGATGGCGGCGCAGATAGAGGATAGTCAGGTGCTGTCTATGAAATACTTGTCTAAAGAACCTTCCATCGTGGTAATAGGAGCCTTAAAAGCGTTTGTTTATTCTTATAGGGCTTGGATAATGCGTCAAAGCGAAAAAATAACGCAGCTTGACAGCAGATATCAAGCAAGCGCAGCAGGGAATATTCAAAAATGCCATGATGCCTTTAATAGGATGCTGCATTCTATTGAGCTGCTACATCAGGATCAAGATGCAATGAAAGCCTTTCAGTTAGCGAATGAGGCGATGCTGCTACAAAGAAAACAGACGCTAATAAAAGCAGGCAAGGAATATCAGCTTAATGAGATTAGTTGGTATCCTTTTCAATTAGCTTTTATTTTACATGAGCTATCCTCCTTTATTGTACGTAATGGAGAGGAACGTAAGGAGGTCGATCTGCTTTGGTTTCCCACCGGCGGCGGTAAAACAGAGGCGTATCTCGGTATTAGCGCGTTTGCGATTTTTCTTAGAAGGCTTCGCAAGGCAGCGGATGACGGAGTTACGGTGATTATGCGCTATACCCTGAGATTGTTGACCTTGCAGCAATTTGAAAGGGCAAGTATGCTGATTTTAGCGTGCGAGCTATTGAGACAAAAATATAATCTTGGCGGTGAAGAAATTTCTATCGGCCTTTGGGTAGGCGGTAAATTAACGCCGAATAGCCTTAGCGATGCTAGAACTAGTATTAATAAGCAGCAGCGAGAAGCGATTATCGCAACAAATGAAAGTAATCCGTGTCAATTACAGCTATGTCCTTGGTGTGGTAAGCCTCTTTCGGCGGACGATTATTCCGTATCGATGCAGGCTAAGCGGATGCTTATTCATTGCCATAACGATGAGTGTGATTTTAAGAGCGCTAAGAATGGTTTGCCCGTGCATATTATTGATGAGGCAATTTATGAGTATGCGCCTACATTCATTATTGCAACGGTTGATAAATTTGCCCAGATACCTTTGAATGATAAGCCGGCTTCCTTATTTGGAATATCCAATGCTAAAAATCCTCCAGATTTGATTATACAGGATGAGCTGCATTTGATTTCCGGACCGTTGGGCACAATGACTGGAATTTATGAGGCGGTTATTAGCAAGCTTTGTGAAAAAGATGGCATAGGGGCTAAGGTTATCGCCTCCACTGCGACAATTAGAAATGCAAAACATCAAATATTGGAATTGTATGGTAAGAATTTTGTACAGTTTCCGCCACAGGGAATATCGGCAAAGGATTCTTATTTTGCGGTTGAGTCAACCTGTAAGGATAGGCCTGCAAGAGAATATTATGGAGTAATGGGTGTTGGTACGACAACGACTACTACGTTGATACGTGTTAATGCAGCCTTGCTTTTTGCTACAAGATATCTTGCTGCTTTAGGCTATGATGATAAGGTAGTTGATAATTTTTGGACGATTACAGGATATTTTAATAGCTTGAGGGAATTGGGCGGTGCTAGTACGCAGATAATAGATAACGTGCAGAGCCGTTTCAGTTACCTTGCAAAGACAAAATTTTTAGCATTAGCTCCCAAGGTTGATAGCTCGGTAAGCTATGATAATTTGGTAGAGCTGACAAGTAGAATGAACAATTATGAAATCACTAAAATAATTCAAGATTATTTAAAGCGTGGATATCGCAATGGACAACATCAGGATGTCTATGATTATGTCTTAGCCTCTAATATGATTTCGGTCGGAGTGGATGTTGGAAGATTGGGAGTAATGGTCGTTGCCGGTCAGCCTAAAACAAATGCTGAATATATACAGGCGACTAGCCGTGTAGGACGTGATAATCCTGGATTAGTGGTGACGATTTATAATTCAACACGTTCACGAGATCGCTCGCATTATGAGCAATTTTTAAAGTATCATTCAGCCTTGTATAGATATGTAGAGGCGACAAGCCTTACACCGTTTGCGGATAGAGCGAGGGATCGTGGCTTGCATGCGTTGTATGTTTCCCTATGCAGATATTTAGTGCCGAATATGCTTGCGAATAATCAAGCTGTAAATTATGATCCTAATAATCCTTATATTAAAAAAATAAGTGATACTATTCTCGATTACGTAGAAATAGTTGATCCAGTAGAGGGTGACGCGGTTATGCGGGAATTACAGGATATTGCAGATGAGTGGGAGAAGTTGACAACGGGGACTTTAGTTTATCGAAGCGTTAGTGATCAAAAGGCTTTGTTAAGAAGAGATACCGAGGATAGCAGATTTAGAACAATGAATAGTATGCGCAATGTTGATCTACAGGCAGGAATTTATTTATTATAGGGAGGTAATGATGGCGATTAATTTTGGAGCTAGGCCTAAAGTTGATAAAAAAGTTATTGGGCAATTAAGACGTACACAGCTGGTTACGACCTTTGGCAGTGGCGCTATAGTGGATATGCTTAATTATTCTGTTATTATTGCTGCTACTGATTATTGGAATAAAAATAGTGAAAGCTTACACGAGCCTAATTTAGAAAAGTTGTTAAATGTATCCGGGTTTAAACAGCCATATGTTTCTGAAAATATAGATGGAGAATATAAACCTGATATTCTGGCATTTCGTTTTCCGACAATGCACTTTTGCCCTAATTGCGGTCGTTTAATGCCATATTGGGGGTTTGGTCGTGGTGTTTTAAATAATGTATGTAACAGCTGCAAAAGGGAAATCGTGCCTTCGAGTTTTATCGCAGCCTGTGTAAATGGTCATTTAGAGGATTTTCCTTATAGCTGGTGGGTTCATAATGGTGATTTTTCAGCATGCTCGAATAATGGTCGTAATGATAATTTAAAAATTACTTTTTCGGATGAGATTGGTGGTCTGGAGAGTATCATTATTACGTGTACTAAATGTGGGAAATCAAGAAGCATGGCTGGGAGCATGAGTAAAGACGCTTTAAAGGGCTATCGTTGCAGAGGCAAGCGTCCTTGGCTAGGCCAAAATGCTAAACATAATGATCCAGTTGCTTGTTCTGCTACGCTTCGGGGACTTCAGCGAGGAGCTTCTAATATTTATTTTGCGCAGACAGTTAGCGCTCTAACTATTCCGCCATGGAGCAGCAAATTACACCAAGCAATAGAGAGAAATTGGGATGATATTTTAGAGGAGTTAAAGCGTAATCAAGATAAAAATGGATTTGAAGGGTTTATTCGGGGAAAATTTACTGATCTGTTGCGAGATAAGAAATATACAGTTGATAATATTATTCATGAAATTCAAAAGCGCCAACAGGGCGATGGTAGAAATTATACTAAAAAGGATTTGTATGAAGATGAATACCATGTTTTTGGCCAGCGCAATTATGATAAAATTGATGATGTGCAATTTAGAATTCAAAGCACAGATGTACCGGATTTTTTAGCTGATTATATTGAGGACGTTATCATGGTTAGGAGACTACGTGAGGTTTTGGCATTGAGAGGCTTTCGTAGAATTTTACCGGAAAAGGCGGAAAAAGGAGATGAAAGATTTTTAGGATATCATATTGACGGCGATTGTGTACCGCTTAGCTCTTCTAATTTGAATTGGTATCCAGCTATTGAAATGTTAGGAGAGGGAATTTTTATTAAGATAAAGGAAGAGGCTCTTCAACAATGGGAGGAGAAGAACAAAGATTATTATAAGCCAATGCAAAGAAAGCTAGAAGCCAGTCATATTGAATGTGATAATTTCTCTCCGAGATATGTTTTATTGCATACTATTTCCCATCTTTTGATTAGGCAGCTGGCTGTTGAGTGTGGGTATTCGGGAGCGTCGATAAAGGAAAGAATTTATAGTACGTATCCTGATTCCACATATAAAATGGCGGGGATTCTTATATATACATCATCTTCTGATTCTGATGGCAGTTTGGGAGGATTAGTTAGAAACGCGCTCCCGGAAAGCTTTGGAAAAGTATTTTTAAAATTATTGCAAGAGGCTTCTTGGTGTGCATCGGATCCTATATGTATAGAATCTAAGGCTCAAGGCTGTGATTCTTTAAATTACGCAGCGTGTCATGCATGTACATTACTTCCTGAAACAAGCTGTAATATGCGTAACTGTTTGCTCGACAGAGGCGCAGTAGTGGGCTCGATTTTTGATAGAGCAAGAGGATTTTTTGGAAGCTTGGTTGAATAGCACGTTAGAAAATCAAGCGATTTCAAGCATGGGTGAAACCAATGTAAACTAAAAAGCCACAAGCGAAACTTGGAAATTTCGCTTGTGACTATATGCCGATATACCATTCCTATCCCCTCAAATAGGGCGTAAGGCTGCTAAAGAGCCTGTCTAGTGCGGGGACGAGTGCTTCGTCCGTTAGTCCTGTGTAGTTCATGAGCAGGGTGTGACTGTAATCGCCGGTTTGCTCGTGGTAGTAATCGGAGAGAAACTTAATTTGAATATCGTTCTTCAGACAAACGGCGCGTAGCTCGCTGTCGCTCGCCTGCGTGTGGAGATGCAGCAAAAAGTGCAGACCGCTGTTCTCGCCCTCGACCTTGAGGAGGGGCGCGGCGGCGCAATGCACCAAATAGCTAAGCACGCTGTCGCGTTTGTTGCGGTAATAGGTGCGCATACGATTGATGTGGCGCTCGAAATAGCCGTCCTTGATAAATTTTGCTAGCGTGAATTGCTCAAAATTAGATACCGTGCAGGAATAAAAGCCCAGCTTCTTATAAAAAAGTGATGCCAGATGCGGCGGCAGCACCATATAGCTGATGCGGAAGGTGGGCGCGAGCGTCTTGGAGAAGGTGTTGATATAGATGACCTTTTCTTCACGGTCGATGCTTTGCAATGGCGGAATGGGCTTGCCGAACAGGCGGAATTCGCAGTCGTAATCATCCTCGATGATGTAGCGACTGCTTTTTTTGCTTGCCCAGCGCAGTAGCTCGTAGCGACGACTGACGGGCATGGTGATGCCTGTCGGAAATTGGTGCGAGGGCGTGATGTGGAGAATATCGGCATCGCTGCTTTCTAGAACGTCGGCGCAAATGCCCTGCTTATCCATGGGCAGATAGCGACAGAACACGTCGTTGGCGCGGTAAACGGCTGCCAGCTGGGGATAGCCAGGATCCTCTAGCGCGTAGACGCGATTGCGTCCCAAAAGCTGGACGATGAGATTGTAGAGCGTTTGCGTACCAGAGCCGATGATGATCTGCTCGGGCGTGACGTTCAGTCCGCGAAATTGGTAGAGGTGCCAGGCGATGGCTTGGCGTAGTGGAAGCACGCCGCCGGTTGCGGTATCGCCGATCAGCTCGTGCTCGTTCACGTTGGTGAGCGTACTGCGCAGGAGGCGCGCCCAGGTGTTATAGGGGAAGGTGTCGGGAGGCACGCTGCCCTTCGCGAAGCTCAAGCCTGGCTTGCTAGGCGGCAGTATGGGCGTGACGGGGGCGCTCGCTTTCGTCTCGGTGCGCGGCAGCGCCTGCTCCAGCGTGGCGACGAAGTAGCCCTTGCGTGGCTCGGAGTAGATATAGCCCTCGACAGCGAGCTGTGCGTAGGCGTTCTCCACGCTAATTAGGCTGATGCCGAGATTTTTGGCGAGCATGCGCTTGGAGGGCAGCTTTTCCTTGGGCGTGAGTCTGCCCTCGCTGATGTCCTGCTTGATACATTTATAGAGATGCATATAGATGCTTTCGCCTTGCAGATTGTTGAAGTTATATGTGAGCATGGGGATTACCTCCGACTGGCATGTTATTTTTTGCGAAAAATGAGTATATGAATATGTTCAGATAATCTTATAATACTATGTATTGACGGCAGAGTAAAGTAAAAACAAGCTTTGTTGATAAATTTTTTGGAGGTATTATGATGAACGAACGTTATGCTTTGAACGCGCAGCTGGCACAAATGCTGAAGGGCGGCGTAATTATGGATGTTACTAATGCGGAGCAGGCACGCATTGCCGAGGCGGCAGGCGCTTGCGCCGTTATGGCGCTGGAGAAGATTCCTGCCGATATTCGTGCGGCAGGCGGCGTGGCGCGTATGAGCGATCCAAAGCTTATTAAGGAGATTCAAAACGCGGTTTCCATTCCTGTTATGGCAAAATGCCGTATCGGTCATTTCGTGGAGGCGCAGCTTTTGGAAGCCTTGGAGATCGATTATATCGATGAGAGCGAGGTGCTTTCTCCTGCCGATGACGTGTATCATATCGATAAAACTCAATTCAAGGTGCCGTTTGTCTGCGGTGCGCGTGATTTGGGAGAGGCACTGCGCCGTATTAACGAGGGCGCGTCGATGATTCGCACGAAGGGTGAGCCCGGTACTGGTGACGTGGTGCAGGCTGTGCGCCATATGCGTCAGATGAATCGTCAAATCGCCGCCTTGGCTGCGTTGTCCGAGGAGGAGCTGTTTAATGCGGCGAAGGAGCTACAGGTTCCCTATGATTTGGTGGTTTATGTGCATGAGCATAAGCGCTTGCCGGTAGTAAATTTCGCGGCAGGCGGCGTGGCGACTCCCGCGGATGCCGCATTGATGATGCAGCTGGGCGCGGAGGGCGTATTCGTCGGCTCTGGTATTTTTAAGTCTGGTAATCCGGCTAAGCGCGCGCAGGCGATCGTGAAGGCGGTAACGAATTTCCGCGATGCGAAGCTTTTGGCGGAGCTGTCGGAAAATCTCGGCGAGGCCATGGTGGGTATTAACGAGCAGGAAATTCAGCTGCTGATGGCGGAGCGCGGCAAATGAGAATCGGAGTTTTGGCCTTACAGGGAGCCTTCATCGAGCATATAGCTGCTCTGCGCTCCTTGGGGGCGGAATGTGTGGAGCTGCGCCAGGCTAAGGATTTAGAGCAGCCCTTGGAAGGGTTGGTTCTGCCAGGTGGCGAAAGTACGGTGCAGGGCAAGCTGCTGCATGAGCTGGGGATGTATGAGCGCTTGCGCGGCTTGATCGCAGCGGGGCTGCCAGTGCTGGCTACCTGTGCCGGCATGATTCTGCTGGCGCGCGAGCTGACTAACGACAGCAGGGTGCATTTTGCCACGATGCCGATTACCGTCAAGCGTAATGCCTATGGCAGGCAGCTGGGTAGCTTTCGCACGTATGCGGACTTTGCCGAGAGGGGCAGGGTGCCGATGACCTTTATCCGTGCTCCGTATATCGCGGAGCTGGGTGCGGGAGCGCAAAGCTTGGCAGAGGTGGACGGGCATATCGTGGCGGCGCGCTATGGCAAGCAGCTGGCGCTGGCCTTTCATCCGGAGCTGGACGTTGCGGAAAGCACGGCTGTTCATGAGTACTTTTTGGAGCTTTGCCAAAGCTCGACGAAGACGGAGCTGTGATGCTAGAGTTGTAATAATCGAAGAAAGTAAAAATGCGTCATGTGTATTCATGACGCATTTTTGTATTTTGAGTTTGTTTCTGTTTTAAAACATGTCGCTAAGCAGGAAATCGCTTACGGTCATAGTATGGATTCCCTGATAATTGCTTCCGGTAAAGCTGTCGAGCGTGAGGAGGAATTTAGGATAATTATCCTGAATACGGAGAAGGTTATTGTATTCGCGTTCCTCGGTTTTTGCGGAATTGATTTGTTGGGCTATTTGAATATAGATACGTTTATTTTGCTTAGTTGCGATAAAATCAATCTCTTGCGTTGCCAATTTGCCGATATTAACGCTATATCCACGGCGCTTTAATTCAAGATAGACTACGTTTTCCAGCATGGAAGCGATCGTGCTATCCTCGTATCCGAGTACGGCATAGCGCAGGGAGGTATCTGCTAGATAAAATTTTTCCTGCGTTTTCAGCAGCTCCTTGCCGTTCAAATCATAACGCGAGCAACGATGAATAATGTAGGCCTTCTCTAGCTTTTCTAGATAGCTGTAGATGGTTTCGTTATCTAATTTGCGCTTTTCCGCTTGATGATAAAATACTAGCAGTGGGTTTCACTTGTTTTGTAATGTTTTTTAAAGCAATAAGCATTACAAGTTCTTGTGAAATATGAGATAGTAAGGCTTAAATGCATTTTTTGCGATTAACATGCATGATTTACAAAAAAACGCATGTTAATTGTTGACGGGTGAACTTTGGCATGATATAATAGCTATGCGAGCATTGAAAGGAGTTTTTATTATGTTGGAATTTTTAGCGAATCGATTAAACGATTATAGTGTTAATAATTTCGTAAACGAATTATCTACAGCAGCAAAAAACCTTGGAGTGCTTGAAGCTAAAATTGATTCATATCAATTTAATGGCATACTTATTCCATTACTTCAGGTGAAAGAAGCACGTTCATCAATGTATATTGAGGGTACGCAAACAACTGTAACTGAAATTCTCCAACGAGAATTAAAACCACAATCTCAAGAAGATAAAATACAATTGGAAGCTAACAATCACGTTAGGGTTTTGGTATACGGCGCAGATCATCTGCGCACAGAAAAGTTTACGCATAGTTTTATGAAAAAAATTCATGAGATTATGATGAATGGTATTATTGCCCCCGAATTAAAAAACACATTAGGTAAATATAAAACAAAAGAAAATCGTATTATGAATTCGGCAGGAACTGTGGTTTATAATCCGCCTCCACCATCAGAAATAAAAAAATATATGGATGAGCTTATTTCTTTTATGAACAATACTGATGATGGACTGAATCCACTTATAAAGGCTGCTATTATTCATT
Organism: uncultured Phascolarctobacterium sp.; assembly: GCA_964480295.1. Lineage (GTDB taxonomy): Bacteria > Bacillota > Negativicutes > Acidaminococcales > Acidaminococcaceae > Phascolarctobacterium_A. The sequence continues at coordinate 11,670 of CAYZOZ010000009.1, forward strand.
CACAATTTGAATCAATACATCCGTATTCTGACGGAAATGGGCGTGTAGGTCGTGTTTTAGTAAGCTTGTATATGTATAAGGCTAAAGTAATAAATTTCCCTTTTTTCTATATAAGTGAGGCTATAAGCATTGATAAAAGCGTATATTATAAAATGTTAACATGTTCAAGATCAAACTCTTATGATGAGTGGATAAGATATTTTCTTAATAAGATTGCACTTCAAACCACTAAGCATATTAGTTATATTGATGCATTAAATACCCTATATAAGAAAACAAAAAAAGAAATAAAAGGATGTATAAACAGCCCTAAATTCGATGAAATAATTGAATGTTTATTTACACAGCCAATATTAAATGCTAACATTTTGGAAGATAAACTAACAATATCTCATGGACAAGCTGTAAGATATCTTAACACATTAGAAGAAAAAAAAATCTTACTCTCTAATGATAGAAAACGGGGTAAAACCTTTTTCTTTGCTGAATTGCTTGATTTGGCTGGCAAAGTATAAGTTTTAGAAAGGAAAGGGGTGATGCGAATTGATTGTTGATAAAAATTAAAAGACACTCCACATAAGCTGTTGGCGCAGCAAATAGGTGTGTCTTTTGCGGAAATATGTTGAAATATTCCTAAGTTTGTTTGGGTATTTTAGCATATTTCTGCCATTTTGTCAATCCTTTCGGGCAAGATTTTAGCCCGCCCGTTATGGATCCGCTTAGGGCAAAGCGGAGAAGTGCTAAAATATGATAAATGAAGGTGTTTGCGTTAAGTGTACAGATTCATTTCAAGCTTTTTTAGTTGAAAATGCGAAATTTTCATCATGTGAAGAATATCCAATCATAGAGAAAAATATGATAGCTATGGATATACCTAAAGAAATTATGCCTTTTAATAAGGCGATAAATTATCAAGGTGATTTAAGTAAAACTTTTATCTGCACATATTCACCAGATGATACTTTTGAACGAATTCGTCATAATCCCAAAAAATATTTAAGTTTCTTTAAAAGAACAGCAGGAATTGTAGGGTTTGATTTCAGTATTCATAGTGATATGCCTATAGTCAAGCAAAAGTCTCAAATTTATGATAATCTTGCATTGACATATTATTATGGGAATCACGGTGTGCCTGTGATCCCTAATGTTCGCTCTGGAATTGATGAATTAACGCCTGAATTTTTTGAGTGTATACCAAAAGGTGCCAATATAGCCATTGGCACACATGGCTTTATGAAGAAAATGAGCGAAAAGTATGAATGGTACTGTTTTTTAGAACAAGTGATACACACGCTGTATCCTATAAATATTATAGTATATGGTACTTTGAGTTGCGAGATATTTGATGACTTTAAAAAAGAAACAAACATAATTTGTTATCCATCTTGGATTTCTAAGCGATGGAGGAGGGTTACTTATGGCAACTAAAGGTTCAAGCAATCATTATGGTAATGCTCGTGGTGGAAAGCAAGGTTACATAACTACACACACTGGATTTGCATGGGCTAAAACTTTTAATAAAACTACACTAAAATTGCATGTTGAAAAACATGGGCAAACGTATGGAACCAATGGATACATAGCAAGAGCTGTTTCTTTTGCCAATAGAGTTGACCGAGTTAATCATGTGTCTTATGTAAGAAAAGATGGAACAACGGTTAAATATAGTAAAAAAACTAATGAATTTGTTATAGTTGATAAAAAAGGTATTGTTAAAACGTACTATTATCCAAAAGACGGAATTAAAGAATTTTACAAAGACAGGAGGAAACATAAATGAGAGAAGATTTTGTTTTATGTCCAGTTTGTCAAAAACATAAATTTCCTTTATGGGAGGATAAGGGAACTTCTATTTGTCCACGTTGCGGATGGGGACATGATAGTTATGGTGAAGAAAATCCAACTGCAGTTGTTGGACCTAACGACCTGTCCCTTAACGACTATAAATTACGGTATGAGTATTATTTATCGCTGAATCCTAATTATTATTGGAGTACAGATTCTTATCCTGAAATACAGCAAATCGAAAAAAGTCTATGTCCTGTTTGTGGAAAATTTCAATTTGAGCCATTGTCGTGGGATGATATATACTGCGGAGTTGTTCCGTCTGACGTTTATTGTATGCAATGCGGATGGCGCTATGATGCGAAACAAGCTGAATCTCCAGATTACAATGGTGGGGCAAATAAAATGTCGCTCAACGAATATAAAGTGTGGTATAATGAAAAAATATCTAACAACCCTTCTTATAACTATTTTGATGAAATGATCAATGCTTATATCCCACAGCCACATAAATGTCCTGTTTGTGGAAAATACGAGTTTAAAGATGATAGTTGCTATGATATATGTCCTTTTTGTGGCTGGGAAGATGATGGCGTGCAACTTGATAATGCCGATTATGAGGGTGGTGCAAATACATTATCTCTAAATCAGTATAGGGAACAATATTATTTTAAGCTTGCAGAAAACGCTGATTATCGTTGGGATAAAAAATAATAAATATATTTTTGTTTAACCGAAAAGAGTCATTATCACAGGATAATGATATGCTCCTTTTTTGGAGCTTTGCCAAAGCTCGACGAAGACGGAGCTGTGATGCTAGAGTTGTAATAATCGAAGAAAGTAAAAATGCGTCATGTGTATTCATGACGCATTTTTGTATTTTGAGTTTGTTTCTGTTTTAAAACATGTCGCTAAGCAGGAAATCGCTTACGGTCATAGTATGGATTCCCTGATAATTGCTTCCGGTAAAGCTGTCGAGCGTGAGGAGGAATTTAGGATAATTATCCTGAATACGGAGAAGGTTATTGTATTCGCGTTCCTCGGTTTTTGCGGAATTGATTTGTTGGGCTATTTGAATATAGATACGTTTATACGGAGTATAACCGCAAAAGCCGGCAAAAAGAAAAGTTTTGCGGAGTATAACCGCAAAACTTTAGCGAAATATTTATTTTTTCTTTTTCGTATTATGCCTCGTCATTACGTCATCGAGCTCCGCTCCCTTGAGCCACTCCTCCAACGCGTCCGCCATTTCCTTGACGGCGGCTTCGATATTCGCCTTGTCCTCGCCCTGAAATTGGTGTAGCACGTGGTTGATCACGGCCTTGCTGTTGCGCTCCGGATGTCCGATGCCGATCTTGAAGCGCGGAAACTCCGCCGTTCCGAGGTGCTCGGTGATGGATTTGATGCCGTTGTGACCGCCGGCGCTGCCCTTGCGACGTATGCGCAGCTGTCCGACCGGCAGATCCATATCGTCCTGCACGACAGCGATGTCCTCGGGCGCGAGGTGGTAGAAATTAGCATAGGCTCCGACGGCGAAGCCGCTGAGGTTCATATAGGTGGTGGGCTTGATGAGCAGGATCTTTTCCGGCGCACGGTATTCGGCGCAGTACGCGCTGCGCTCCTCTTTACCGAAGCTTACGCCGAGACGCTTGGCAAGCTCGTCTACGACCATGAAGCCGATGTTATGACGCGTGTTTTCGTATTCTCGACCGATATTGCCGAGACCGACGATTAGTTTCATGTAGAGTTCTCCTTTGTGCTTATTTTTCGTTGAGCAGCTCGCCGACCGTGACGAATTTGTAGCCCTCCGAGCGCAGTCTGTCGATGATCAGCGCCGTCGCCTGCACGGTTTGCTCGCGTGGGGCAAGCTGCTTGGGGCTGTCGCCGTCATGCAGGAGGACGATCGCTCCCGGGTGCGCGTCGAAGCAGACGCGTTCGGCGATGCGCTGTGCGCCGGGGTTCGTCCAATCGCGAGGAATGACGCTCCAGGTTACTGCCGTTAGCTCGGCATCGTGAATGGCTTGCATGACCTGCCAATCCTTGAAGCCGTGCGGGGGACGCATGAGGCGCGGGCTTGCTCCCGTAATCTCCGTGAGGATGGACTTACCATTGCTGATATTTTCCTTTAGCTGCTTCTGCGTAAGCTTGAGCAGATCTTGATGCTTGCCTGCGTGGAGCGCGATCTCGTGCCCTCCCTTTTGCACTGCGCGGACGAGTTCGGGGTGGCGCGTGGCGTTCTCCCCGACCATGAAGAAGGTCGCATGAACGTTTTTGGCGGTAAGCGTTTTCAGTAGCTCCTGCGTGTAGGGCGGATAGGGACCGTCGTCGAAGGTGAGCGCGATTCTTTTGGCATTCGTCCGTCCTTGGGTGATGACCTCGCCATAGAAGCTGTTGTACGGTAGCACGGCGAGAAGTAGCAGTCCGCCCGCCAGCAGCATGCTCAGTGTGGCAAGCAGGGCGGCGACGCGCCTGGACAGGCGTTGAAAGCGTCCGAGCCAGAGCAGGATGACGCTCAGCAGGGCGCAGAAAATAAGAATGTAAATAATACGCATAATGTTCTATGAAAAAGAGGCTTGCCGGCGGCAAGCCTCACTGATTCTTTATTGCTTATTTTTTGGTATCGAATAATTGGCTTACGGACCAGTCGTTATAGATACGCAGAATGGTTTCTGCCAGAATCGGCGCGATGGACAATACCTTGATCTTGGGGTGCTTTTTAGCAGGAGCCAAGGGAATGGTATTGGTAACTACCAGCTCGGTGATGTCGGATTGCGCGATGCGGGACAGGGCCGGATCGGTAAGGATGGGGTGTGTGCAGCAAGCGTAAATCGCCTTGGCACCGAATTTCTTCAGCGCACGCGCGCCCTCGGTCAGGGAGCCTGCGGTGTCCACCATATCGTCGACCAAAATGCAGGTCTTGCCCTTTACGTCGCCGATGAGGTTCATAACCTCGGCTACACCGGGCTCGGGACGACGCTTGTCGATGATCGCCATCGGCGCGTTCAAAATCTCGGCAAAGCCACGGGCACGGCTTACGCCGCCCAAATCGGGAGATACGACTACCAGATCCTCGAGATTTTTCTCTTTAATGTATTCTGCCAGCAGTGGGCCGCCGGGCATATGATCAAACGGGATATTGAAGAAGCCTTGGATCTGCGCGGCATGCAGGTCGATGGTAACTACGCGGGTGATGCCTGCGGTTTCCAAAAGGTCGGCCATCAGCTTAGCGGTGATGGGCTCACGACCGCGAGCCTTGCGATCCTGACGAGCGTAGCCATAGTAAGGAATAACGGCAGTAATGTGGTTGGCGCTGGCACGCTTGAACGCGTCAGCCATGATCAGCAGCTCCATTACGTTATCGTTAACGATGGGACCGCAGGTCGGTTGTACGATGAAGATGTCCTTGCCACGTACACTTTCGTTGATCATTACCTGAATCTCGCCGTTGTTGAAACGGTTAACGACGGAATCGCCCACGGTGGTACCAAGGTAGGCTGCGATTTCACGCGCTAGATCAGGGTTTGCATTACCGGTAAAAATTCTTAACTTATTCTCGTCAGACAACATGTCCAATCCCTCCAAAATTGCCTTGCCATTTTTTATTGATGCAAGTGATAGAAACTTGCATCTAATTATACTATAAAACTTGCTTAACTCACAAGCTTTTTGTAAACTTTTTAACTGTTTCGGTACTTTTCCGCCCAGCCTTCGATATTTCTTTGCTTAGCGCGCGCGATACCGAGGGCGTTTTCGGGAACCTCCTTGGTAATGGTGCTGCCCGCGCCGATATAGGTGTTGGCCTGCACGGTTACAGGGGCGACTAAATTGGTGTTGCAGCCCACGAAGGCGTTATCGCCGATCACGGTACGATGCTTTTTCTTGCCGTCATAGTTGACGGTGATGCAGCCGCAGCCCATATTTACGCCGCTGCCGATGTCGCTGTCGCCGATGTAGGTGAGGTGGGGTAGCTTAGTGCCCGTGCCGACGTTGGAGTTCTTTACCTCGACGTAGTTGCCGATCTTTACCCTGTCGCCGATTATGGTGTCGGGACGTAGATGTACGTAGGGACCGGCGGTGACGTGGTTTTGCACCTCGCAGTCATGCGCGTAGATGAATTGCAGGTGGTTATCGTCGCCGACCTTCACGTTGGTGAAGCGTGCTTGCGGACCGATCTCGCAGTCCTCGCCGATTACGGTGCTGCCCTCAAGCCAGGTGAAGGGGTAGATGATCGTGTCTTTGCCGATTTTTACGCTGCTCTCGATGAAGGTGCTGGCAGGATCCATAATGGTCACGCCGCTGTCCATGAGCTTGTCTAAAACGCGCTGACGCATAACGCCCTCGGCGACTGCCAGTTGTCTGCGGGAGTTGATGCCCATAATCATATCGCTGTCAGCGGTGCTGATGCCGCCGACCTTTTTACCTGCTTCGTTTAGCTTTTCGAGTACGTCGGTAAGGTAGTATTCGCCCTGCGCGTTATTATTGGTCAGGGTGGCGAGCATTTCGAACATCAGCGGACATTCCATGCAATAGATGCCAGTGTTGATCTCCTTAATCGCCAGCTGTTCGGGCGTAGCGTCCTTTTGCTCGACGATGGCTCGCACATTGCCATCGGCATCGCGGACGATGCGACCGTAGCCGCTGGGATCGTCCATAATGGCGGTGAGTACGGTGGCTGCCGCGCCGCTGGCGCGATGTGCCTCGCAGAATTTTTTTAGCTCCTCGCCGTCTAAAAGGGGCGTGTCGCCGCAAAGAATGAGCACGGTGCCGTTAAAGTCCTTGAGCGCGTCGGCGGTTTGCATCATCGCGTGACCAGTGCCGAGCTGCTCCGCCTGTAGGGCGATTTTAGCCTGATCGCCGACAGCCTGCTCGACAAGCTCTGCCTCGTGACCGACGATAACGACCTTCTCACCGCAGCCTGCCACGGTAGCCGCGTCCAGCACGTGCTGGAGCATGGCCTTGCCGCCCACCTTATGCAGAACCTTGGGTAATTTACTGCGCATACGCGTTCCCTTGCCTGCCGCAAGGATAACAGCTACTAAATTTGTCATGTATTTTTACTCCTTCCTCAATGGGAAATGTTAATTTTTCGTAATGGTGACCTTGATGCTTTGCTGCTCCTCGTCCACGTGCTGGAGCGTGAAGAAGGCCGTATAATTATCGACCAGCTTGCGTACCGGCTCCGCGGTGGAGATGAGGAACGCCTTACCGACTACCTGCGCGCCGACCTCCTGCGCGAGAGCAATCATGCCCTTGGCGGTGCCGCCACCCTTCATGAAATCGTCGATGATTAGCACGCGACTGTCGGGCTTGAGAGCGCGCTTTGGCATCGCCATGGATTGGATGGTTTTGGAGCTGGCGCTGACATAGTTGATGTTGACGGTCGAGCCCTCGGTGATGTCGCTGCTGTGACGCGCGATGACGAGGGGAACGTTGAAGGCGCGCGCTACGGCCATGGCTAGCGGAATGCCGCTCGTTTCCACGGTCATAATGCAATCGGGTTCAAGCTCCTGTAAGCGCTCCATAAAGATTTCACCTAGGCGCATGACGGTTTCCGGTTGACAAAGCAGATCTGTGGTATAAAGCATATCTCCGGGGAGAATGCGTTCGGGAGCCGCTAGCTTCGTCGCCAGCTCCTGGAGGAACTGCTCGTTATCCTCGGGCAGATGTCCGGGGATGAAGCGCACGCCGCCCGCCGCGCCGGAGAGCGTTTCAACCTTGCCCAGCCCGTGCATCTCCAGACCGGTTTTCACAGCCAATACGTCCTCGCTGAGCGTGGATTTAGCAATATCAAATTTTTTACAGAAGTAGGAAAAAGAAAACAACCGATACGGATGATCGGCTAAAAGCTTGCTCAAGGCAACGACACGTTCTATTCTTTTGGCTCTGACCATGTGCCAATACCTCTATTCTTTCTAAATTTTAGTTGCTTAAATATTTTTCGGCTAATCTTAGGTCACTTAGTTTATCTATGTCCATGCCGATCTCGGCATAGCTCGTAATGATCGCCTTGCCAGGAGTGCGCATGATTTTAGAAAAGCGTTCCTCCGCGGCGGCGACGGAAAGTCTGTGAAATATAGCTTGCAAAATGAAGCTCCAGCCCAGCCAGTTGGCAAGCCTGAGCGGTGATTTGCGCAGGGCGAAGATTTGCTTGCCCAGCTCCTGTTTATGCAGTATCATGTCGCGGGAGAGTAGCATCATATTGCCGCCCGTAAAAACGCCGTCGGTCAAGCGCCCGTAGGTGCGCTGCGCCTCGGGAAAGCGGCTTAGACATGCCTCCTTGGGAATAATGGGATAGAAGATCTCCTTGTCGGGAAAGTGCTCGCATTGCTCGAGAAAATCGTTTAGCGCGGCGGCATTCAGCAAGGGAATATCGTCGCAGATACCCAAAAGCATGGGTGTAGCGTCCTCGCCCAGAGCCTGCACTGCGGCAAGCGCCGTAGCAGGGAGGGAGTCCTCGCCCATGCAGAGCTTGATGTCGTTTGGTAGGCTCGTGCGCAGAGCTTCCGCCGCTTCGGGCGTGGTAGCAATCACGATACGGCGGATACGTCCGCTTGCACGCAGGGCTTTTAGAATGTGGTCGATGATTCGCCGACCGCCGAGCGGTGCCAGGCAGCGCGCGTCCGTGCCGCAATATTCCTTTAGCCAGGGAGCGCGTCCGCCCGCCAAAAGAATCGCATCATAGCGGCGCATTTCAGACCTTCTTCTTGTTTTCCGACAGGGAGCGGAGCAGGGTATGCTCGGCATTTTCGATATGCACTCTGGCGGCGTGCTGCGCGCGCTCGATATCGCGGGCGGCGATGGCGTCTACCAAATTGCGGTGCTCGTCCATGGTTTCGATCAAACGACCGGGATAGCTCATGGTGCGACCGCGGATACCCGTCAGCTGCTCGCGCAGATTGTTGATGATGCTGCGCAGTCTTTCGTTACGGCTGGCGGTATAGAGAACGTCGTGGAAGGCGGTGTCGACCTCGACGATTTTATTGATGTCCATATTGGCTACGTGCTGGCTGATCTCCAGCAGATAGACGTTCAGCGAGGCCAGCTCCTCGTCCGTAATGCGTTCGGCCGCCAAGCCTGCCGCCAGTACGTCCAAGCAGGTGCGCACCTCGTAGATCTCGGTGATGTCCTTAATGGAGATGTCGGCAACATAGGTGCCGCGACGGGGAATCATAACGACGAAGCCCTCAAGCTCCAGCTTGCGGATCGCTTCGCGCACGGGGGTGCGGCTGACACCCATTTCGTCCGCCAGCTGGATTTCCATCAGGCGTTCGCCGGGACTGAAGGTGCCGTCAATGATTGCCTGACGGATATTTTCGCATACCAGCTCACGCAGTGGCTTGTAGCTGTCAAGTTTGATTGGCTGTAAATGTCCGGACATATTAGTGAATCCTCCCGATTGTAGTAGTGATGGCCGTTTCTAAATTGAAGTCGGTCAGGGCTGCCAGAACATTTTCCGCAGCTTCGTGATTGGGGACGAGGGCGAAAACCGTCGGCCCGCTGCCGCTCATGAGGGCGAAATCCGCGCCCGCACTGAGCATGGCGGCTTTAACGGAGGCGATAACGGGATGCATCGGTATGGTGACCGTTTCTAAAACATTACCCATGTAGGGCATGAGAGCGTGCATACCCTCCTTCAAATGCTCCCGTAGCTGCCAAATGCAGGGAGCCTGTACCACGCGTCCGTGATCATAATGCTGATACACATGAGCGGTGGAAACCTCCAAATTACGCGGCTTGGCAAGTACGATGATCGCTTTGGGCAGCTCCTCTAGCTTAGTTAGGAGCTCGCCGCGACCTGTAGCCAGCGCGGTACCGCCCTCGATACAGAAGGGAACGTCGCTGCCAAGCTTGGCTGCCAGACGCTCCAGCTCCGTCGTGCTAAGGCGCAGCTGCCAGAGCTTGTTTAAGCCGCGCAGTACAGCGGCGGCATCGGCGCTGCCTCCGGCTAAGCCTGCCGCGAGAAAAATTTGCTTATTTAAGGAGAGGTGAACGTTCGGAATTATGCCTGCCTGCTGCGCCAAAAGCATCGCTGCCTTATGGGCGAGGTTATCGGCTCCGCAGCTGAGTCCCGTGATATTGGTGGAAATTTCGATTCGACCGTCGGAATGCGCTTCCTCAAGAGGCGTGATGATGATTTCGTCGCTGAGAGCGATGCTTTGCATAATCATGCTGACCTCATGGTAGCCGTCCTCACGCTTGCCGATGATGTCCAGTCCAAGATTTATTTTGGCATATGCCGGTTCAATGATCTTTTTCATTTCTGCTCACCTGCCTAATTTTGTATACAGTATTATTTTATACTTCTTTAGTCCGTCCTGCAAGTTTTTTTTCGAACAATATTTGCGTCTAGCACGATTTCATTTAGGCTTTTCGTGTTTAAGCCGCCAAATTTCGAGCACGCAACGTTCGCTTATCGGGGCGTAGCTGCCTTCGGGGCTTGCAAATTACCGCCTTAAAATGCTACTATACTGTTATGAGATGAAAGGAAGCGTATTATGCGAATAAATTGGCGACAAACTCTGTATCAATATTTTATGGTGACCTTGGCGTGCGCGATCATGGGCATCGCGCTGAACGTGTTTTATATGCCTAATAAGATGCTCAGCGGCGGTATCGGCGGTATCGCCGTGCTGGCGTATTATTTGGGCGGTCTGCCCATGGGCGCGACGAGCCTGATCTGCAATGTGCCGCTGTTCTTTTTGGCCTATAAGTATATGGATAAGCAGTATACGATCGGCGCCTTGTACGGCATCGTCGCCTTCTCCGTGTCCTTGGACGTATTTCACTTCTTATCGAATTATACGGTTGTGCATGACAAGCTTTTGGCTTGCATCGCTGGCGGCGTGCTTTATGGCATCGGTGCCGCCTGTATGTATCGCGTGGGCGGCTCCAGTGGCGGTACGGATATCATCGGCGCGATTATTCAGAAGCATTATTCGATCAGCATCAGCACGACGGGCTTTATTTTTAATTTGCTGCTGCTTTTCGTCAGTGTGTTCTTCTTCGGCATCGAGCCCGTTTTGTATACGCTGCTGACCTTCTTCGTTATGAGCAAGACCTGTAACGCCTTCACGATCGGCTTCGATTACAAGAAGAACATTATCATCATCAGTAACAGTCATCATGAGATCGCGGAGGAAATTATCAAGGTAGTGGGGCGTGGCGTGACCTATTTGCATGGTGAGGGCGCGTTCACGCATCAGGAGCGCGAGGTGCTGTTCGTCGTGGCGAAGCTGACGCAGTTAGCGAAGATTCGCGCTATCTGTAGGAGCATCGATCCCGATGCCTTTATGATTATTCATGATGTCAACGACGTTTTCGGTCGCGGCTTTACGCTGAAGCCCTCCGGCGCGGCGGCGCTGCGCGCACGCGAGGCGCAGGAGCAGAGCCTGTTTGACGAGGAGCAGGCTAATTAAAGAGAGCATGAAAAAAACGTAGGCATTTGCTTGGCGCAGCTGCCTACGTTATTTTTATTTGGTGTGTTTATTGTCGAGTGCTTCTTGATTAGGGGCGGCGTTGGCGTAGCGGTTGAGCGCGACCTTGGTGACGTGGTAGTCGCCCACTGTACCCGGACCGTCGATGCAGCCGTTGGGGCATGCCATGCCCTCTAAATACGTGCAATCGAGCTTGCCTGAGCAAGCGTCCTGCACCTTCTGGCGACAGCTGTCGATGCCGCTCGCGTATTCCGCCTTGCGCACCTCGCCACCCAACGCGGCGACAGTTTCGTGTACGGCGGCGGTCACGCCCGCGGTCAGGGGGAAGCCCAAGCCCAAGCGCGAGGCCTCGCGTTCGAATTCCGCAGCAGGCATTTCGCTGAAAAGGATATCCTTGCCTTCGAGCATACATTGCAGCTCCTCGAAGGTCAGCGCGTAGCTGATGAGGTCGCTGTGCTCACGCACCTCGTTCTTCTTGGCGATGCAGGGCCCGACAAAGACGAGCGTCGCCTCAGGATAAAGCTGGCGCACGTAGCGCGCGGTGGAAATCATGGGAGAGTCGGTGTCGCTGATGTATTTCGTCGCCTCGGGAACGGAGGTTTTGATCAGCTTGACGAAGGCGGGGCAGCAGGAGCTGGTCATGAAGCCTTGCTCCGCGGGAACCTTCTCCATGTATTCCTTGGCTTCCTTGACGCTGGTGATGTCGGCACCGATGCCCACCTCTATGATCTCGGCAAAGCCTGCCTTCTTCATGGCGGCGTAGATCTGTCCCATGCTGATTTTGATGCCGTATTGACCGACGATCGAGGGCGCTACGAGGGCGATGACCTGCTTATCGTTTTTGATGCTTTGAATGACGCGCACGATATTGCTGCGCTCGTCGATCGCGCCGAAGGGGCAGGCGTTGCGACAGGAGCCGCAGGCCACGCATTTGGAATGATCGATCTTCGCCTTGCGATCCTCGCCGATGCTGATCGCGCTGATGCCACAGGAGCGCACGCAGGGGCGGTGGATCTCGATGATCGCGCCGTAGGGGCACACCTGGCGGCAGCGTCCGCACTCGATACATTTGTTGCGGTCGATGAAGGCGCGGTTTTGCACGAGGCTGATCGCCTTTTTGGGGCAATTATTCATACATTTATGCGCGATGCAATGACGGCAGATGTCGGTGACGTAGTAGGCATCGATCGGACATTGGTCGCAGGCGGCAGGCAACACGTCGATGAGGGGCAGATCCTTGCGCTCTGGCTCGGAGAGCGTTTTCTTCGAAGCCTCGATGATATTATCGTGGCAGTCCTGACCGAGCGCCATGTCGATGCGGTTCTTTAAAACGGCGCGTTCCTTATATACGCAACAGCGGTAGCGGGGCGTATCGTCGCGCACCTCCTGCAAAATATCATAAACATGATCGATGAGCACGTCGTTCCAGGTATAGCGCGACAGATGCTCTAGCACCATGCGCCGTAATTGAGCAACGGCAGTAAGTTCCATGACAGTGACCTCCTCTGTAGCTAGAGAGTGATTTCATAATATATCATTTAAAAATTCTGCATACCTTGCTAAAATCCTGCTTATGCTTCGGAGAGGCTTGCTTTTTAGCGACGAAAAAAAATAAAAAAATTTTGCTTTACCCCCTTTACAAATCGCGAGCATAGGCTTATAATAGTCGCATGAAGCAACAATGTGGTTGTCGGACGCAGGTCCGGATTGCATGGTTGCTTCTTTTTTTTGGATCGGCAGGTAGTCGATCGGCTCAGTGCAATGAAGCACCCGGCATGCTCAGAGGAGCGTGTACCGCGGTGCTTTTTATTTTTACAGAAGCAGGCTTCTGTAATGCTCAAGGAGTTATTTATTTTAAATGGTTCGCTTTTGAACCGCGTTTAGTGTATATTAGGGAGGTATTACCATGAATGATGTTCCGAAATTATTTGGTAGCTTAGTATTTAACGAAAGTGTTATGAAGGATCGTCTGCCGACTGCGACCTATAAGGCTTATAAGCAAGCCGTACTGGAGGGCAGCCCGCTGAATCTGGAAATTGCTAATATCATCGCCAACGCGATGAAGGATTGGGCCTTGGAGCATGGCTGCACCCACTTTACCCATTGGTTCCAGCCGATGACCGGCATCACCGCCGAAAAGCATGAAAGCTTTATTTCTCCGACCGCCGAAGGTCGTGTAATCATGGACTTCTCCGGCAAGGAGCTGATCCAAGGCGAACCCGACGCCTCCAGCTTCCCGTCCGGCGGCCTGCGTGCCACCTTCGAAGCTCGCGGCTATACCGCTTGGGACCCGACCAGCTATGCTTTCATTAAGGATAACTGCTTGTGCATCCCGACGGCGTTCTGCTCCTACACCGGCGAGGTGCTGGATAAGAAAACCCCGCTGCTGCGTTCCATGAACGCTGTAAGCAAGGCAGCCTGCAATCTTTTGAAAATCTTCGGTATCAACACTGTTCGCGTAAACAGCACCGTTGGTCCCGAGCAGGAATATTTCCTGGTTGATAAAAAAATGTGGGAGAAGCGTAAGGATTTGGTTTATTGCGGCCGTACCCTGTTTGGTGCGAAATCTCCCCGTGGTCAGGAGCTTGAGGATCATTACTTTGGTATCATTAAGCAAAGAGTATTGGGCTTCATGAAGGATTTGGACGACGAGCTGTGGAAGCTGGGCGTGCTTGCTAAGACCGAGCATAACGAGGTCGCTCCGGCACAGCATGAATTAGCGCCGATCTTCTCTTCCACCAACGTAGCCTCCGACCATAATCAGCTGATGATGGAGTTCATGAAACGCGTAGCTCTGCGTCATGGTCTAGTTTGCCTGCTACATGAAAAGCCCTTCGACGGCGTAAACGGCAGCGGCAAGCATAACAACTGGTCCTTGGCGACCGAGGAGGGCATGAACCTTTTGAGCCCTGGCAAGGAGCCTTATAAGAACCTGCGTTTCCTGACCTTCCTGGCAGCTATCTTGAAGGCAGTTGACGAATATCAGGATCTGCTGCGTGTGTCCGTAGCCAGCGCTGGCAACGATCATCGTCTGGGCGCGAACGAAGCGCCTCCGGCAATCGTTTCCGTATTCCTCGGCACCGAATTGACCGCCGTTTTGGAGGCTATCGCGGCTGACAAGGTTTACACTGACAATCCGGAAGAATTCATGAAGATTAGCGATGACACCATTCCCGCTCTCTTGAAGGATAACACCGATAGAAACCGTACTTCCCCGTTCGCCTTCACCGGTAACAAATTCGAATTCCGTATGCTGGGCTCCATGTTCTCCATCGCCGGCCCGAACATCGTGCTGAACACCATCGTGGCTGAGGAGCTGGATCAATTCGCCGCTAAGCTGGCAGACGCTCCGGATCTGGAGGCTGCGGTTTACGATTTGGTTAAGGAAACCTATCTGGCGCATAAGCGTATCGTATTTAATGGCAACGGCTATACCGACGAATGGGTTGCCGAGGCTGCTAAGCGCGGTCTGCTGAACCTGAAATCCACTCCGGAAGCGATTCCCTACATGGCAAGCGAGAAGAACATCGACCTCTTCGCTAAATACCATATCTTCACCGAGGCAGAGGTTAAATCCCGTGTAGAGATCCTGCTTGAGAACTACAGCACCACGATCGCTATCGAAGCGGCTACCGCTATGGAAATGTTCCACAAGGACATCCTGCCGGCAATCAGCTCCTACACCGCCGATTTGACTAAGGCAGTTCTGGATAAGAAGGCAGCAGGCATCAGCGCGGGCTTTGAAGCCGACCTGGCAGACAAGCTGAGCAAGCTGACCGCCTCCATGTATGCCGCTAGCCTCAAGCTGGACGAGGATATGAAGGCAGCAACTGCTATCGAATGCTCTAAGAAGCAGGCAAGCTTCTATCATGACACCGTTCTCGCGGATATGAACGCTCTGCGTGCGGTAGTCGATGAGGCTGAGGCACTTACCGGTGGCAAGTATTTGGGCTATCCCACCTACGGCGATCTACTCTTCGGTGTAAACGAGTAAGCCTTAGAGTATATGTAGGCGTGAGCTAAAGAGCTTTTAGAAGATTAATTTTAACCGATACACAATGAGGTGTATTCCCTTTGGGGGATACACCTCTTATTTTTTAGAATTTTGAGGGGTGATCGATTATGGATAAATATGTATCCGTTGATACGATTTGGGTATTGATAGGCGCGTTCCTGGTATTTTCCATGCAGCCTGGCTTTGCCATGGTGGAAACAGGCTTTACTAGAGCGAAGAACGCTGCCAACATAGTAATGAAAAACGTTATGGACATGAGTCTCGGCTCATTGGTCTTTTGGATTTTGGGCTTCGGCCTGATGTTCGGCGAGGATATCGGCGGCTTTATCGGCGCACCTGATTTCTTTGTAACTGGTGATTACGGTGATTCTTATCCGTCCTCCGCGTTCTTTATTTTCCAAACCATGTTCTGCGCTACGGCGGCTACGATCGTTTCCGGTGCGATGGCAGAACGTACCAACTTCATGGTTTATTGCATTTACAGTGTTATCATCAGCGCGCTCGTTTATCCGATCAGCGGTCATTGGATCTGGGGCGGCGGCTGGTTGGCGCAGATGGGCTTCCATGATTTTGCCGGCTCCACCGCGGTACATATGGTGGGCGGCGTCGCGGCCTTCATCGGCGCGAGAATGATCGGCGCGCGTATCGGTAAGTATAATGATGATGGAACCGTTAACGCTATCCCCGGTCATAGCATTCCCTTGGGTGCCTTGGGCGTGTTCCTGCTGTGGTTTGGCTGGTTCGGCTTCAACGGTGCCTCCACTGTTTGCGCAACAGGCGATGAAGCGCTGATCTCTATGGGCGATATCTTTATTACCACCAACATGGCGGCTGCGGCAGGCTCCATCGCTACCATGATTTATACCTGGGTTCGCTATGGCAAGCCCGATGTTTCCATGACGCTGAACGGCGTGCTGGCAGGCTTGGTCGCCGTAACCGCCGGCTGTGACGTGGTAAGCCCTCTGGGTGCTTTGCTTATCGGCTTGATCGCTGGTGTCGTAGTAGTTGTTTCCGTTGAGTTCTTCGATCAGAAGCTCAAGATTGATGATCCCGTCGGCGCGATTTCCGTACATGGTGTGTGCGGCGCGTTGGGTACCATTCTGACCGGCTTCTTAGCTACTAAGGACGGCCTGCTTTATGGCGGCGATCCCTCCTTCCTGATGACTCAGGTTCTGGGCGTGGTAGTAGTTGCCGTTTACGTAGCTATCGCGATGACGATCGTTTTCACCGTTTTGGATAAGCTTTTCGGCTTGCGCGTTAGCGAGGAAGAGGAAATCAAGGGCTTGGATATGGAAGAACATGGATTGCCCTCCAGCTATGCGGACTTCATGCCGACCATGGAGGAGGTTCCTACCGTTACCTATGTAGCGCCGGCACCTGTTAGCGTTCCCGTAGCTAAGAGCAGCGGTGAGCATAAGCTGAGCAAGGTTTGCATTATTACCTCGCAAAATCGTTTTGAAGCCCTTAAGGTGGCACTGGACAAGCTGGGCATTACCGGCATGACCGTGACCAAGGTTTTGGGCTATGGTATACAGAAGGGGCAGACGGAGCTGTATCGTGGTGCTGAGGTTGCCGCGCATCTCCTGCCTAAGGTAAAGGTTGAAATGATAGTATCCGCCATTCCTGTAGCAGACGTTATCAACACTGCTAAGCAGGTACTTTACACTGGTAAGTATGGCGATGGCAAGATCTTCGTTTATGATGTCGAGGACGTTGTTAAGATTCGTACTGGTGAGACCGGCTTTGATGCCTTGCAGGATAAACCCATGTAAGGCTCAGGCATTGAACAAGCTTCTCCCTAATTACTCCCTAATATAGCAGAAGAGACTAAAGCCCTTGCGTTTCGCAGGGCTTTTAGTCTGTCTGGGAAGCTTTACTTTTTGCCTCTGTGTAGCTAAAATATAGGTAAAGAAACGTGCTTGGAGGTGGCGATATAAAATATAAATATGTCGAGTTCGCGGACGGGACATTAGTGACCTTTAATGATATTCGTCGCGATAAAAATGGTGAGCATATAGATGTTTATTTTGAAAAGCCTATTTCTGACGGCTTGGTATTGGAGAGTAGCTCATGAATAAGAACGTAGTATTATATAAGCTGATGGTGGAATGGTTTGGGGGCGACGCGCGTCGTTGCCAGCATTTCATCAAGGTCGCGTCGTTGGCGCGGCAGCTGGCGCTGGCGGAGGGCGCGTCGGCGGAGCTGGTCGAGCTGGTGGAGACGGCAGGGCTAGTGCATGACTGCGGCATCAAGGTCGGTGAGGCTAAGTACGGTCGCAACGATGGCAAAATTCAGGAGCAGGAGGGACCTGCGGTGGCACGCGAGCTGCTGACGGCGGCAGGCTTCGCGTCGGCGACGATCGAGCGTGTTTGCTATCTCGTAGGACATCACCACACCTATGATAGCATCGACGGCTTGGATTATCAGCTGCTGGTCGAGGCGGATTTCCTAGTTAATTTTTATGAGGACGGCTTGAGCAGGGAGGCGATCGAGCACGCCGTGACGAGAATCTTTCGCACCGCGAGCGGTATCGCCTGCGCCCGCACGATGTTCGGGCTGTGAGTAAGCATAACGACATATAAAAATGACGCATTTCCTTATGGGAGATGCGTCATTTGTTTTTCATTTTCTTTTTGAAGTGCTCGATGAAGGCCTCGACGTTGAGCTTTTTGCCCTCCAGAATAGCTGCCAAGCGCGCCTGCACTAGCTCGTCCGTGCTGCCGGTAATCGCTTGCTTAACGGCCTCGCGCATGGTGGGCGAGAGATGCTCGCTACCCCAAGCCTCCAGCACGTCGCAGGCACAGCTACGTTGCAGCTCGTAAATGGAGTGGAGCGCGGCGGTGAGAATGACCTCGCCCATGCCTGGGTGCTCGCGCAGATAATGCAGCGGTACAACCAAAGCGTGCATATCCGAGGCGTAGAGCGGCAGCTGCGTCGATAGCTGCTCGATCACGATTTGCGCGTGGCGCTCGTCATCGTCGATGAGCAGATAGGGCAACAGCGTGTATTCCATGGGATGTAAAAGCCAAAAGTCGTAGAGCTTTTGCCAAATATCTATTTCTAGCTCGTAGGCGAAATCCGCTAGGCGGTAGTTGACATGCTCGTCCTCGATCAGGCGAGCCTCGATGATCGGTCGCCAATCGGTGCTGTAAATCATTTTGTCGCAAATGGCGATTAGCTCGTTGCACTGGTTGGGCGTGAGCGAATACAGCGAGTTGTCCTCCTGAAGATTGCGGATGGTGGTGGCTATGGTACTCATATCCAGCATATCCTCTGCCTCACGGCTATGCGTTTGCGCGTGGCGCAGCAAATTGCGCAGGAGCGAATAGAGGTCGATATCCGTGAGGTTGTAGTTCTCGCGCACGGCGGCGGGCTTGTAGTGTAGCAGCAGGAACATGTAATTACCCAAAATAGCTACGGCGCTTTTATAGCACGCGTAATCTATTTGCGGCTGCTTGAGGAATTTATCCAGCTGCGTGGCTTGAATCAGCTTGACGGAGAGGGGTGGATATTCGACATCGATGTCGGGACCGTTCTTGAGAAGCCAAAGTCTATGTGCTTCGTCGGGGCATTGGCAGTCGATAATGGCGAATACCTTGCCCCAGCTTTCCGTGCAGCCGAGCAGCTCCCAAACCGTCTTTTGCGAGATGTAATTGGTGACGCGGCAGGCGTACAGGAAGCTGAAGGTAAATTCCTCGCAGCGGGCGGCGGTGACGCAGTCGGTCCATAGCTCCGGATCCTGCTCCTCAATGCTACGCATACCGTAAAGCCCGAAAAGCAGTAGCGCGAATTTCAAAACCTCGCGATGACGGGCGTTGTAGAAAAGACGACGTGCCAGATCGAAAATGACGGGGCTCATATCACCCTCGTTGAAGCCGGCGATAAAGGGATCGCAATATTCGCCCAGACACATATCCTTGACCTTGCGATAAAGGCGTTCGCAGTTCTCTTGGTTCGGCAGCACGCCGTAGGTGCGTAGCTCCTGTAAAAGACTGCTCGCGTCCTCGGCGTTGCTGGGCATATCCGAGGTGTAGTAGAAGGCATCGGTCTGACCGGGCTCGATAATGTTGATATAATCGTCGCCGTCCGGCAGATAGCGCTCCGTGAAGCGTCCGTCCTCGTCAATATGTGATTGGATGTAATAAAATAATGATTCCTGCATATGCTTACCTGAATGCTGTTCGGTCGATATTAAAAAAGGGCAACGGTAATCTCCGTTGCCCTTCTAAGCCACGCTTTGGAAGAAACGTGTCCGTAAGATTTTCGACTAGAGTATATCATATCGCTCGCGCCTTGGCAAGCATATTCGGGTAAATCGTTTAGTGTACCTGCGTATTGATCTCCAGCAGGCAATCGCCACTTTCAACGCGTTCGCCGGGTGCGACGTGAATCACGCTGACGATACCGCTGACTGGAGCGGAGAGGGTGGTTTCCATCTTCATTGCCTCGGTAATCACGAGAGGAGTGCCCTTGGTTACGGCCTGTCCCTTTTCTACGAGGATCTTGACCACGGAGCCAGAGAGCGAAGCGCCGATTTCGCCTGCCTCGGATTTATCGGCCTTCTTGCGGGTGACGCTGGTGGCCTTGGCGTTGCGATCCTTAATCTCGATCTCACGCGGCAGACCGTTGAATTCGAAGGTCACTGTGCGCATACCTGCGGCGTTGGCTTCGGAAATATGATCCAATTTGATCACCAGCACCTTGCCCTGCTCGATTTCGACCTTGATCTTTTCGCCGGGAGTCATACCGAAGAAGAAGGTGGGGGAGTCGAGTACGGAAACGTCGCCGTACTCCTTGTTGCGGTTCACCCAATCGGTGAATACCTTCGGGTACAGGCAGTAGGAGCTTACGGCCTCGTCGGTGGTCGGCGCGCCCATTTCCTTCAATTCGTCGCGTACCTTTTCGAAGTCCACGGGAGCGAGTGCCGCGCCCGGACGCACGCTGATGGGCTCGCGTCCCTTGAGAACGATTTTTTGCAGCTTTTCGGGGAAGCCCTGATACGGGGTGCCGATGCGACCTTCGAAGAATTCTACGACGGAGGCGGGGAAGTCCAGTACGTCGCCCTTAGCGTAAACATCCTCCTCGGAAAGCTCGTTCTGTACCATGAAGAGCGCCATGTCGCCGACGATCTTGGAGGAAGGAGTTACCTTGATCAGATCGCCGAACATCATGGATACGCGGTGGTACATATCCTTGACCTCCTCCCAACGCTCGATCAAGCCCAGAGCCTGCGCCTGCTGCTTAAGGTTGGTATATTGACCGCCCGGCATTTCATGGCAGTAAACCTCGGGGTTGGGGAAGTTTTCGGTTCTATCCGCTGCCTTGTAATAGGGGCGGACGGTTTCCCAATAGCGGGACATTTCGTTCAGAGAGTCTACGTCCAGACGCGGTTGACGAGGATGACCGCTCAGCGCGTAGTAGAGGCTGGAGGTGGAGGGCTGGCTAGTGCCGCAGCTCATGGAGCTCATAGCGGTATCAACGATGTCGACGCCGGCATCGATGGCGCGCGCGTATGTGTAAATGGCGTTGCCACTGCCCTCATGGGTGTGCAGATGAATGGGCACGCCGACATAGGATTTCAGGCTGCTTACCAAGCGATAGGCGGCTTCTGGCTTCAGCAGGCCTGCCATATCCTTAATCGCGATGATATTGGCACCTGCCTTTTCCAGCTCCTTAGCCATGTTGATGTAATATTGCAAATCGTATTTATCGCGACGCGGATCGAGGATGTCGCCAGTATAGCACAGTGCTGCCTCGACGACCTTGCCAGTTTCGCGCACGGTATCGATGGAAAGACGCATATTATCCAAGCCGTTCAGGCTGTCGAAGATACGGAATACGTCGATGCCGTTTTTCGCAGCCAGCTGGATGAATTGCTTAACGACGTTGTCGGGATAGCTGGTGTAGCCGACGGCGTTCGCACCGCGCAGCAGCATTTGGAAGAGGATATTGGGAGCTGCCTCGCGGAATTGCGCCAGACGCTGCCACGGGCTTTCGTCGAGGAAGCGATAGGCTACGTCGAAGGTCGCGCCGCCCCAGCATTCGAAGGAGAACAGTCCGGGGAGCTTACCAGCGGTGTCGCGCATTACGCGGAGCATGTCGGCAGTACGCAGACGGGTAGCGAAGAGGGATTGATGCGCGTCGCGGAAGGTGGTGTCGGTTACGAGTACCTCCTGCTGCGCCATAACCCAATCGGCAAGACCGTCGGCACCCTGCGTGTCGAGAACGTGCTTAGCGCCCAGAGCGAGAATGCCGTTGTAGGGCTTGGGCATATTCAGCGGCGCGAAGCTCGGCTTGGGCTGTACGCCGACGTTGGAGTAGCCATTGACGGTGATGTCGGCGATGTAATGCAGCAGCTTGTTACCGCGGTCCAGCGTTTGCGGGAACACGAACAGCTCCGGCGTTTGGTCGACGAAGTCGGTGGTGTAATCGCCGTTGATGAAGTGCTTGTTTTGCAGCACGTTTTCTAAGAATTGGATATTGGTTTTCACGCCGCGGATACGGAATTCCTTCAGGCAGCGCAGCATTTTGGTGATAGCGATTTGGTGCGTCAAGCCCCAGGTGGTAGCCTTAACCAGCAGGGAATCGTAATACGGGGTGATGACGGAGCCGGTGAAGGCGTTGCCGCCGTCCAAACGCACGCCCATGCCGCCACCGCTGCGGTAGGTGATGAGCTTGCCAGTGTCGGGCATGAAGTTGTTGGCAGGATCCTCGGTCGTAATACGGCATTGGATTGCATGACCGTGGGGAGCGAGCTCCTCCTGCGCCGGCAGGGCTATTTCGGGATCATGCAGACCATAGCCCTCGGCGATGCGGATTTGCGTTTGTACGATATCGATGCCGGTGATCTGCTCGGTTACGGTATGCTCTACCTGAATGCGGGGGTTGACCTCAATGAAGTAGAATTTTCCGTCGGGAGTAGCCAAAAATTCGACGGTGCCGGCGCTGATGTAATTAACGTTCTTCATCAGCTTTACTGCGGCATCGCAGATCGCGCGACGCTGCTCCATGGGCAGGGAGAAGGCGGGAGCGATCTCCACCAGCTTTTGGTGACGGCGCTGCACGGAGCAGTCACGCTCGAAAAGGTGCATCAGATTGCCGTGCGTATCGCCGATAATCTGAACCTCGATATGCTTCGGGTTTTGCAGATATTTTTCTAAATAAATCTCGTCATTGCCGAAGGCCTTCTTCGCCTCGCTCTTAGCCATGTCATAGGCGGTAACCGCTTCCTCCGCGGAGTTGACCACGCGCATACCGCGACCGCCGCCGCCGTTAACGGCCTTGATGATGATGGGGTAGCCGTGCTTTTCGCCGAAGTCGAGTACCTCCTGCATGGAGTTGATGGTGCCGTTGCTACCGGGAATCATAGGAATGCCGGCGAGCTCTGCCTGCTTGCGGGCGTTGATTTTGTCGCCGAACATAATCAGATGCTCCAGACGGGGACCGATGAAGATCAGTCCCTCCTCCTCGCAGCGACGTGCTAAATTGCTGTTTTCGGAAAGAAAGCCGTAGCCAGGGTGAATCGCGTCAACGTCATGCTCCTTGGCTACGCGCAGAATATCCTCGATATCCAGATACGCATCGGTCGGGCTCTTACCCTCGCCGACCATATAGGCCTCGTCGGCCTTGTTACGATGCAGGGACAAAGTATCTTCTTTAGAGTATATAGCAACTGTGCGGATACCGAGCTCATTGCAGGCGCGAAAAACGCGGATGGCAATTTCACCGCGGTTGGCAACTAAGACTGTGTTAATTTTGGACATTTGGGAACCTCCTTTTTAGTACAGCATTTATTGTATATAAAAGAGCCTGTTATTTCAAGGTGTCATATATATGTATACAAGTATTCTTATAGTATACAATAAAAAGGCGTGGTGATTCGATGGATTCTGAATGATGTATGCTTTTAAAGAATAAGGAGGTAGGTGAGCAGTTCACAAAATATTTATTTGTATATTTCCCTCTATGATAGTAAAATATAGATAAAGTATTTTAGACAAGGAGATGATGTGATGAACGGTAATGATAACAATAAGCGACCGCTGTTATACTACTATGTAATGGCGATATTGATCATTATGTTGATTAATACGGTGATCGTACCGACGTTTTTCAATCCCAAGGTGCATGATGTTTCCTATAATAGCTTCATGCAGATGGTGGACGAGGGCAAGCTTTCCAAGGTGGAGATTACGGAGAAGCGTATCGCCGCGTTGGGCAAGGACGAGCAGACTAAGGAGATTTATGTAACAGGTCGTGTGGACGATCCCCAGCTGGTAGATCGATTGATTAAGAGTCAGGTAGAGTTTTCGCAGGTCGTACCTAAGGAGGACTCCGCGATTGTTAGCATTTTTAAGAATTGGGTGCTGCCGATTCTGATCTTCTTTGGTTTGGGGCAGCTTTTTATGCACTATATGGGCAAGCGCTTCGGTGGCAACGCCATGACCTTCGGCAAGAGCAATGCTAAGGTTTACGTCGAGGCGCAAACGGGCAAGAGCTTTGCCGACGTAGCCGGGCAGGACGAGGCGAAGGAGGCGCTCATGGAGCTGGTAGATTTCCTGCATAATCCAGAAAAGTACAAGGACATAGGTGCCAATATGCCTAAGGGCGCGCTGCTGGTCGGACCTCCGGGCACGGGCAAAACCCTGCTGGCCAAAGCCGTAGCGGGCGAGGCGAAGGTTCCCTTCTTCTCTATTAGCGGCAGTGAATTCGTGGAAATGTTCGTGGGCATGGGCGCGGCGCGCGTGCGTGATTTGTTCAAGCAGGCACAGGAAAAGGCTCCCTGCATCGTGTTCATCGACGAGATCGATGCGATCGGTAAGCGTCGCGACAATGGTCAGTTCGGCGGTAATGACGAGCGTGAGCAGACCTTGAACCAGCTGCTTAGCGAGATGGACGGCTTTGACGGTGGCAAGGGCGTGGTGATTTTGGCGGCGACTAACCGCCCCGAATCCTTGGATAAGGCGCTGCTGCGTCCCGGACGCTTTGATCGTCGTATTCCGGTCGAGCTGCCCGATTTGCAGGGGCGTGAGGCGATTCTGCGCGTGCACGCCGCCAACGTTAAGCTGGCGGAGAACATCGATTTTACCGCTTTGGCGCGTGCGACCGCTGGTGCTAGTGGCGCGGAGCTGGCGAATATCGTCAACGAGGGCGCGCTGCGTGCGGTTAAGCTTGCGCGTCAGGCGGTGGAGCAGGCGGATCTGGAGGAGTCCATCGAGGTCGTTATCGCTGGCTATCAGCGTAAGGGCGCGGTGATTAGTCCAGAGGAAAAGAAGGTCATCGCCTATCACGAGATCGGTCATGCTTTGGTGGCGGCGATGCAGAAAAACAGCGCGCCCGTGCATAAGATCACCATTATTCCGCGCACGAACGGTGCCTTGGGTTATACGATGCAGATCAATGATAATGATAGCGTCCTAATGAAGAAGGAGGAGCTTTTCAATAGGATCGTGACCATTACCGGTGGGCGCAGCGCCGAGGAATTGGTCTTCGGCAGTATTACCAGCGGCGCGGCGAATGATATCGAGCAGGCGACGAGAATCGCTCGCAGCATGGTTACCCGCTTGGGCATGACGGAGGAATTTGACATGATGGCGACCGAGGTCGTCAATAATCAATACCTCGGCGGAGATACCTCCTTGGCGTGCAGCGACGCTACGGCGGGACGTATTGACGCGCAGGTGCTGGCCATCATCAAGGAGGCTCATGCGGAGGCCTTGAGAATCCTTACTGCTAATCGCGGGAAGCTGGATGTTTTGGCAAGCTATCTGCTGGAAAAGGAAACCATTACCGGCGAACAATTCATGGCTTTGCTGCATAAGGAGGAAAGGGCGGAGGCAGAGGAAGCGGACGTGTAAAAAAAATCTTGAAAAAAAGTTAAATTAGCACTTGCTAACTTGATAAAAGCGTGCTATAATAGCTCTCGTAGTTAACAAGTGCTAACCAATGCGCGAACCTTCCTGATTTTGCAGCCTTGACCTTGACCATATTCCCTTCTATAAGTCATTGGTTGCCTTGAAAGCTATAACCACATTCCTAGGTACTTTTAGTGGGTGCCTGATTTTCTCCTCAAAAAAAGACTACTGCGTAACGCACAACGCAGTAGTCTTTTTAGTTATGTTTAAAAGTTTTAGATGATGCGTCCGCCGCCGACGACGATCTCGCCGTCATACATGACGAGCGCCTGTCCCTTGGTGATGGCTCTTTGCGGCTCGTCGAACTCCAGTAGCAGCGTGGAGTCGTCCGGCTGGGTTACGGTCGCCCATTGCTCTGGCTGATGATAGCGGATGCGCGCCTTGACGCGACGCGGCTCCGTAATACGCTCGCAGTCGATTAGATTGATGTCAGTTGCTTTTACGCTCTTAGTAAATAATTCGGCGTTGGTGCAAAGCACGACGGTATTGCCCGGTACGTCGATCTGCTGCACGTACATCGGCTCAGGCAACGCTAAGCCCAAGCCCTTGCGCTGACCGACGGTATAATGGATGATGCCCTTGTGTTGGCCGAGAACCCTGCCCGTGGTGTCGACGAAATCGCCGGGTGGAAATTTGCGACCGGTGCGCTGTTCGATGAAGTCGGCGTAGGTCGTGCCCTCGCGAATGAAGCAGATGTCCTGACTGTCGTGCTTGTGCGCGGTGACGAAGCCGTGCTGCTCGGCGATGGCGCGTACCTCTGGTTTGGCAAGTCCGCCTAAGGGGAACTGCACATGCGCTAGCTGGTGCTGCGTCATGCTGTAAAGCACATAGCTTTGATCCTTATCTGGGTTGACTGCCTTGAGTAGCAGATAGCGTCCCTTTTCCTCGTCATAGCGGATGCGCGCGTAATGCCCCGTGACCACGTAATCGCAGCCCAGCTCGTCCGCCTTGTTGAAAAGCTCGCCGAATTTCAGATAGCGATTGCAGTCGATGCAGGGATTGGGAGTCATGCCGTTCATATAGGCATTGATGAAGCGGTTGATCACCTCGACGCGGAAGCGATCCCCGTAATTGAAGGTGAAATGCTCGATGCCCATTTTGGCACAGACGCTACAGGCATCGTTGATGTCGTCGATGCTACAGCATTTGCTGTCCATTAGCGGTAAGCCGATATCCTCGTTATTGAAAAGCTTCATGGTGACGCCTATACAGTCGAAGCCCTGCTCCTGCATGAGCAAGGCCGCTACGCTGGAATCTACGCCGCCGCTCATAGCGATAATAGCCTTTTTGTTCATGATTTATAATTCTCCTTGTTATAGTCCTATTATAACATATTTCTTCGTACATCGCCTCTGGCGGTAACGATTTCGTAGCCCGCCATGCGCACGCGCGCCTCCAAACAGCCGCGACATTGCGCCGCCTCCTCGCCCGTGCAGATTTTGTTTTCGTACAGCTCGTAAAGCTTACGCACGTTGACGGGGGAAAGATTGGGCATGACGACGTTGCCCCCTGCCTGAAGCCCAAGCTCACGCCCGTTGGGCGCGATGGTGCCGAGCGCCGTCGTGGCAGGCAGCAGCGCGTAGGGAAAAAGCAAGCGTAGCAGGGAAAGTAGGCGTAGCGTGAGCTGGAGCGAGCCGCTCGGACGCTTGGCGAAGGGCGTTTCCGCATGGGTGATATAGGGACCGATACCGATCATGTCGGGGCGCAGCTCTTGTAAAAAGCGGAGGTCAGCTAAAAGATTCTCCGGCCTTTGGTAGGGGGAGCCGACCATGAAGCCGCTGCCGACCTGATAGCCGATCTCCTTGAGGTCGAAAAGGCAGCGCTTGCGATGCTCCAGGCTCATCGATGCGGGATGCAGCAGAGCGTAATGCTCGGGCGCGGCGGTTTCATGCCGCAGTAGATAGCGCTCCGCACCGGCATCGAAATAGGCCTGATAGCTACTACGTTCCTTTTCGCCGATGGAAAGCGTGATAGCGCAATCGGGGTGCTGGGAGCGGATGGCGGACACCAGCTCGCAGACGCGGTCGTCGGTGAAATAGGGATCCTCGCCGCCCTGAAGGACGAAGGTACGGAAGCCGAGCGCGTAGCCCTCTTGGCAGCAGGCGAGAATCTGCTCCTTAGTCAGTCGGTAGCGTTGCGCATGGGCGTTGCCAGCACGGATGCCGCAGTAGTAGCAGTTGTTTTTGCAGTAATTCGTGAACTCGATCAGTCCGCGGATGTAGACCTCGTTGCCGTAGTATAGGCGACGCTCCTTATCGGCGGCGGATGCTAAAAGCGCGTTGGCTGACGGCTCCTCCGTCGTGAGCAGGAGCAGAAGCTCCGCGTCGCTCAAATCATGCTGACTTGCGAGCCTATCGATCAGCTCGTTTATGTTTTTTGCTGCTGCGTTCATGCCTTCACCTCATAAATACCTATTGCTTTGATATGCATATAAGTATACAACGTTTTCAGAAATCGCGCACTAAAAATTTCCTTTTAAAGTGTCAATAACTAAAAAGTTATTGACAGCTAAATGGCTTATATATAATATCCTTGAGGGAAAGGGGCTAGCTTGCATAAGGCATATTTTTATAAGGATAAGGATGGGAAAGAGCCTATTGCTGAATATATTACCGAATTAGCACGTAAAAGTGATGCGGAGTAAAGCAACCGATTATCGCCCGCATGGAAAGGGGACGTACCAGTACGCAGATCGATACGAGCCTCAAGGTGC
>CAYZOZ010000009.1:39630-50133 GCA_964480295.1 uncultured Phascolarctobacterium sp.
GCCCGCATGGAAAGGGGACGTACCAGTACGCAGATCGATACGAGCCTCAAGGTGCTGGCTCTCTTGGGGAAAACCTTAGCCATAGTGCCACTGGAATCAAAATCTTAGTTAGGATAAGCAGAAGATAAGCAGCAGGGGATTCATGAGAATTTCCGCTGCTTTTTTGTATCATAAGATACAGTAAGAGGCATATTCACACATTTTGAAAAATATTTTAGAAAAGGTGTTGACAGTTGGCGAAAAAGCAGTATAATAAACCTATCAAACAGGTATGAATACTAGAGATTGCGAGGGGATATGATGATCACTAAGCAAGGTCTACGATGTAGACGCTGTTCAAGCTTTTAGTGTTTAAGCCCGCAGGGGCTGTGTTGAATTTGTTAGATTTAAGGACGATCATCTTGTCCGCAAAATATAGTGTTGCCAGTGAGGCAACGAAAAGGAGAGATAAAAATGGCAAAAGTATATACCAGTATTACTCAATTAATCGGCGGTACCCCTATTCTGGAGCTCAGCAGATATGAAGCAGCACACGAATTAGCAGCAAAGCTTTTAGTTAAGCTTGAATATTTTAACCCCGCAGGCAGCGTAAAGGACAGAATCGCTAAGGCGATGCTGGACGATGCCGAAGCAAAGGGACTTCTGAAGCCTGGCGCTACCATCATTGAGCCGACCAGTGGCAATACCGGTATCGGCTTGGCAAGCGTTGCCGCAGCTCGCGGTTACAAGATTATTTTGACCATGCCTGAAACGATGAGCGTTGAGCGTCGTAACCTGCTGAAGGCCTATGGCGCGGAACTGGTGCTGACCGATGGCGCTAAAGGTATGAAGGGCGCGATCGCTAAGGCTCAGGAGCTGGCAGATAGCACTCCTGGCAGCTTCATCCCCGGTCAATTCGTTAACCCGGCTAACCCCGCTGTACATAAAGCAACCACCGGCCCGGAAATTTGGGCTGACACCGAGGGCAAGGTTGACATCTTCGTTGCCGGCGTAGGCACCGGCGGTACTTTAAGCGGCGTAGGCGAATATCTGAAGGCGCAAAACCCGAATGTGAAGGTCGTTGCCGTAGAGCCCGCAGGCTCCCCCGTACTTTCCAAGGGCGTTGCAGGTCCGCATAAAATTCAGGGCATTGGCGCAGGCTTCGTTCCCGATACTCTGAATACCAAGATTTATGATGAGATTATCGCTGTCGAAAACGATGACGCGTTCAAGACTGGTCGCGAGATCGCTCATAAGGAGGGCGTATTGGTGGGCATCTCCAGCGGCGCGGCAGTTTATGCGGCAACCGTTTTGGCACAGCGTCCCGAGAACAAGGGTAAGGTTATTGTAGCATTGCTGCCCGATACCGGTGATCGTTATCTGTCCACCCCGTTGTTCAACGATTAATTTGGTTTATAGATATCCCCTATATCTATAAATATATTCACATCCCATTTCCCAAAAATAGAGAAGCAGCTCCGTACTGTTTCTCTATTTTTTGTTGCAAAAAAAAGGAGCACCGCGCGGTGCTCCGAGAGGATATTTTGCCTTCGCAGGTGAGGGGAATACCTGCATGGCGCTTATGTCAATTATTAGTCGGCAATGCCGGAGAAGTCGGGACGGGAACCATGCTCGCCGGGGTGTCTGCCATCGGGACCGTCAGGTCTGTGGTCGGGGCGGTGCATACCGTCCTTGGGACCATGATCGCCAAAGGGCGCGTCAGATCTGTGACTGGGGCGGTGCATACCGTCCTTAGGGCCATGATCGCCAAAGGGCGCATCAGGTCTGTGACTGGGGCGGTTAGCGCAAACGGCCTCGCGCTGCTCGGAAGTCATGCTTTTCAGCTTTTCATGACGTGCCTGACGCTGTTCCATACCTTCTTTAATGAAGGCTTCGACCTCGGCCTTTTGCTCGGCGGTCAGCTTGGACATGGTTTCCTTAGCGTATTTGTCGTGCTGCTCCTTGCGTTCCTTTTGCATTTTTTCGTGAGCCTTTTGGCGTTGCTCGGGAGTCATCTTTTCCCATTCGGCACGGCGTTTTTCCATTTCGGCTCTTTGCTCGGCGCTCATGGGCGGACGCTTATGCTCCTTGTCGAAGCGGTCGTGCTTGCCTTGCTCGGGAGCCTTGTGGAAATCGGCGCTATCCTCGTGCATGATCTTGTTTACGCGGTCGTGCATGGAGGGCTTATGCTCGTTGCTGGCGGCCAAGGCGCTGGCTGAAAGAGCGGTTAAAACGGTGCAGGCGATTAATACTTTTTTCATGTTCAACATAATACTTCACTCCTTATAATCTACTTATTAAAATGAGGTTTGTTTTCAGCTTCTCAAGGGGCGTTTCCTTGATTTGTTTATATTCTAACCGAGAAAAATGGCTTTTTTATGTTTTTTGGCGATGATTTTGGAAAAATTTTTAGGGGAAAGCGTCATATTTTCGTCATAAGTTTATGATATATCATAGGGGAAGTGTGCTATAATATAGAGGAAAAGTCTTTTACAGCGTATCAACTATATCTTTATGAGGTGCAAGTAAATGAATAGAATCTTAATAGCAGACGATAATAAGCAGATAACGACCATTCTTTCCGGATACGCGAAGAAGGAGGGCTTGGAGCCACTGATCGCCTTTGATGGGGCGGAGGCGCTGGAAAAATTCGAGCAATATTCCGATGAGATCGTCATGGTGCTTTTGGACGTGATGATGCCCAAGCTTGACGGCTTCGAGGTTTGTCGCCGTCTGCGTGAGCAGTCCCTCGTGCCTGTGATTATGATCACGGCGCGCGGCGAGGATTATGACAAGATCATGGGCTTGGATATCGGTGCCGATGATTACGTACTGAAGCCCTTCTCCGCCAACGAGGTCATGGCGCGGGTGCGTGCCGTGCTGCGTCGCATTCAGCCGCAGGAGGCGTTGAGCAAGAACGCTTTGCGCTACGCCAATCTTTATATCAATTTGGAGAAGTACGACGTGCGTATCGATGACGAGAGCGTGCCGCTGACGAAAAAGGAGACGGAGCTTCTGTGGACCTTGGCGAAGAATAATACCAAGGTGTTCAGCAGGGATAATCTTTTGGACAGTATTTGGGGCTACGATTATTTCGGCGACAGCCGCACCGTCGACTCGCATATCAAGCGTATGCGCGCTAAGCTCGATAAATACGAGCATCCGCAGTGGGAGATAAAAACGATCTGGGGAGTGGGCTATCGTTTCGAAGCCAAGGAGTGAGCTTTATCATGAAAAATAAAATCGCCCTCAAGCTGATGCTGTGCTTTACGGGCGTGCTGGTGATCTTCGGCTTGATTATCGGCGGGCTGTTTTATCAGTTCTTCAAGGAGCATACGATCGATTTGAAAAAACAGTCTATGCAGGTGCAGGCTAAGCGCATTGCTACGGTAATCAGTGAAAACTTTATCCTGCTGGAGCAAAACCATGGCGAGGGCATAGCCCAAAGCAATTTCATCAATTTCCTTGATAACGTGAATCAAGAGATCGTTTGGGTTGTGGATAGCGATCGCAATTTGAATATCAATAAGAAGCGTATACGGGAGCGACAGGAGGAGCGGAAGCATCATCATGCTCAGGAGCAGGCGCAGCTGCGTCAGCCTCCGACCGATCCTAAGGATGCCTATGAGAAGCTGCCGGCGCATATTCGCGCTAAGGTGGAGGAAACCTTTGCCGAGGGCAAGCGCTTCAGCACCGAGGAATACAACGTGTGGCTGGAGGGTATTATGCTGACCGTGGGCGAGCCTGTTTACGATCAGGAGGGCAGGGTGCGCGCGGTCGTGCTGCTGCATTCGCCTGTACAGGGCTTGCATGACGCGGTGTGGAGTGTTCTGCGTATTTTGCTCTTCAGTCTTTTGGCGGCGCTGCTTTTAGGCATCGTGCTGAGCATCGTGCTGAGCTGGCGCTTTACTAAGCCCTTGCAGCTGATGCGCAATAACGCCGAACGCATCGCGGAGCGTGATTATGACGCACGCAATAATTTGACGCAGCGGGACGAGATCGGTGAGCTGGCGCGCAGCCTTGACGTTATGGCGGAGCGCTTGCAAGCGGCGGATGTCGAAAGCCAAAAGCTGGAAAAGCTGCGCCGCGAGTTTATCGCTAATATCTCGCATGAGCTGCGCACGCCTGTGACGGTGATTCGCGGTAGCTTGGAGGCTCTGCGCGACGGCGTGATCACGGAGAAGGACGACGTGGACGAGTTCTACGAGCAGATGTATAAGGAAAGCCTGTATTTGCAGCGCTTGATCAACGATCTACTTGATTTGTCGCGCTTGCAAAATACGGATTTCCCAATCGAAAAGGCACCATTGAATTTATGCTCGGTGGTGCAGGACGCGGTGCGCAGCTCGCGCCGTCTGGGCATGGAGAAGGAGCTGCGGATCAGCGCTGCTTTGGATAGCGAGCTGTATATGCTGAATGGTGATTACGGGCGCTTGCGTCAGATGCTGCTGATCTTCTTGCATAACAGCATTAAGTTCTCGCCTGCGCGAAGCACGATCGAGGTGCGCCTAGAGCGGGATAGACTGCGAATTATCGACCATGGCTGCGGTATGCAGGCGGAGGATGTCGCTCACGCCTTTGACCGCTTTTATAAATCCAGGGATGAACAGAATAAAAGCGGCAGCGGCTTGGGCTTGGCGATAGCGAAGCAGATCGCGCTGCGGCATGACATGGTGCTGGAGCTGGCAAGCACTCCCGGTGAGGGAACCGTGATCACGGTCTGCTTGCCTCGGCAAATAAAGGGGGATGCTCATGATGACGAAAAAGCTTAAATACGGGTGTAAGGGCTTGGTTGCCGTGATTAGCGGCGGTACCTCCGGTATCGGCTTGGCGACGGCGCGTAGCCTGGCTGCCGATGGCGCGAGGGTGTTCGTGCTGGGTAGGGATAAGGCGCGCGGCGGGGCTGCGGAGGCGGAGCTGAAAGAGCTGGGCAAGGCAAGCTATGTGCAATGCGACGTTACGCAGCCTGCTTCCTGTAAGGAGGCTGCCGAGGCGGTCGCTAAGGCCGTGAAGGGCGCTGGCGTGGATATCCTCGTCAACAGTGCGGGCGTTTACGCGGAGCAGCGCTTGGAAAACGTGACCGAGGCTGATTACGCGGCTATTATGGACACGAACGTTAAGGGAACGCTGTTTTTGACGCAGGCTCTGCAAAAGCAGCTGAAGGTTGGTGGAGCGATCGTCAACATCGCGTCCGATGCCGGCGTGCATGGAAACTACGGCTGCCCGCTGTACTGCGCCTCTAAGGGCGCGATCGTGGCACTGACGCGTGCCTTGGCCTTGGATTTTGCTCCCGACGTGCGCGTGAACTGCGTTTGCCCGGCGGACGTGGATACGCCACTTTTGGCGCGTCAGCTGGTGGATGCCAACGAGGGCTATACGCTGAGCGATATGGAGGCGGCATATCCCTTGGGACGTATCGCGAGGGCGGAGGAGATCGCGCATGTTATCTGCGGTATAGCTACTCCTGCCAATAGCTTTATGACGGGCAGCATCATCGCGGTTGACGGCGGCGTGACCGCGGGCTGATTTGATAATTAAAAAGGAAATCGTCGAGGTCGCAGGATTTCGACGATTTTTTATGTCGTAATGTGTTTAATAGACGGTCCGTGGATGTAAAATCAAGCCTCTAAAACAATATTTACTTTCACAAATTTGAATGGTACAATGTAAATATAACGTTTGTGGAGATTATCTTTGTGGATAAGGAGGCATTTTGAAATATATAGTTATTTTATTAATGCTTTTTAGCTTTATAGTGGGCGGCTGCGGCGCGCGTTCCGCAGGTGACGGCAGATTGCAGGTCGCTGTCAGCTTCTATCCGATGGCGGAGTTCGTTCGTGCCGTCGGCGGCGAGCAGGTCGAGGTGCATACGCTCGTACCCGATGGTGCCGAGCCCCACGATTGGGAGCCGTCGCCACGCGATCTGACGCGTCTGGGACGTGCGCGCGTTTTTGTGTATAACGGCATGGTGGAGCCGTGGGCGGAGCAGGCTCTGCTCGCCTTGAGCGAACGTAGGCTGATCGCTTTGGAGGCGGGACACGATCTTTTTGAACGCGACGGCAGGCAGGATCCTCATGTTTGGATCAGTCCTAAGCGCGCGCTCATCGAGTTGGAGCGGATTACTGCTACCTTGCAGAGTGCTGATCCGGAGCATGCCGAGCTATATGCGCGCAATAGTCGTGAATATGCGACGCGGCTAGGCGCGCTTGATAATGAGCTAAAGCAATTGGCGCGAACTGCTCCTAGGAAGACCTTCGTAACCGCTCATGCCGCTTTTGGGCATTTGGCGGCGGATTATGGGCTGCGACAGCTGAGCGTGGCAGGAATCTCGGCGGAGGCGGAGCCCACGCCTGCTGATTTGCGGGAGCTGATTCGCGTGGTGAGGCGGGAGCAGGTGCGTTACGTCTTTTTTGAAACGCTGACCGATCCTAAAATCGCCGAGCTGGTGGCGCGGGAGACTGGAGCGCGTACCGCCGTACTCGATCCCTTGGAGGGCTTGGACGAGGCAGGACGCGCGGCAGGCTTAGATTATTTGCAAATTATGCGTAGTAACGTGGACAATTTAAAGAAGGCGTTAAACGAGTAGGTGCGTTGGCTAAAGGTAGGTAAGATGGAGAAAAGCATTGTTATCAAGGTTAATGGGCTGGGCTTCGATTACGGAGCAGGCTGGGTGTTTCATAAGCTGGATTTAGAGGTGGAGGAGGGTGATTTCGTCGCTGTGATTGGTGCTAACGGCGCGGGCAAGAGTACGCTTTTGAAGATGCTGGCGCACGCCCTGCCGTCGACCACGGGCGAGATTTTTTACTATGGTACGCCGATAGAACGCTTTAACGAGTGGCATCGCATCGGCTACGTGCCCCAGAACCCGATGAAGATGCAGCGCTCCTTCCCGATAAGCGTGGAGGAGGTCGTAGGCTTAGGGCTTTTGCGTGGCGACAGTCCGTGGCATCGCTTTGGTCAGAGCGAAAAAAGCGCCGTGGAACGCGCGTTGAGCGATTTTCAGCTGATGGAGCTGCGTAAGCGTAAGATCGGCGAGCTGAGCGGTGGTCAGCAGCAGCGTGTTTTCTTGGCGCGCGCGATGGTGCATCGTCCGCAGATCCTGCTTTTGGACGAGCCAGCGACGGGCATTGACGCAGCCTCTAAGGCGGCGCTGTACGCGATGCTGAAGCGGATCAATCGCGAGCAGGGAGTGACGATCGTGATGATCTCCCATGATTTGGAGCTGGCGGCGGAGGCGGCGCGGAGCGCGCTGTGCATAAATCACGGCATTTGCTTCCGTGGCGAGGTGCATGAGGCCTTGCAGCATCATCATAAGCATGGTTATTTTTACAGATAGAGGTTGGCGCGATGTTGGAAATGTTTGAAATGGAATTTATGCAGCGGGCATGGCTGGCAGGTTTGATTATGGCGGTGATTTGTCCGCTGATCGGCAGCTTTTTGGTGCTGCGTCGTCAGTCCCTGATCGGTGACGGCTTGGGGCATATAGCCTTCGCCGGTGTCGCCGGGGGCGCGTTGGGCGGCTTTAGTCCCGTTTTGAGCGCGGCGGTGGCGACGATTTTGGGCGCGCTGGCGATTGAACGCGTGCGTGTGCGCTTGAGCGAGTCCGCAGACATGGTGCTGGGCATCTTCTTTTACAGCGGTATGGGCTTGGCGGTTATTTTTACTGGCTTGAATCGCGAGGGCGGCTTTAATCTCGGCAGCGTGCTTTTCGGCAGCTTGATGACGGTTAGTGGCGGCGATTTGCTGATCGTGGCTTTTTTAGCGCTTTGCACGGTCGCCTTCGTGGTGCTTTTTTATCGCGCGCTGCAATATATTACCTTTGACGAAATGTCGGCGCGGGTAGCAGGCTTGCCCGTCGAACGCTTGAATTTGCTGTTGGCTTTGCTGACGGCGTTGACCGTGGCACTCTCGATGAGGATCGTCGGACTGCTGCTCGTTTCCGCTATGATGGTGATCCCAGTGGCGTGCGCCTTGCAAACCGCGCGTAGCTTCGGCGGTACGATCGCCCAAAGTATGGCCTATGGCGTGCTTACCGTGGCGCTCGGGCTGACCGTATCCTATTACGCGAATCTTGCGTCTGGTGGTACGATCGTAGTAACGGGTACGCTGTTCTTCCTCGTGAGCTGCGTGTACGCGGCTCGTCGGCGAGGTGATGGCGAGCCTGAATCCTGCGATTGCAAGGTGTGCGAGGAAATGCTGGCGGAGGAGCTAAACGAAGGAGGAAAGCGTCAATGAGAGCGGATCTACATATTCATACTACGGCTTCGGACGGCACGTGGAGCCCGTCCGAGCTGATCACGCAGATCAAGCTGCGCGGCATCGGCGCGTTCGCCGTTACGGATCACGATAGCGTGGCGAATGTGGCGGAGGCGGCGCGCTTGGCAGGGGAGGAAGGGCTACGTTTTTTGCCGGCGGCGGAGATTTGCTCTACGAAGGCTGAGCTGTCCTTTCATATACTGGGCTATGGCATTGATATTCAAAATAAGCATTTGCTGGAGCTTTTACGTCATAACGAGGCGTTGCTGGAGCAAAAGGATGTGGATAGCATCGCGCTTTTGGCGCGTGACGGTTGGCCGGTGGACGTGCGGGAATTTGCCTCCTATACCTATGATCGTGCCCGCGGCGGCTGGCGGGCTTTGGCATACCTCATTGATAAGGGCTTGTGCGCAGATGTGAATGATTTTTTCAAGCGTGTATTTACGCCAGAGCATGATTTGGGCTTTCCGACCTTTCCGAGCATCGCCGAGGTGGTGGACGCTATTCATGGCGCGGGCGGCGTGGCTCTGTGCGCGCATGCGGCGAGCGGCTTTCACGGACCTGGCTTGGAGCGCGTGATGGACCTTTTGCGCGTGGAGCCGTTGGATGGCTTTGAATGCTATCACAGTGGTCATAGCGAGGAGGGGACGGCGCGACTTTTGCGTCATTGCCGCAAGCACGGGCTTTTAATCAGCGGTGGCAGCGATTGTCATGGTAGCTTCGTTCCCGGGCGGGAGCTGGGCAAGCCGGAGATAGATACAGAGCAGATTAATTTAGGCGGGCTGCTGTGAGGATCTCCGAAGATTTAAGAAAAAAGTTCGTGAAACGTTCGACTTTTAGTCCGCTATATGTTATCATAATAGCGGATTATTATTACAAAGTTAACAGAGCTATTGAGGAGGCTTTCTAAATGCAAGAATATAAACCCTTTAAATCTGGCAAGGTTCGTGAGATGTACGATATCGGTGATAGCATCGTTATGGTGGCTACCGACAGAATTTCCGCGTTTGACGTGATCCTAAAGAATGACATTAAGAAGAAGGGCACCGTGCTGACGCAGCTGTCCAAGTTCTGGTTCGATTTCACTAAGGATATCGTGCCGAACCATATGCTTTCCGTAGATGTGCAGGATATGCCCGAATTTTTCCGTAAGGATGAGTTCACCGGTAACAGTATGAAATGCAAAAAGCTGGAAATGCTGCCCATCGAGTGCATCGTGCGCGGCTATATTACCGGTAGCGGTTGGGTAAGCTATCAAAAGACCGGTGAGATCTGTGGCATTAAGCTGCCCGAGGGCTTGCAGGAATGTCAAAAGCTGCCCGAGGTACTCTTTACCCCCAGCACTAAGGCCGAGATCGGCGATCACGACGAAAATATTAGCGTGGAGCGCAGCATCGAGATTCTGGAGAAGCTTTATCCCGGACGTGGCGAGGAATATGCTTTGAAGCTGCGCGATTATACCATCGCTATCTATAAAAAATGTGCGGATTACGCGCTTTCCCGTGGCATCATCATTGCCGATACGAAGTTTGAATTCGGCTTAGACGAAAACGGCGAGGTCGTTTTGGGCGATGAGATGATCACTCCTGATTGCTCCCGTTTCTGGCCTTTGGAGGGCTATGAGGTCGGTCATGATCAGCCTTCTTATGATAAGCAATTCGTACGCAACTGGCTCAAGGCTAATCCTGAATCTGGCTACGAGCTGCCTCAGGACGTTATCGACAAGACCATTGGTAAATACGTTGAGGCGTATGAGCTGCTGACCGGTGGTAAATTTACCTTTTAAGAATAAAGTGTAAGCTTTGAAGCAGATATAAAGCCATGGCGATTTTATTAGAAAAAATACTTGCCGGCTATTTACAGATTGCTTTTTCTGTTGTATAATTGCGTTATAGACAACAACGATGTTGCAGATTTTTTCTGTTTGTCGTTGTTGTTTTTTTGTTTAAGGAGTGCTTATGTATGCGATCACGCGGGT
Source organism: uncultured Phascolarctobacterium sp. (assembly GCA_964480295.1). Classification (GTDB taxonomy): domain Bacteria; phylum Bacillota; class Negativicutes; order Acidaminococcales; family Acidaminococcaceae; genus Phascolarctobacterium_A. Next base: position 49,844 of record CAYZOZ010000009.1, read on the forward strand.
CCGTAGAGAGAAAAAGGACGTGCGGAAGCGGCCAAGTGAGGGGACTTTGAATGGTCAAGGTAGAAAGCACCGCCGACAAGGCGTCGGAAGTAGGTCGCATACGGTAAAAATGCCCGCTGTAAGGCGGGTTTTTTATTGCGTCGATTTAATAACGTCAAAGGAAAATGCGCGTGTTTATACATAGCGCATTTTTACTTGACGGGGGGACATGGTGTTAAACTAAGTATAATACGCTGGGTGGATGAACGCCGGAGGGGAAGTTGTATTATGCAAAGATTAGCCTGGATTGA
>CAYZOZ010000010.1:0-5652 GCA_964480295.1 uncultured Phascolarctobacterium sp.
AGCACGGAGGCGATCTGCGAGCGTTTGGGCTACAGCTATCTGCATATGAACAGCGGCGCGGGGCATGATGCCATGCACATGACGAAGATCGCGCCGACGACGATGCTGTTTATTCCCTGTCGCGAGGGTATCAGCCATAATCCGGCGGAATATGCGTCCACGGAGGATATTTGCCGCGGTATTAACGTACTGGCTAATATTTTGCTGACGGAAGCGAATAAATAAAACTTTTTATGAAAATTTTTCAAAGCCGACAAGTCTACTAGGTTGTCGGCTTTTACTGTTCTTTATCCGATTATTATATTGAAACAAATATAGAAATACACAAATTATGCTATTATAACATTCTTGCTTGTTTTTTTATCTTTAAATATATAATGGTATGATAGTTGATTTTTTCTACAGGGGAGAGTATAATCAAGAGTAAACGAGAATATTTATTATTTTCATGGATACGCATTTTAGATGGCTTAATACAGTTTTAAATTTATTAAAACACAAGGGGTGGAGAAAGGATTTGACCGATAGTGAGAAAGATATCGCCTAAATTTCTCTTGCTTATAGCCGCTGGTTTGAGTATTATTTGCGGCTTCTTGATTTATAATTATTTGTCCAAAAACAGCGGTGACGCGGCGCGCAAGGATACGAAGGCCGTGGTCGTGGCGGCGATGGATATCGCTCCGGGAACGGTTTTGACGGAGCAGATGGTGCGCTTGGAGCTGGTGCCGCAGAAGCTTGCGCAGCCCGATGCCCTGCATAGTATGCAGGACGCGGTGGGCAAGCGTGTGCGTATGTCTGTAAACACTGGCGATCAGATCACCAATAAGCGTTTGAAGGGCAATGGCTCGATGAACGCCTTCGTTGGCAGTATTCCCGCGGATAAGCGTGCCGTAACGCTCAGCGTGGACGATATCAGCGGCGTGGCGGGCTTCATCCGCCCCGGTACGCACGTGGACGTGATCACCGTGCAGGGCGAGGGCAAGGATAAGCAGACGGTGGGCAAGCTAGCCTTACAGAACGTTTTGGTTTTGGCGGTGGGTAATGTCGATATGACATCAGAAAGCGAAAAGAAGAATGAGAACGCCAAGAACGTGACCTTGGCGTTGGATCCGCGTGAGGCGGTCACTTTGCGCGTAGCGCAGCAGGAGGGTAAGCTGACGCTGATGCTGCGCCCCGATAAGCCGACGGAGCCAGAGTATTTTGGCGCTACGGTTTACGGCAACGCTCCGACGCGTCCGCAGAGCGCGCCTCAGACGGTTTATACGCCGCAGGCACAGCCTTCGCGCGTGGCTGCTCCTTCGCAAAATCATGGCGTGACCGTCATTCGCGGCACGAATATCAGTCGTTAAAGAGGAGGCACAGGGAAGATGAGATTATTGCGTATTTTCATGGTCTTCGTCCTTTGCTGTCTTTTGTGGACGACGCAGGTGTTCGCGGCGGAGAAAATGCAGGTCGGAATCAATCAGTCCCGCGTGTTCTATGGCGGCGGGGTGACGCAGGTCGCGGTCGCCAATCCTGAAATCGCGGACGTGGTGATTATTTCCTCGCAGCAATATATGGTGGTGGGCAAGAAGGCGGGCTCGACAACCTTGCACGTTTGGCGCGGTGGCACGTATCAAACCTTTGACGTGATCGTTAGTGGTACGGATAACGGGCTGGCGTATTCGATCGCCCAGCTGATCGGCTATCCTGATGTGAAGGTGACGGTCGCTGGCGGGCGCACGATGCTCGAGGGAACGGTGCAGAATCAGTATGAGCGCAATCGCGCCGAGAAGATCGCTGCTAGCTTTGGTGGCGAGGTGGTCAATCTTTTGGAGATGAAGAGCCCCAAGCAGGTGCGCATCGAAAGTCGCATCGTGGAGATCGACACCGATAAAACTAAGGATTTGGGCTTCACCTTCGCTAATAATACCGATGATGACGACGGCAACACCGTTTTGGGTACGGCAGGCTCCTTCGGATTAGGGCAGTCGGCAAATAATACGCGCGACGGCAACAATATCTTCGGTTGGTTCGGCTCCTATTTGGATATCAACGCCCAGCTGAACGCTTTGGTGAAGAAGGGCGACGCGAAGATCCTCTCCCAGCCCTACATCATCACGATGAGCGGCGAGAAGGCGGAGATTCTGATCGGCGGTGAGATTCCCGTACCGGTGAATACTGACGATAATACCGTCACCGTGGAGTGGCGTGAATATGGCATCAAGCTCGAAATCGAGCCTAACGTGATGCAGGATAATTCCGTGGATAGCAAGATCAAGACCGAGGTCAGCACGCTGGATTGGTCGTCCTCTGTGGCGGCGAATGGCTCCAACGGCACGAAGATTCCCGGTATGCGTTCGCGTAAGGCGGATACGCACGTGCAGATGCGTCCGGGTATGACGATGGCGATTGGCGGCTTGATCTCGTCCGAGGAGAGTAAATCGATTACGAAGCTGCCGCTTTTGGGCGATATACCTATTTTGGGGCAGTTCTTCCGCAGCACCTCCAAAACGCGTGAGCGCAAGGAGATCATCCTGCTGCTGACACCGATTTTGGTGGACAGCGATTATAAGCCCATTATGTCCGGCGAGGCGGCGCGCTTGAGCAGCCTGACGGATAGACAGGTTTTGGACGGTGAGGTACATGAGCAACCAAGAGCCAAGAATAAAGAAAAAAAATGAGGGTGTGAAGGCCAACGTGCTGACCTTCTTCAGCACGGCCTCCGCCGTGGGCAAGACGCTTTTGAGTGTGAACTTCGCCGCTGATTTGGCGGAGCGCGGCTACGCGGTGTGCTTGGTCGATATAGATCTGCAATACGGCGATGTCTGTAATTTCTTAGGCATTAAGCCTCAAAAAAGCGTGTATGATTACTATGCGGCGGACGAGCTACAGCGCAGCGTGACGGACGTGCTGACGGCGACGCAGTTCGGCTTCGACGTGCTGGCTGCGCCCTGTGACGTGGACGAGGGCTTCGTCGTAGACGCGGACACCGTGGTGCAGGCGATCACGCAGCTGCGCGATGCGTATGATTACGTGCTGCTCGACGCGGCGACGGGTTTTAGCAGTCTGAATCTGACGGTGCTGGAGCAGACGGATACTCTTTATCTGCCCTGCGTGGTGGATTTCATCCCCTCGATAAAGAATCTCAAGATCGGCTTGGAAACCTTGCATCAGCTGCAGTTTGATTATAATAGGGTGCGCTTGATTTTGAATCGTAATAAGGCGGAAACGCAGATTAGCGTGAAGGACGTAGAGGCGCTGCTCGGTCGCCCCTTCCAATACTTCATCAGCAACGATTATAAGGGCGTGATGCGCTCCATTCGCGAGGCGAAGCCCTTGGTGCTGACGGAGGAGAAGAACAAGCTGGCGGACGAGATCAGCGAGGTCGTGTCCGAGGAGCTGGGCGAGAAGGAGAGCGGTGGCTTCGGAGGCTGGTTTGGCAGTCTTTTCCGCTGAACGAAGCTTAATAATGACGAATGGTGAGTGAGCATGGAAGCAAGCATGGAACAGAAGCTACGTGTGTGCATTTGGGACGATAACGGCGATAGTCGCGCTAACGTGCGACAGGTGCTGGAAAAGCTCGGTGCCTATCAGATAAGTGAATATCGTAGCGGCGCGGGCTCGGTCGAGGAGCTGGTCGCTCTGCGTCCGCAGCTTTTGCTTGTGGACGTGGATTACAGCCTGCCGGAGCCTGAGCGGATGCTGCCAGAGCTGCGCAGGCAGCTACCGGAGCTGCGCCTGTTTGCGCTCAGCCGACGCTTGGACGAGGCGGCGCGGAGACGCTATCATGTGGCGGGCTTCGAGGCGGTGCTGCTCAAGCCCTTGGCTGCCGACAGCCTTTTGCAGGTGCTCGATGCCGGCAAGCGCGCGCGGGCTGAGGGCTCGGCGCAGGTGCTGAGCTTTATGAGCCCCAAGGGTAAGAGCGGGCGCACGACGCTGATCGTCAATTTGGCGCTTTCCCTGGCTCGTATCAGCGGCGAGAAGGTGGGCATTATCGATGCGGAGACTAATTTCGCCGACGTGGACGCGTTTTTGAATTTGAATCCGCGCAGCACTATTGTGGAGGCTTTGCGCGATCTGAGCTATTTGAACGCCGACTCCCTGCAAAATTATTTCGAGGAGGTCAGCGACAAGGTATTCGTGCTTTGCGGCGCGAAAACACCGCAGCAGGCCGCCTTCCTTGCGCCCGAGGGCTTGACGCGTCTTTTACAGCTGGCGCGTGGCGGCTTCCGCTATCTTTTGGTCGATCTCGGCTCGGGCTTCACGCCGCTGAGCATCGCGGCGGCGGAGGCCAGCGAACGCGTTTATCTGACGGCGATGGCGGACGGGACGTTCGAGGTGCTGCATTTGAAGCGCACGCTGGAGATAATGCGCTCCCTGGAGGATTGGGAGCGGCGCGTGTCCTGCGTGATCACGCGTATGACGCCCGACGTTCGCCGAGCGAAGCAGCTGGAGGAGCAGATCGGCTGTCCTGTGCTGCTTATTCCCAATGAGTACCGCTTGTGTGCCGAGGCGGCGAATAACGGTCGCATGGCTGTCGACATCGGTCGCAGCTCGACGCTGACGCAGCAGATCGATCGTATGGCGTTCGCCATTAACAACGGGGGGCGGTGAGCATATGCTTTTGATCAGTGTTTTGGCGGCGGCGGTCATCTTCCTTCTGCTTTTGGCGTTGTACAATGTTGCCACCACAGGCAGGGCGCAGGTCAGCAGACGCGTGCGCAGAATCGGCGAAAACCAACGCCAGCGCGGCGGCGGCTCCAGTGGCTTTTGGGAGGAGCTGGCGCGTAGCGGTATGAGCGCTTGGGCTAAGAACGGCGCGAACCGCTATGGCAAATTCTTCCCCAAGCGCGCTTGGTTCGACTTGCAGGCCGAGCGTTCGGGACTGCCCGTGACGGGCAGCGAGTATTCGATGCTTATCTTCAGCACGGCGCTGGCAAGCTTCGCGCTGGTGTTCCTGCTGACATTCAATTTCGTGCGTGCGGCGATCATCGCCCTGCTCTGGTGCGGGATGACGAGCTATTATCTCTACCATATGGGGCAGAAGCGCATTAAGGCGTTTAACGCGCAGCTGGGGGACGCCATCATGATGATGAGCAACGCGGTGCGCGCGGGCTTCACCTTTCAGCAGGCTATGGACATCGTGGCGAAGGAAATGGCGGAGCCGATCAGTGTGGAGTTCGGCAGGGCGCTGAACGAGTCCAAGCTGGGCATACCCTTGGAGGAGGCGCTGGCGGGTATTAGCAAGCGCGTGACGAGCGACGATTTCGATTTGATCGCGACGGCGGTCGTCATTCAAAGGCAGGTCGGCGGCAATCTGACGCAGATTTTGGAAACGGTCGGGCAGACGATTCGCGAGCGCATTAAGCTTAAGGGCGAGATTCGTCAGCTGACGGCGGAGGGTATTGCCTCCGGCTGGCTGATCGGCCTGATGCCGATTCTTTTGGCGGCGTTCATGCTCTATACGGATCCCAAATATTTCGACGGGATGCTGGAGCTGCGGCTCGGCAAATATATTTTGATCGGCGCTGTGGTCAGTGAGGGCATCGGCGCTCTGATTATCAAAAAGCTTATTGATATTCGGATTTAATGCCCCAGGGCATTTGATCATAGAAACCCAAAATTTTAGAAAGAGGTGTTCTAAATGTTAACAAAGATTAGAGAATTTAC
>CAYZOZ010000010.1:5752-30897 GCA_964480295.1 uncultured Phascolarctobacterium sp.
GAGATCCATGCCGAGATCGTCGACAAGATGCCTGATGATTTACAGCGTGTGATTAACTATGCCGGCGCGGATAAAAAGGAGCTGCGCCGACTGGTGGAGAATATGTGCGCCGATGCGATCAAGAGCAATCCCTTCGCCATTCCCTTGGGCGACAGGGAGCGCTTGGTTGAGGAGCTGATCAGCGAGATTCTGGGCTTGGGACCGATCGAGCCCCTGCTCAAGGACGCGAGCATCACCGAGGTCATGGTTAACGGTCCAAGCTCTGTTTACGTGGAGCGTGCAGGTCGCTTGGAAAAGACGGAGGTGCGCTTCCGCAATAACGAGCATTTGATGCATATCATCGATCGCATCGTCAGCGCCGTGGGTAGACGCGTGGACGAAAGCAGTCCGTTGGTCGACGCGCGCTTGGCGGACGGCAGTCGCGTTAATATCATCATTCCGCCGTTGTCCTTGGTTGGTCCCTGTGTGACAATCCGTAAATTCTCCAAGGACGTGCTGACGGTCGAGAAGATGATCGGCTTTGGCTCCTTTGACGAAAAAATGGCGGAGTTTCTCGAGGACTGCGTGCGCGGCAAGCTGAATATCGTTGTCAGCGGCGGTACTGGCTCGGGCAAGACGACGCTTTTGAATATTCTTTCCGCCTATGTGCCAGCGACGGAGCGCATCGTGACGCTGGAGGACTCCGCCGAGCTACAGCTCAAGCAGGATCACGTGGTGACGCTGGAGACGCGCCCCGCGAATATCGAGGGCGAGGGCGAGGTGTCCATGCGCGATTTGGTGCGCAACGCTTTGCGTATGCGTCCCGACCGCATTATCGTGGGCGAGTGCCGCACGGGCGAGGCCTTGGATATGCTACAGGCGATGAACACCGGTCATGACGGCTCTATGACGACCGCACATGCCAACAGCGCGCGCGACGTGCTGAGCCGTTTGGAGACCATGGTGCTGATGAGCGGCATGGAGCTGCCCCTGCGCGCGATCCGCAGTCAGATCGCCTCCGCGGTGGACATTATCGTACAGATTGCGCGCCTGCGCGATGGTACGCGTAAGATTATCAATATTTCCGAGGTTACAGGCATGGAGGGCGACCTCATTTCCTTGCAGGATCTCTTCCGCTTCGAAAACCACGGCTTAAACGAGGACGGACGCATTACGGGCGAGTTCGTGTCCACGGGTCTGCGTCCGCAGTGTAGCGAGAAGCTGGCGATGAACGGCGTGGTTCTGCGACCTGAGCTGTTCAACGCGAGGAGCGGATTATGATCATCGCGATCGCCGTAACGGCGGCTTTGGCTATTTTCATAGTGATGTACGTGCTCTTTCAGGTGTTCTACCAAAAGCAGCGCGTGATCCGCAACCGCTTGCATAGCCTGCGCGGTAAGGAGCAGGTGCCTGCCGATATGTATTGGCAGCAGCAGATGAATCGCTCGCTTTTCGAGCGCATTTTTCAGCCGTTGGCGGACGATTTGGCGAAGAGCATCTCACGCCTAACTCCGAGCAGCCTGCGCAGGAAGGCGGAGGAGCTGGTGGAGCTGAGCGGCGGCTTCGGTGGTGTCGGTATGACGGGCTTCATGCTGCTCATGGGCGCTTGCACGCTGGTGCTGATGCTTTTGGGGCTGTACTACGCGGGCACGCATTCCTTCGCGTGGACGAAGCGTCTGCTGATCGTGCTGGCGGCCTTCGGCGTGGGCGTGGGACTGCCGTTCTTCATTTTGCATCAGGTGGTAGGCGAGCGTCAGGAGCAGATCCGCAGCAGTATGCCAGACGTACTCGATTTGCTCTGCGTCAGCGTGCAGGCTGGCTTGGGCTTTGACGGCGCGCTGGGCAAGGTGACGGCGAAGATGAAGGGACCGCTCATTGAGGAGTTCGATCGTCTTTTGCAGGAGCTGCGCATGGGTGTGACGCGACGCAACGCGCTGCAACGCTTAGCGAAGCGCTGCGGCATTCAGGAGATGCACCTGTTCACGGCGGCGCTGATTCAGGCGGAGCGCTTGGGCGTGGGCATGGCGCAGGTGCTGGAGATCCAGTCCGAGAATATCCGCGAGATGCGGCGACAGCGGGCGAAGGAGGCGGCGGCTAAGCTGCCCGTAAAGATTTTGATCCCCACAGTGCTGTTCATCTTTCCGGTAATGTTCATCGTCGTATTGGGACCGGCGCTGATAACCGTCATGAATACGTTTATGAAATAAAGGAGAAGTCTTGTGTGAGGCTTCTCTTTTTTGCTTGAGCGTTAAATCTATGTGATTAAGGAAAAGCTTTCTTTTTCATAGACAATATAGGACGGGTGTGTTAAAATATTAAGATAAGAATGGCGTATTGTACCCATTTAGCAGGCGACGAGTTTTACGTCGCGCCCTGCGAACAGCTTTTGGGAGGAATGGCAGTGTTAGCTGAAAATTTACAGGCGGTGCGTCAGCGTATTGATGAAGCGTTGGCGCGGCGCGGCGATAAAAAATTCTGCACGGGGGATGGCGTTACGCTGGTTGCCGTAACGAAGAATCATCCGCCTGAGGTGATTACGGAAAGCCTAGCTCTGGGGCTGGTCAATATAGGCGAGAACAGGGTGCAGGAGGCCAAACATAAGCAGGAGGCGCTCGGCAAGCAGGGCTATTGGCATTTAATCGGTCATTTGCAAAGCAATAAGGCGAAGCAGGCTGTGGCGCATTTCGACCTTTTGGAATCCATCGACAGCGAGCATTTGCTGGCGGCGGTGGACAAGGAGGCGGGCAAGCTCGGCAAGGTGCAGGACATCCTTTTGCAGCTGAATATCGCGCACGAGGAGCAGAAGTCGGGCTTGGAGCGCGAGGAGTACCTCGCTTTGCTGCCCAAGCTGGAGCAGTACCCTCATGTACGCTTGCGCGGACTGATGGTGATTGCGCAGAAATGCGAGGATATCGAGGAGGCACGTCCCATTTTCGCGGCAGGCTATCGCGCGTTCGCACGTCTGAAGGAGCAGCGTCCGGAGGTGGATTTGCTTTCCATGGGCATGAGCGGCGATTTCCCCATCGCGATTGAGGAGGGAGCGAACGTCGTCCGCGTGGGTACGGCGCTCTTTGGTGAACGAGATTATAATTATCAATTTTAATAATGGATAAGGCTGGTGAGTTTTATGAACTTTTTTGAACGTGTTATTGACGCTTTAAGTCTGTATTCTTATGAGGAGGAGGAGCTCGACGAGGCGCTGGATAAGGCGCAAAAGCCCGTGGAGCGCGAGTCGGCTGTGAAGCCTAAGGAGGAGCAGACCTCCTTCTTCCGCAAAAAGGAAACGGCGCAGGAAGGCGAGGCGAACGCTTCTGCTTCCGCTCCGGCGAAGGAGAGGGAGCGCAGATTTAGCTTCAGCAAGGCAGCTCCCGCTAAGGCGCGCAAGACCACTGGCGAGGAGGGCAAGATGAGCAGCCGCACGCTGAATCTGCCCGTGGCTAATAAGATGGTGACCGTGGTGGTTTTGGAGCCGGCAAGCTTCGATGATTCGCAGAAGATCGCCGATTATCTGCGTGGCAACGAGCCCGTAGTGGTAAATTTTCAGGGCACGGACAACGTGATCGCTAAGAGAATGACGGATTTCATCAGCGGTACGATTTATGCCTTAGGCGGCAGTATGCGTAAGCTCGGTCGCGATATTTTGATCTGCGCGCCGAAGAACGTGGATATCGATGCTGGCGAGGAGGTCTATGACGAGAGAGGAGAGCAGCCTTGGAAGCAGTAGGTAATTTGCATGTGAAGAAAATCGCCTTTATTGGCGGCGGCGCGATGGCCGAGGCGATCATTAAGGGCGTTTTGCAGGCGGGACTGCTTGCTCCCGAAGCGATCAGCGTGGGCAATCGCACGCAGAAGCGCTGTGATTATTTGCAGGCTACCTATGGCGTGCGCGCGCTTACGGATAACGCGCGTGCTGTGGAGGGCGCGGAGCTAGTTATTTTCGCGGTGAAGCCCCAGGTCGCTCCCGTGGCGCTGACTCAGGAGCTGGTAGCTCATATCGCGCCGCAGGCTTGGGTGCTTTCGATTATGGGCAGCGTGTCGCTGGCACAGCTGCATGACTACGCTCCTGGTTTTCCTGTGGTGCGCACCATGCCTAATACGCCCTTAGCGTGTGGCGAGGGCATGACGGCGATCTGCTGCGATGAGCGTGTGACCGAGGCTATGCGCGAGGACGCGGCGACTATCTTTAGCAGCTGTGGCGAGGTCGAGCTTGTGGACGAGAGCGCGCTGGAGGCGATTACGGCGATTTCTGGCTGTGGTCCGGGCTACGCCTTCGTGATTATCGACGCTTTGGCGGACGCGGGCGTGCGTGCGGGATTGCCACGCGCGCTGGCGATCAAGCTGGCGGCGCAGACCTTGGCTGGCAGTGGCAAGCTGTGCTTGGCGAGCGGCCTGCATCCGGCGCAGCTGCGTGATCAGGTGACTAGCCCCGGTGGTACGACGATCGCGGGCATTCACGCCTTGGAGAAGCATGGCGTGCGTGGTGCCTTCTATGACGCGGTTATGGCGGTTTTGGCGCGCAGTAAGGAGCTACAGGGTAAATAGTATGGCGGATAGAGAGAAGATTTTACGTTATTTTAAGGCGAGCGACGATGACCAGCTGGCGGCGAAGCTGCTGGATTTGGCGGAGGGCGCGCATAGGAGCCGCAAATTCCGCGTCAGCGAGTTCCTCGATCCTCATGCTCGCAACGTGGCGGAGATCGTGGCGGCGAATTTCGAAAGCGTTCGTCTGGAGGCGGACGGGGGGTTCGCTAACGCCGAGCGTGTGAAGGTCGCCTTCGTTTCCGAGGATTTTTACGGTCAGCCGGATTTCGGCATGGCGTATTTTTTGGCGGCGTGGGATAAGCGCTACTATGATTTGTCCCATCGCGATATTTTGGGTGCCTTCATGGGTACGGGCTGTAAGCGCGAGGCCTTGGGCGATATTGTCTTCGTGTCCGAGGGGGCGCAGCTCGTTGTCGAAAGGACCTTGGTGCCCTATCTAAGCGGCAATCTGACGCAGATCGGTGCTGCTCCCGTGAGCCTGAAGGAGATAGCGCGCGAGGAGCTGCTGCAAAAAGAGGAAAAGGTGAAGCTGATCAACGCGACGGTCGCGGATTTGCGCTTGGACGCGGTGGCGGCTGCTGGCTACGGCGTTTCTCGCAGCAGAATGGCGGACGAGATCAAGAGCCTAAATGTCAAGGTTAATTGGCAGGAGGCGAAGAAGGCGGCGCAGACGGTGAAGGAGGGGGACGTGCTTTCCTTCCGCGGTCGCGGTCGCGTGGAGATCGCCGAGATTCGAGGTACGACGAAAAAGGGACGCATCAGCGTGACGCTGAAACGATATATTTAAGGCAGGAATGACAAAAGGAGGGAATACAGTGCTTACTCCCGAGGATTTACAGAATAAAACGTTTTCCAAGGGCTTCCGCGGCTATGAAACCGAAGAGGTGGATAAGTTTATGGCGGAGATGATTAAGGAGTACAATTATCTGTATCTTGATAATTTGGAGCAGAAGGAAACGATCGAGCGCGTAAGCTCCAAGCTGGAGTATTACCAGCAAATGGAGGCGGCGATGCAGAGCACGCTGACCGTGGCGCAGGAAACCGCCGACGAGGTGAAGGCCTCGAGCGAGAAGAAGGCGGCGCTGCTGGAGAAGGAAACGGCGGTGAAATGCCTGCAAAAGCTAGAGGCGGCGAAGGCATCGGCGCAGAAGCTACATGACGAGACGATGCAGCACGCGGAGAGCCTTTTCAATCAAACTAAGACTAAGACCGATAATATGCTACAGGCGACCATGGCGGAGTGTGATAAGCTGCGCAGCGAGGCCAAGAGCTATGCGGAGAATTTGCGCCGCACGACCGAGACGGAGACCGATAAGCTGCGTATTTCCGTCGAGGATACCTGCAAGAAGCGCGCCAACGCCGCCGCTACCGAGGCGAACAAGCTACTGGAGAACGCGCGCAACGAGGCTAATAGGCTGATGCTGGAGGCGAACACGAAGTACCGCCAGATCGTGGGCGATGCCGAGGAGCGCAGCAGAAAGCTGATCTTCGACGCGGAGTCCAAGGCGGCGGTCGCCGAGCAGAACTACGATAACCAGATGAAAAAGTCCATGCTGCATTGCAAGAATATGACGCATATGCTGGAGACGCAGCTGGAGCTTTTAAAGAATTTTACGAAGCAGGAAGAGGAATAGGCGGTGAGCTGAGGATGATTATTTTGGTGCGTCACGGGGAGGCAACTCATCATACGCAGCATTTGACCGGCGGCTGGACGGATTCCGAGCTGACGGCGAAGGGGAGGTTGCAAATTCAGGCTGCCGCCGCGCTTTTGGCACGCGATTTTCAGGGACGCGAGGAGAGGCTGCGCGTTTTGTCCAGCGATCTGCGGCGTGCGGCGGAGTCCGCTCGCATTTTGGCGGATGCCTTGCGGCTGACCGACGCTATCGAATATCATCCGTTCCTGCGCGAGAAGAATAACGGCGTTGCCGCGGGAATGACGGAGGAGGCGGCGAAGCGCATCTTTCGCAGACCGGCGACGGAGCAGGAGCTACATCATCGCAATTATCCCGGCGGGGAGACGCGCGAGGAGTTTTACGAGCGCAACGTGGACGGGCTATGGAGCTGCGCCGATCCAGAGCGTGAGGATCTTTTGATCGTTGCGCATAAGGGCACGCTGCAAAATATCATTTTCCGTTGGCTGGGCATGGATATGGAGCAGGTGGTGCGCTTTAATTATTCCGTGGACATCGCGCCTGCCAGCATCACGGTGCTGGGGATCAACAAGTGGCATGAGCACGCGATCTTTCGCTTGAATGATACCTCGCATTTGCTGCGGGGGGAGCGCTTCGGCATTTTTGATTTTAAATATGAGAAAAGGTAGGAGCGTTTATGGCGATTTAAGCGTAAAAACGCGCTTATTTAGTTGACTTTTAGAGTTGCCTAATATATAATGGTATGAGTTTTAATACAGCAACATGATGAGCAAGACAGTACTCTGCGGCGCGGAGCAAGCGAGTCGGGGATGGTGGGAGCCCGATAGGTAGCAAGGCAGACGAAAATCACTTGGGAGTGGATGCGGCGAAATAAGTAGCTGTGTACGGGTGCGCCCGATAGCGCGCGTGCGAGTGGCAGAGGCTTTCTGTCATGAGGGTGGTACCACGGAGTGGCTTGATTTGTATGACTTCGTCCCTTGCGGGACGGAGTTTTTTATTTATGTTTATCTTGGAGGTTATGAAGAATGGATTACGGTAAAACATTGAATCTGCCGGAAACAGAGTTCCCTATGCGCGCAGGTCTGCCGCAGAGCGAGCCTGAGCGTTTGAAATTTTGGCAGGAAAACGATATTTATAACAAGAAGCAGGAGCTGCACGCGGGAGCGCCCAAATTCGTCCTGCATGACGGTCCTCCGTATGCGAACGGCAAAATTCACATGGGGCACGCGCTGAATAAGATTCTGAAAGACATCATCATGAAATATAAATACGCGCAGGGCTTCGACACTCCCTACGTTCCCGGCTGGGATACCCACGGTATGCCGATCGAGCATGCCTGCATCAAGGAGTTGGGCTTGAACCGTAACGAGCTGGATATTTTGACGCTGCGCGCTAAGTGCCATGATTTCGCTTTGAAATGGGTGGACATTCAGCGCGAGGATTTCAAGCGCTTGGGCGTACTGGGCGATTGGGAGCATCCCTATATCACCCTGCACCACAGCTTCGAGGCGGAGCAGATTCGCGTATTCGGCTCCATGGCTAATAAGGGCTATATCTACAAGGGCAAAAAGACCGTTTACTGGTGCCCGCATTGTGAAACCGCTTTAGCCGAGGCCGAAATTGAATACGGAGAGCAAAAAACACCGACCATCTTCGTAAAGATGCCTTTGGTAAAGGATAACGGCATGATGCCCGAGGCTGCCAAGGGCAAGAAGGCTTATATGGTAATTTGGACGACCACGCCCTGGACCATGCCCGCGAACGTCGCCGTAGCGCTGAACCCGAGCCTGGAATACGCTTGGGTGGAATGCGAGGGCGAGGTGCTCTTCATGGCGAAGGAGCTTTTGGACACCGTTGGCGCGAAATGTCACAAGGATTTGTCCAACATCCTCGGCACGACCATGGGCAAGGATATGGAGTTCGCCGAGTGCGTGCATCCCTTCCCCGAATATAATAATCGCCGCTCCCTCGTAGTCATGGCTGACTACGTAACTTTGGAAGCAGGTACTGGCTGCGTACATACCGCTCCCGGTCATGGCGATGTCGACTTTGAAACTGGCTTGAAATATAAGCTGCCGATGATCTGCCCCGTGGACGAGCAGGGCAAGCTGACCGCCGAGGCGGGTGAGCGCTTCCAGGGCATGTTCGTATTCGATGCCAATATTCCGGTGCTGAAATATTTGGCGGAGCTGAACTGCCTGCTGGGCAAGGAAAACATTAAGCATCAATACGCGCATTGCTGGCGCTGCAAGAATCCGATTATCTTCCGCGCCACCTCCCAATGGTTCGCTTCCGTGGACGGCTTCCGCGACGAGGCGCTGAAGGCTATCGCTAACGACGTACAGTGGATCCCTTCCTGGGGACAGCAGCGTATTCATAATATGGTCAGTGACCGCCACGATTGGTGCATCAGCCGTCAGCGCGTGTGGGGCGTGCCCATTCCCGTATTCTATTGCGATCACTGCGGCGAGCATTTGATCAACGAGGAGACGATCAACGCCGTTGCCGATTGGTTCGAGAAGGAGGGCAGTGACGCATGGTGGGCTCATTCCGCTGAGGAGCTGCTGCCTGCCGGCACCGTTTGCCCCAAGTGCGGTCATAACCATTTCCATAAGGAAACCGACATCATGGACGTATGGTTCGACAGTGGCTCCTCCCATATGGCTGTTGCCGCTAAGCGTCCAGAGCTGGGCTGGCCTGTGGCGATGTATCTCGAGGGCAGCGACCAGCATCGTGGCTGGTTCCAATCCTCCCTGCTGACCTCCGTAGCCGTAACCGGCAAGGCTCCCTACAACTCCGTGCTGACGCATGGCTATGTTGTGGACGGCGAAGGTCGCAAGATGTCCAAATCCGTGGGCAACGTCATCGTACCGCAGGACGTTATCAAGCAATATGGTGCCGACATTATTCGTCTTTGGGTATCCTCCTCCGATTACAAGGCTGACATTCGTATCTCTCCGAAGATTTTGAAGCAGCTTTCCGAGGTTTACCGCAAGATTCGTAACACCATTCGCTATATTTTGGGTAATACCAATGACTTCGATTATGAGAAGGACGCGGTTCCCTTCAGCGAGATGCTGGAGCTTGATAAATGGGCTCTGATGCATTTGCAGCTTTTGAAGAAGGAGGTTACCGCGGCTTATGAGAGCTACGATTTCCACGTGCTTTACCATGCTATCCACAATTTCTGCACCGTGGAGATGTCTAGCTACTATCTGGATATCATCAAGGATCGCCTCTATGCCTCCAAGGCTGACAGCAAGGAGCGTCGCAGCGCGCAGACCGCGATGCATGAGATCCTTATGGATTTGATCGTTATGCTTTCTCCGGTGCTGAGCTTCACCATGGAGGAGGTATGGCAGTTCATGAGGAAGCCTGCCAACGCGCCCGCTTCCGTACAGATGCTGCCCTGGCCGCAGGTTAAGGAGGAATATCTTGACGAGGCCTTGGAAAGCAAATGGGATAATTTCATCGGTATTCGCAGCGAGATCACCAAGGTGCTGGAGCTGGCACGCCGTGATAAGAAGATCGGTCATTCCTTGGACGCGAAGGTCGAGCTGCACGCCGAGGGCGAGGCCTTGGCTATCCTGCGCTCCGTGGAGAAGGATTTGGCTACGCTCCTGATCGTTTCCCAAGCCGCTCTAGTCGAGGGTGTTGCCGACGGTGCCGAGGCTACTGGTCGCGAGGATCTCAAGGTTAGCGTTATGCCAGCAGAGGGACATAAGTGCGAGCGTTGCTGGATTTACAGCGACGAGGTTGGCACTGATCCCGAGCATCCGACTCTGTGCAAGCGTTGTGCTGCAGCCGTAAAATAAGAAATAAGCATAAATTTTGAGGAAGGGGCATGCCGCAGGGCGTGTCCCTTTTCTGCGAAAATGTTTATTTTGCTACAAAGTCGGAGCAAAGTGAAAAACTTTCTGTACTTGTTTAAAATAATATTTGCATTAAATCCCGTTTATGGTAAAATATAAAGAAATAAAATTTCGTGGAGGTGAACCTGCCAACCTCGGCAACGGACGGGGTTGCAGAGCTTTTTGGATTATCTTATAACATTCCTGGATTGCTTGTTAGTATTATTTTTGGTGGCGCTGAACGGCTTTTTCGTCGCGTCGGAGTTTTCGATCGTCAAGGTACGTCCCTCGCGCTTGGACGCTCTGATCAAGGAGGGCAATTCTCGCGCCGAATACGCAAAAAGGGTGACGGAGCATTTGGATGCCTTCCTTTCGGTGACGCAGCTGGGCATTACCATCGCGTCCCTGGGACTTGGCTGGATCGGCGAGCCGACGGTGGCGAAGCTTTTGCATCCGCTGTTCGCGCTTGTGGGCGTGCCTGCCAATCTTGAGCATACCATCGCCTTCGTGCTGGGCTTTTGCGTGATCACCGCGCTGCACATCGTTTTGGGTGAGCTGGTGCCGAAATCGCTCTCCATTCAAAGGACGGAGCAGATCGTACTCTTCGTGGCGGCACCCCTGCTGTTTTTCGACAAGCTGATGTATCCCGCGGTATGGCTTCTAAATCATGTCGCCAATTTTGTGCTGCGTTGCTTGGGCGTGGAGGCAGCCAGCGAGGTGGAGGAGGCGCATAACGAGGACGAGATCCGTATTCTAATGGAGGAAAGCCATAAGCACGGCTACATCGATAAGACCGAGCTGACCTATTTGGATAATGTCTTTGATTTTTCGGATCGCCGTGCCAGCGACGTTATGGTGCCGCGCACGGATATGATCTGCCTCTATTTGGAGGATCCCGTGGAGGAGAGCATTAAGATCGCTTTGGACGAGCGCATGACGCGCTATCCTATTTGCGCTGAGGACAAGGATCACATCATTGGCTTTCTGCATATCAAGGACCTTTTGCGCGCTTTGAACGATGGACGCACGCCGAATCTGCGTGCCTTGGCGCGCGAGGTGCTGCTCGTGCCAGAATCGTTGCCGATAAGCAAGCTGCTGAAGATGCTGCAAAGGCATCGCAGTCAGATCGCCGTTTTGATCGATGAGTATGGCGGCACTGCCGGCATGGTGACGGTGGAGGACATCGTTGAGGAGATCGTGGGCGAGATTCAGGACGAGTTCGACGAGGAGCGCCCCGAGGTCGAGGATAAGGGCGATAAGACCTATTCCGTGGACGGCAAGATGCTGCTGGAGGATGTCAACGACGTGTTCGAGCTGGAGCTTGATACGGAGGATTGCGACACGATCGGCGGCTGGCTGTACGCGCAGATCGACTATCCGCCCAAGGTGGGGCAAAAGCTGAAGACAGCGGAGGCGGAGTTCACCGTCGAGGAGGTCGCTAAGATGCGCATCACGCGCGTCGGTATTCAGCTCCTGCACGAGCCGGAGAATATTCACGAGGAGCTACAGGAGGAATATCCCGAGGAGTAGGCAATCGAGGCGAAATCTTATATTTACGCACGCTACGATTTGTGCTATAGTATTATTCTGAGATAGAATTAGGAGGCAGACATGGAAGCTACGATGAATGAACAACTTTCAGCATTAAAAGAGCAGGCGCTGGCGGAGCTGGCAGCCGTGGACTCTTTGGATACGCTTAAAAATTTGCGTGTTAAATATTTGGGCAAAAAGGGCCCGATGACCGAGATTCTGCGCGGCATGGGTAAGCTCCCTGCCGAGGAGCGTCCGAAGATCGGTCAGATCGTCAACGAGATCAAGAGCCTGCTGGAGCAGGAGCTTTCCGCGAAAACCGAGCTTTTGGAGAAGCAGGCGCTGGCGGATAAGCTGGCTAACGAGAAGGTGGACATCACTCTGCCTGGTCGTCGTCCGCAGCTCGGACATTTGCATCCCGTAACGCTGACCTTGCGCGAGATCAAGAAGATCTTTATGCGCATGGGCTTCGACGTGTGCGACGGTCCTGAGATCGAGGACGTGTACCACAATTTTACGGCTTTGAACCTGCCGCCGGATCATCCCGCGCTCGACATGCAGGATTCCTTTTATATTACCGAAAACTATTTGCTGCGCACGCAAACTTCCGGCGTGCAGGCGCGTACCCTGGAAAGCATGGAGCCGAACACTCCGATTCGTATGATTTGTCCGGGTACTGTTTATCGCTGTGATTATGATGCCACCCATTCGCCGATGTTCCATCAGGTGGAGGGCTTGGTAGTCGATAAAAACATCAGTCTGGCGGACCTGAAGGGGACGCTGGAGCTCTTCTGTAAGCAGATGTTCGGCAATGACGTTAAGGTGCGTTTGCGCCCGTCCTATTTCCCGTTCACCGAGCCTTCGGTCGAGGTTGACGTATCCTGCCCCATTTGTCAGGGTAAGGGCGGCTGCCACGTTTGCAAGGACAGCGGCTGGCTGGAGATTTTGGGTGCCGGCGTCGTACATCCCAACGTTTTGCGCATGAGCGGCTATGATCCCGAGCAGATGACGGGCTTCGCCTTCGGCTTGGGCGTGGAGCGTATCGCCATGCTGAAATACGGTATTGATGATTTGCGTTTGTTCTTCGAGAACGACCAGCGCTTTATCAATCAGTTCAAATAAGGAGGAGTACGATGTTAGCATCTTTAGAATGGTTAAAGCAATATGTGGATATTAACATTTCTACCGAAGAGCTGTGCGATAAGATTACGCGCGTCGGCTTGGAGGTGGATACGGTGACTAAGCTCGGTCAGGGCTTGGAGGGCGTTGTGACGGGCAAGGTCATGGAGATCTCCCGTCATCCGAATTCCGATCATCTGTGGGTTTGCATGATGGACTACGGTCAGGGCGGCGAGCCGGTACAGATTCTGACGGGCGCGCAGAACGTGCGTCAATATGACATCGTTCCTGTCGCCGTGGTGGGCAGCGTGCTGCCGCCGAGCGGTCGCAATCCCGAGGGACTGAAGCTGAAAAAGGCGAAAATGCGTGGTCTGGATTCCTTTGGTATGCTGTGCAGCGCGGACGAGCTGGGCATCGATAGCAAGGTGCTGCTGCCGGAGCAGCGCAACGGCATCTTCATTCTGCCGCCAGATACTCCGATCGGCGTGGATATTAAGAGCGTGGTCGGTTTGGACGACACCGTTATCGATATCGATTTGACGAGTAATCGTGCTGACTGCTTTAGCATTATCGGCTTGGCGCGCGAGATTAGCGCGATTACGGGCTGTCCCCTGAGAATGCCATCTTTAGAGGTCAAGGAGGCTGCTGGTGGCAATGCCGCCGATTATGTGAATATTAAGATCGCGGCACCGGAGCTTTGCTCCCGTTTCGCTACCCGCGTTTTGAAGGATATTAAAATCGCTCCCTCGCCGGAGTGGATGCAGCGTCGTCTGCGTGCCTGCGGCGTGCGCCCGATCAGCAACGTGGTCGATGTTACCAACTACGTCATGCTGGAGCTTGGTCAGCCGATGCACGCCTATGACGCGGATCGTGTCGCTGGACGCACCTTGATCGTGCGCCGTGCAGAGGAGGGCGAGAAGCTGATTACTTTGGACGATAAGGAGCGCGTTTTGAACTCCTCCATGATCACGATTGGTGATGCCGAGAAGGCTGCCGGTTTGGGCGGCGTAATGGGCGGTCTTTTGACCGAGGTTACCGACGCTACGAAGAACGTCATTCTGGAGGCTGCCTCCTTCCATGGTCCCAGCATTCGTCGTACCAGTCGCGCGTTGGGCCTGCGCAGCGAGGCTAGTGGACGCTTCGAGCGTGGCGTGGACATTATTTTGGCGCATAACGCGCTGAATCGTGCCGCCAATCTTTTGGAGAGCATGGGCGCGTGCGAAACCTTCGCCGGCATCGTGGAGGCTTATCCCGAGGAGGTTAAGCCAGCTGTTATTTCTACGACCGCGGCGAAGATCAACGGTCGCATCGGCTTCGTGATCGGGCACGAGGAGATCGTGGCGATCCTGCGTAAGCTGGGCTTTGGCGTTGAGGAGCGAGGCGAGGAGCTTTTGGTGACCGCGCCGAGCTGGCGTCGCGATATCGAATGCGATGCCGATATCAGCGAGGAAATCGCGCGTATGCACGGCTATGATTATATCGAGAGCCATCAGCCGGAGCTGACGATCACGCAGGGACATCAATCCGTGCTGGACGACGTGAAGGACGCGGTGCAGGATTATATGACCGCCGCTGGCCTGAACGAGATGATGACCTATAGCTTCATCAAGGCTAACGCCTTCGACAAGCTGCTTTTGCCGGCAGATGACAGCCGTCGTCAGTGCATCGAGCTTTTGAATCCGATCACGGACGCTTTCTCCGTAATGCGCACGACGATGCTGCCCAGTGCCCTGCAAACCGCTTCCTTCAATCTGCGCAATCATAATGACAGCGTGGCGCTGTTCGAGGTGGGACGCGTGTTCCTGCCGAAGGCCTTGCCGCTGACCGAGGATCCCGTGGAGCGTCCGCTGCTGACTGCTGTGCTGAGTGGCCCGAGAAAAGCGTTGAATTGGTGTGACTCCAAGGAGAACGTTGATTTTTACGATATGAAGGGCATCGTGGAGGGCTTGCTGAGCAATATGCAGGCGAGCGACTATGAGCTGGTGCGCTCCGCCGCGCAGTATCTGCATCCAGGCAAGAGCTGTGACATTGTGCTTAACGGCAGGGTGATCGGCTCCTTCGGCGAGGTACACCCGACGGTGCAGGAGAATTTTGAGCTTGATCAGGTGACCTATGTGCTGGAAATGGAGATCGAGCCTTTGGTGGCAGGTGCTGTCGCCGTACCGAAGTACGCGCATTTGCCTAAGTATCCCTCCATGAGCCGCGATATCGCGGTAGTCGTACCTGCCGAGGTTAGCAACAGCGAGATTGAGGCTGTTATCCGTCGCAGCGCGGGCGAGCTGCTGCGTGCGGTACGCGTCTTTGATATTTATACTGGTAAGCAGGTAGCGGCGGGCAATAAGTCCATGGCGTTCAATCTAACCTATCAGGCGGACGACAGAACGCTGACCGATGCCGAGGTCGATGCCAGCATGAAGGCGGTTATCGCTCAGGTAGCCGAGGAATATAAGGCGACGCTGCGCGAGTAGGCGTGACGCTTATACGAGTAAATAAATAATAGAAAATGCTTCTGTTCCAAGTTATGCGGAACAGAAGCATTTTTTGTTTTATGCGCTGCTTTGGTTGGCAAAAAAAGAACCACGCGATGTGCTCGCGTGGTTCACTTAGTTTAGATGCTATTTCGCATTAAGCGCGGGGCTTATTTGCGACCGGGATATGCCTTTAGAGCCTCGCCCAGAATGTAGATGGCGCGCTCTAAATCCTCAGATTTCAGTACGTATGCCAGACGTGCTTCGTTTACGCCGCTGCCAGGAGTGCTGTAGAAGCCGTTGCCGGGAGCGAACATTACGGTTTCGCCGTCAACGTCGAAGTTCTCTAAGGTCCAGATAGCGAATTTCTCGGCATCGTCTACAGGCAGGCTGACCATGATGTAGAAGGCACCCTTCGGATCGGAGGCCTTTACGCCGGGCAGCTTAGCCAAAGCGGCTACGATGGTGTCACGACGCTTTTTGTATTCCTTGTTGACGCTCTCCAAATAGGAAACGGGGGTGGTGTACAGAGCGGCAGCGCCGACCTGCTCCAAAATGGGGGAGCACAGACGAGCCTGGCAGCATTTGATGATTTGCTTGCTCAGCTCCTTATTCTTGCTGATGATGCAGCCGATACGCGCGCCGCAAGCGCTGTAGCGTTTGGATACGGAGTCGATGATGATCAGGTTGTCGTCCAGCTCGGGCATGGTGCCGAAGGAACGATAAGCGCCGTCATAAACGAATTCGCGGTATACCTCGTCGGCGATCAGCGCGAGGTCGTATTTGCGCACGATGCGGGAGATCATATCCTGCTCCTCGGCGGTGTAAACCACGCCGGTCGGGTTGCCGGGGTTGGTCAGCAGGATAGCCTTGGTCTTCGGGGTGATGTGTTTTTCGATTTCCTCTTGGCTGGGCAGGTGGTAGCCGTTATCTACGCTGGTCGGAACGGCATTGATCTTCGCGGTGAATTCCTTGCCGAAGGTGGTGTAGTTAGCGTAGAAGGGCTCGAATACCATGATTTCGTCGTCGTTGTCGCAGAGCGCCATAACGGCCATGATCAGTGCCTCGCTGCCGCCATTGGTTACAAAAATATCGTCAATAGCGTAGTTCATGCCCTTTTCGGCGTAGTATTTTTGGATAGCCTTGAGCAGGAACATTTCGCCCTTGGAATTGCTGTAAGCGATAACGGGTGCTTCGAATTGGCGGATGCTGTTCATAAATTGCTCCGGAGTTTTGATGTCCGGCTGACCGATATTCAAGTGATATACCTTTTTGCCTGCTGCCTTAGCTGCGTCGGCATAGGGGGTAAGCTTTCTAATCGGGGAAGAGGTTAATGCTTGTACACGTGCGGAAAGTCTCATATTGTATTGCTCCTTTAAAATAAGATACTTGTTTTTGCTAACGGACGCTGCCGTTTAGTTACTGATATATTATAGCACAACGAATGAACATGGGGAATATGTAGATGTATTTATACTGTATACACGTAGTCTTTATCTTAAATCAAACTTCGGCAAGGACGCGAAACGCTTGCGGGAGGCGGTAAATCGGTTTGACTTTTACTTGTGGCCGTTATATAATATTACGGATAAGACATTCGTAACAAGCTGTGCCTAACAGTTAATCGGATAGATTTATTGAATAAACAAATTGCACCGGAGGTAATTATATGCTGCAAGATAAGTACGCTCCCCATGAGATCGAAGCCAAATGGCAGAAATACTGGGAAGAAAACAAAACGTTTAAGGTAGAAATTGATAAGAATAGGCCTAAATCCTATGTGCTGGAGATGTTCCCCTATCCTTCCGGTAACTTGCATATGGGACATGTGCGCAATTATTCTATCGGCGACGTAGTAGCGCGCTTCCGCACGATGAAGGGCTTCAACGTGCTGCATCCCATGGGCTGGGATTCCTTTGGTATGCCTGCGGAAAACGCCGCCATTAAGCATGGCATTCCGCCGAAGAAATGGACGCTGGAGAATATCGCCAATATGACGCGTCAGCAAAAGGCGCTGGGCTTGTCCTACGATTGGGATCGCGAGGTGACCACCTGTAAGGAGGATTACTACAAATGGACGCAGTGGTTCTTCGAGCTGTTCTATAAGCGCGGCTTGGCGGTGAAGAAGAAATCCGCCGTTAATTGGTGCGATACCTGTAACACCGTTTTGGCGAACGAGCAGGTTATCGACGGTAAATGCTGGCGCTGCGATCACGACGTGGTGAAGAAGGATCTGAGCCAATGGTTCTTCAAGATTACCGACTATGCCGACGAGCTGCTGAAGGATCTCGACCTTTTGGAGGGCTGGCCGGAGCGCGTTAAAACGATGCAGCGCAACTGGATCGGCCGCAGCGAGGGCTTGGAGTTCGAATTCGCTATTCCCGCGCTGAACGACAAGGTAGCGGTTTACACCACCCGTCCTGATACCGCCTACGGCGTAACCTTTATGGCGTTGGCAGCGGAGCATCCTCTGATCGAGAAATTATGCGTGGGCAATCCCAAGGCCGAGGAAATCAAGGCCTTCTGCGAGCGCGTGCGCAATCAATCCGATATCGAGCGTACCTCCAGTGAGTCCGAGAAGGAGGGCATCTTCACCGGCGTGTACTGTGTGAACCCGTTCACCGGTCGTCAGGTGGAAATCTGGGTAACTAACTATGTGCTTTACGACTACGGCACCGGCGCGGTAATGGGCGTGCCTACGGGCGACCAGCGCGACTGGATGTTTGCGGATAAATATGGTATCGAGAAGATCGTGACCATTTGCCCGGTGGGCAAGGAGCTGAAGCTGGAGGAAATGACCTGTGCCTACGAGGAAAAGGAAGGCATGCTGGTTAACTCCGGTGAATTTACCGGTATGGAAATGCACAAGGCGATGTCCGCCATTATGGATAAGGCGGAGCAGGAGGGCTTTGGCAAGCGCCGTGTCAACTACCGCCTGCGTGATTGGCTGATCAGCCGTCAGCGCTATTGGGGCGCGCCGATTCCTATCGTTTACTGTCCGCACTGCGGCGAGGTGCTAGTTCCCGAGGAGGAGCTGCCGGTACGTCTGCCTGAGGACGTAGATTTCAACGCTGGCGCGAAATCCCCGTTGGCTACATCCGAAAGCTTCCTGCATTGCAAATGCCCGAAGTGCGGTGCTGACGCTACGCGTGAGACCGATACCATGGACACCTTCCTGTGCTCCTCCTGGTATTATCTCCGCTACACCGATCCGAAAAACGCGGCTAAATGCTTCGACAAGGATGCCAATATGTATTGGGGACCTGTCGATCAATATATTGGCGGTATCGAGCATGCGATCCTGCATTTGCTCTATTCCCGCTTCTTCCTGAAGGTTTTGCGTGATGCAGGCTTGGTAGATTATGACGAGCCGTTCAGCAATCTGCTGACTCAGGGCATGGTTATTAAGGACGGCGCGAAGATGTCCAAGTCCTTGGGCAATGTCGTTTCTCCGGAGGAAATTTTGGAGAAGTACGGCGCTGATACCGCGCGCCTGTTCATTCTTTTCGCCGCTCCGCCCGAAAGAGAGCTGGAGTGGAGCGATCAGGGCGTGGAGGGCTCCTTCCGCTTCCTGAACCGCGTATGGCGCATCGTGTTGAACTACATGCCCCAGCTGGAGCAGAAGGTTACCTCCTATGATGCCGCAGGCCTGAGCGAGGCTGATAAGGAGCTGCGCCGCGTATTGCATAGCAGCATTAAGAAGGTTACTGCCGATATCGAGACGCGCTTCAATTTCAACACCGCTATTTCCACAATGATGGAGCTGGTAAATGCTCTGTATGCCTATAAGGACGCGTCCGAGGAGCATAATGCCGGCTTGGTTTACGAGGCGATTACCGCCCTGATTAAGATGCTGAGTCCCTTTGTTCCTCATATCACCGAGGAGCTGTGGCGTGGCGCGATTGATGCCGATTCCAGCGTACATGCGCAAGGCTGGCCGGCTTATAGCGAGGAGGCCTTGAAGGTCGACAACGTGGAGATTGTTTTGCAGGTTAACGGCAAGGTGCGCGGTCGTTTGACGGTTCCTGCCGAAGCAACGAAGGAGGAGCTAGAGAAGATCGCTTTGGCTGATGCCAATGTGCAGGCGCATATCGGTGGCGCGACCGTGCGTAAGGTAATTTGCGTACCCGGCCGTTTGGTAAATATCGTTGCTAAATAAGTAGTCAAATAGTTTTTTTAAAAGTGCATAGTCGTCGCTGCGGTGCTTCCGTGGGGACGCGAGATTTTCAGAGAGTCTCTGAGAATAACGAAGTTATTCTTGGAGGCTCTCTTTGCTTTTAGGGCGAAGGGAGGACGGAATGGATAATAAGCAAAGAAAGTATGTGTTCTTGGGCGTGCTGCTTTTGGGCTGCGTGGCGACGGCGTGGTGGCAGCAGGAAGCGCCGCAGTCGGAGTTGACGCAGGCGGAGCCAGCGAGCGTGAGCAGCGTGGAGGTGAAGCGCAGGGAGGTCATGCTTCAGGTCTATGTGAGCGGCGCGGTGCTGCGTCCGGGAATTTATGAGCTGGCAAGTGGCGCGCGGGCGCTGGAGGCCGTGGAGGCGGCAGGGGGCTGGCGCGAGGATGCTGATAGGGACAGGGTGAATTTGGCGAAAAAGCTGCGCGACGGGGCGCACGTCTATGTTCCTATGGTCAAAGGTAAATCGGCTAAGGTCAGTAGCTTCGCGGCAGTAGCGAGTGACGCTGGCGGTAAGGCAGCTGCTAAAACGCAGGAGGCGGTGTTGGTGGAGCTGAACGAGGCTACGGGGGAGGAGCTGACGCGCGTGCCAGGAATCGGTACGTCCTTGGCTAACAGAATCCTAGCCCTGCGGCGTGTGCATCGCTTTAGCAAGGTGGACGAGCTTTTACAGGTGCGCGGCATCGGCAAAAGCAAGCTGGAGCAGCTGCGTCCTTACGTGTACGTGCGTTAGTGGAGGCGGCGATGCTTTATTCGGGCTTAGCCGCCTTCATGGGCGGCATATGGTGGGGCTTGCAGGGAGAGTTATCATCCTTTATGACGCTTAAATTGTTGCTTTTTCTGAGCCTCTTTAGCTTTTTGTTAATATTTTCTGTGACAAAAACGTGGCTTCGTGTTTTTTGCTTCGCTTTTTTTTGCTGTGTGCTGGGCGTGACGAACGCCCAACGTGTCGGCTTGAGCGCGGAGCAGCGGCTTACGCCCTATATGCAACGCGAGGTGTGCGCGGAGGGCAGCGTCGATGTCGGGAGTGTGCGCAAAACGGAGGAGGGCTATAGCCTGCTTTTGGCGTGCGAGCGGTTGTACGTCGGTTCTGAGTCCGTCGCCTATGACGGTAGGCTGCGCTTGCGCCTGACCGCCGCCGCGCTCGGAGCGGTAGGCGCGGAAGGCTTGCGCGCCGAGCGTTTGACGGTGAGCGGCGTACTGAGTGCTTCTGTGGCTTTGCATAATCCCGGAGGCTTTGACGCGGAGCGCTATAATCGCGTGCAAAATATCGGCGCGGTGCTGAGCAAGGCGCGCGTGGTGCGCGTGGAGCGGAGCGATTCGCGCGGGCTGAGCCTTGGGCGAGGACTGTGGGCGCACATGAGGAGCCTTTTGCGTCGCTGGAGCTGGTTCGGTTACGATCTGCGCGAGCGTTGGCGGCAGCGTCTGCGCCACGGCGAGCTGGTGGGCGGGATGCTGCTCGGAGGCAGCGGTAATTTGGACGAGGAAACGCGGGATATTTTTACGGCGAATGGGCTTAATCATTTGCTTTCGGTTTCGGGCACACACATCCTGCTGATCAGCGTTTGGCTGACGGCGCTTCTGCGTCCGTTACCATGTCGCTGGCGCAAATATCCGCTCGTACTGTGTTTAACGGCGTATGCGTTGCTCTGCGGTTTGCGCGCTCCCGTTTTGCGCGCGCTGCTGGTGACGGCGGCGCTGCTTTTCGGCGGACGCGGGGCGGAGCGCGGGCGCTTGCTGTGCTTGGCGGCGTTTCTGCTCTTGTCGGCACGTCCTCTGTGGCTTTTAGACATGGGCTTTCAGCTTTCCTTCGCCGCCGCTGCCGGCTTGGTTTTGCTATTGACTGCCTGCGAGCGCGTGCTGCCGGAGGCTTGGCCCGATTTCTTGCGCGAGGGCTTGGGCGTGACCATGGCGGCGCAGCTGGCGTGCTTGCCGTTTTTAACGCATTATTTTCACCAGCTGCCGCTTTTGGCTTTGCTAAGTAATCCTTTGCTCGTGCCCGTGCTAGAGCTGGCACCGCTTATTTCCGGCGTGGGCTTGGCGTTGGAGCGTGTTGGCGGCGTTTTCACGCCTCTTTCTCAATATGCCTTGGAGCTGAGCGATTTGCTCTTGAGTGGTGTATTGGCGCAGGGACGCTATTTGGCTGCTTTGCCCTTCGCCAATCCCGTGGTGGGCGAGCTGCCGCTTTGGTGCGCGCCTGTTTATTACGCGGCGCTGCTTGCTTGGGCGGACGCGCCCTGCGCGCGCTTTCTCGCTAATGCGGAGCGACGCGCCCTGCTATGTGTTTCGCTGTGCCTGCTTATGGCGGCTTTGGCTTGGCCAAGGCTTACGAGGCAGGAGCTAGAGGTGTATTTTCTCGATGTGGGGCAGGGGGATTGCGTGGTGCTTATAGCGCCTGATCGCAGGACCTATATTTATGATACGGGCGGCTTGAGCTATTTGGATACGGGCAAGCGCGTCATCGCACCCTTTTTGCGCAGCAGGGGCATCACGCGTGTGGAGGCACTGCTTTTGAGCCATTATGACAGCGATCATGTGGGTGGCGCGGTGGGCGTGCTGAGAAACGTGCGCGTGCGCGAGCTAGTTTTGCCGCGGGAGCAGGCGGAGGGGAGCAGTGCGAGCCTGAGGAAGACGATTTTGGCGGTGGCGCGGGCAAGGGGCGTGCGCGTGAGCGTCGCTCGCGAGGGGCGCGCCTTCGAGCTGGGTGAGGGCTGCACGCTGCGCTTGGCTTTGGCAACGCCTGCTGCCGTGAGCGGGAACGCGGCAAGCACGGTAGCGCTGCTGAACTCTCCTTGGGGCAGGCTGCTGCTGACGGGGGATCTGAGCAGCGAGGAGGAGGGAGCACTGAGCATTCCGCCATGCACGGTGCTGAAGGCGGGACACCACGGCTCGCGCTATAGTAATGGCGAGGAGCTTTTGGCGCAGGCACGGCCTCGCTACGCGGTGATCTCCTGCGGCGCAGGTAACGTGTACGGTCACCCGCACGAGGAGACCTTGGCACGCTTGGCGGCGGCGGGGGCGCAGGTTTGGCGCACGGATTTGGACGGCTGCGTGCGCGTGCGTTTTTTCGCGGCGGGGGTGCGCTGCGAAGGCTATAGGAGGCGTGCGCGGAGCACATTCAGATAAGCTAATACTTTTGCACTGAATTATTAACGGCTCTGCGTATTCACCTAGTTAAATAAATAAAACCTATTTTTATAGTACTAAGATATTTAAGTTTGCAGAAAGAAAAAGGTGCGTGTATTTTGTATACTTGACGTTTTAAGGTAACAAAACGATATTTTTTCTAAAAAGTGCTTGCTTTTTCCGTTAAGCTGTACTATAATCAGACACATAAGTAAATATTGAGTGGATGACGTTGACGGGAGAAGGCCTAGCCTACCGAAGGAGCAAAACTCTCAGGTGCCTCGCAAGGGGCGGAACCGTGAATTGACACAACTCTGGAGAGTCCCTTAAATGGGCGCCGAAGGTGCAAGCCTGCTTTTTGCAGACCAATCTCTCAGGCCAGTGGACGGAGCTAAATTACATATAGGTACAAGTGCAGGTATCTATATTGTCATTGACTTTAACCGGAGTATTAGCGCTATACTCCGGTTTATTTATTTACTTATGAAGTTTTTATTGAGGGTGAAGGAGATGTTTTATTATGTTGGACATGTTGAATGCTATTGACTCTTTTGTGTGGGGCCCGCCATTATTGATTCTTTTGGTCGGCACCGGTATTTGGCTGACGATTCGTCTGCGTTTGATTCAGGTTCTCAAGCTCGGTCAGGCTTTGCGCTTGATTTTTAAGGCCGAGAACGACGGCAGCGGCGACGTAAACAGCTTTAAGGCCCTGTGTACTGCACTTGCCGCTACGGTCGGCACCGGTAATATTGTCGGTGTTGCCACAGCTATCAAGGCAGGCGGTCCTGGCGCTTTGTTCTGGATGTGGGTTGCTGCCTTCTTCGGTATGGCGACCAAATACGCCGAGTGCCTTTTGGCAGTTAAGTTCCGTAATGTAGATGCCAACGGAAATATTTCCGGCGGTCCCATGTATTATATAGAAAATGGTATGGGCAAAAAATATAAGCCCCTGGCGATTGCCTTCGCCGCCTTCGGTATCCTGTGCGCCTGCTTCGGCGTAGGTACCTTCGCGCAGGTTAACTCCATCGTGGAGATCACGAAGATCTCCGCAGGTATTCCGGTTATTTACACCGGTATCGCTTTGACCATCGTTGTTGCGGCTGTTACGATCGGCGGCTTGAAATCCATCGCCAACGTTACCTCCGCAGTAGTTCCCGGTATGGCTGTGCTGTACTTTTTGACCACCGTCGGCATTCTTATCACCTATGCCGATCAGGTTCCGGCAGCTATCGCTACCGTTATTAATTCCGCCTTCACCACTACCGCAGCTCAGGGCGGCTTCCTAGGCGCGACCGTTATGTTGGCAATGCGCAGCGGCGTTGCTCGCGGCGTATTCTCCAACGAGTCCGGCTTAGGCTCCGCCCCGATCGTTGCGGCAGCTGCTAAAACTCAATGGCCTGCTGAGCAGGGCTTGGTTTCCATGACCGGTACCTTCATCGATACCATCATTATTTGTACGCTGACTGGCTTGGCTTTGACCGTTACCGGCGTTTGGTGCGGACCTCTGGCAGGCGCGGCTATGACTGACGCGGCCTTCAAGCTCGCCTTCCCGGCATGGGGCAGCATGCTGCTCTTGGTAGGCTTGGTACTCTTCGCCTTCACCACCATTCTTGGTTGGAACTATTATGGCGAACGCTGCGTAGAATATTTGGTAGGCGTAAAGGCCATTCCCTTCTATCGCATTTTCTTCATCGTCGTAGTTGCCTGCGGTCCCTTCCTGAAGCTGGAGGAGATTTGGGCTTTGGCAGATATCGTTAACGGCCTGATGGCGATTCCTAACCTTATCGCGCTGCTGGCTCTGTCCGGCGTGGTCGTTGCCGAAACCGCCGCTTATCAAAAGCATATCGCCGAGCGCGCACGCAAATAATATCCCTAAAAATTTTTCTCCCGATCGAGTATTTCGGTCGGGAGATTTTTTATGTGTTTTCATTGCATAATAAGCAGAAAAAGCTTATAATAGTAGGGATTTTATTGATTGAAAGGAAGTTACAATGGAACAGTATTTGATGGCGGTCGTAGTTGGCATAGTCGAGGGACTGACAGAGTTTTTGCCGGTGTCCTCCACGGGGCATATGATCATCGTGGGGCATATGCTGGGCTTCGACGGACCTGTTGCCGACGTGTTCGACGTTTTCGTGCAGCTGGGCGCGATTCTTTCCGTAATCTTTATTTATAAGGAGCGCTTCGCACGCTTTTTTACCAAGGACGGCTGGGATGCGAGTAAGGGGCTGTCTGTTTGGCATATCGCCGCAGGTATCGTGCCCGTGATGGCGGTGGCGTTTTTCCTCTATTCCTATATTAAGCAATATCTTTTTTCGCCCTTCACCGTGGCGATAGGCTTGGCGTTGGGCGGTCTTTTGCTCATGTATGCCGAGCATCGCACGCGCGGACGTGAGGCGGAGCTGGTGGACGATGTGGATAAAATCTCCATGAAGCAGGCGATTTGGGTGGGCATTTATCAGTTTCTCTCGCTGTGGCCAGGCTTTTCCCGTAGCGGCAGCACGATCGCAGGCGGACTTTTGGTCGGCCTTTCGCGTAGGGCGGCGGCGAATTACACCTTTTTGATCGCCGTACCGTTGATGTTCGTGGCCTGCATTTATGATTTGCTGAAAAATTTGCAGCACCTCAGCAGCGACGATCTTACCGTTTTGGCTATCGGCTTCGTGGTTTCCTTCGTCGTGGCCTATTGGTCGGTGCTGTGGTT
>CAYZOZ010000010.1:30997-33699 GCA_964480295.1 uncultured Phascolarctobacterium sp.
TGACCGCCGTGAGTGGTCTCCAAATAGATCCACTGAATATAATGCTCGGGGAGCATGGGGTGATCGGCGCTACCGACGCGCACGGTGATCGTTTTACCGGCGACGGTGATGACTGGAACGTGCTTTTCCTGCGACGCGTCAACGGTATTGGGAATCAGCTCCTGCATTTCCTCGTTACAGCAGCTCAGCGGCGTTCCCTGATCAACGATCTTGCCGACGATATTGCCACAATGCTTGCAAATGAAAAATTTACGTGCGGTCATCTTACTCACTCCTTTGTTTATGACCATAGATTTGAAGGCATCGTCGATAGAAGTCTGCGACATATTGCCTACATTGTGATTATACCATTTACTAATTAAAAAGGGTAGCGCTTTGCAAAGAATTCACATTTGCTCGTCGGAGGTACTAGAAGGCTTATCGCTAAGCGGGCGTTTAGCGTCAGCTTGATGTCCTTCCTTGCAAAATACTTATAGATAAGCCTCTTGCTCATATGCTATAATATATTTTGGTGATTATTATGAAGAAAAAAATTTATGATTTGGCTACGCTTTGGCTTACACTGAGCGTATGCTTCTTTCTCGTAGAATATTTTACGGAGTGGCTGGAGGTCGTCACGCTGGGTGGCTTGGTGGCAGGCTCCTTTATCGAGGGCTTTTTTATGCTTTTGGGCACGGGCGTGATGCGACTTTTGGTGAGTCGCGATTTCAAGCAAGCTCCCTTGGCGCGCTTGACGGCGTATGGGGGCGATTTAGCGAAGGCGTTGATCGCTTTGGCGGCCTTTTCGTGGGAGGGCGCGTTGACGCTGAGCCATGTGATGCCGGGCTATGTGTTGCATACAAATGTGGGACATCTGCTTTTTTTGCTGCTCGTTTATCCCGTGGTAGCCTTGGCTTTGGATCTAGTTTGTAAGAGGGAGTTAACTAATGGAAATTAAGCTGATAGCCAGTGATATGGATGATACTTTATTGAATAGTCAGTGCCGTGTTTCCTTGCGCAACGAGGCGGCGATTAGGCAGGCGTTGGCGGCTGGAAAGATTTTCCTTTTGGCGACGGGCAGAATGTACGTTTCCGCGCAGCCCTACGCCGAGCGTTTGGGGCTGGACGTGCCGCTCGTTACCTATAACGGCGCGTTAGTGAAGGGTAGCCTGAGCGGCAGGGTGTTCTATGAGCATAAGCTGAGCTTGAAGACCGCCAATGACGCTCTGGCGTACTGCCGTGAGCGTGGCTATTATTTGCAGCTTTACGTTGGCGATAGGATACTCATTCATACGGAGAATGCTTGCTCACGCATGTATAGCAGAATTAGCGGCATTCCGACGACGGCGATCGGGGACGCGGTCTACCATACGGACGAAGCCCCCTATAAAATTTTGGTGATGACGGAGAGCGACAGCTTTCATGCTGTTTGGCAGGATTTTTGCCGTGATTTCGCTGGACGCTTGGATGTGACCAGCTCTAAGGATAATTTTTTGGAGCTGATGGAGCCGGGCGTGAACAAGTGGGAGGCGGTGAAGTCCGTCGCCGCAGGCTATGGCGTGCGACCGGAGGAGATTATGTGCATCGGCGATTCCAATAACGATGTCAAGATGATCGCCAATGCTGGTATCGGCGTGGCTATGGGTAACGCTAAGGACGCGGTTAAGGCGCAGGCTAAGATTATTACGGCGACGAATGACGAGGACGGCGTGGCACTGGTTCTTGAAAGCATTTTGACGCAGCAGGCGCAGGAAGTGTGATATGGCGGTATTACCGATTTTTATTCCTCACGCTGGCTGTCCGCATCAATGCGTGTTCTGCAATCAAAGGACGATCAGCGGTCAGCACGTGGCGGCGGTGTCGGCGGCGGAGACGCAGATCAAACGCTGGCTCGGCATTCTATCGCCGAACGTGCCGATAGAGGCAGCCTTTTACGGTGGCTCGTTCACGGGGCTGGAGCTTGCCTTGCAGGAGCGTCTTTTGGGGCTGACGGACGCGCTTTTGGCGCAGGGAAGAATAGAGAGCGTGCGCCTTTCGACGCGTCCAGATTATATCGATGAGGAGCGTTTGCGCCTTTTGCAGCGTCACCATGTGCGCTTGGTGGAGCTGGGGGTGCAGTCCCTGGATGACGCGGTCTTGGCGGTGGCGGAGCGTGGGCATAGCGCGGAATGTGTGGCTAGGGCGCATGACCTTCTGCGTAGCTTTGGTTTTGCGACGGGCATTCAGCTGATGGTGGGAATGCCGCGGCAGAGCTTTGCCAGCGTGCGCGACACCGTACGTCAGGTGGTCGCTCTGCGACCGGACGTGGCGCGCATTTATCCGCTTTTGGTAATTAGGGATACGCCGTTGGCGCGCAGTTTCGCGCGTGGGGAATTCATGCCGCTGACTTTGGAGGAGGCGGTGGCGCAGAGCACGTATGCGTATAGCAGGTTGACGGAGGCTGGTATTAGGGTGATTCGTATCGGCTTGCAGGCGGATGAGGAGCTGTGCGCGGAGGGCAATATCCTTGCAGGTCCGTTTCATCCTGCCATGGGAGAGCTGGTTCGGAGCAGGGCGCTGCGCGACGAGCTTACTCCGCGGATGGAGGAGCTGGTGGCGCGGGGCGCGAGCAGGCTGGAGCTTCGCTGTCCGCGGCGCTTGGAGTCCAAGCTGCGTGGGCAGCACGGGTGCAATCTGCGCTTTTGGGAGGAACGCTTTCCTGATGTGCGTTTAGAGATAGTACG
>CAYZOZ010000010.1:33799-47017 GCA_964480295.1 uncultured Phascolarctobacterium sp.
GCAATCTGCGCTTTTGGGAGGAACGCTTTCCTGATGTGCGTTTAGAGATAGTACGCGCGGAGGGTGAGGTAATTATTATAGATACATTTAAATAATGTAGTGCGTAATTATAACAAGGAAGAACATATTATTTTAGGTGTTCTTCCTTTAGTATATTGATTTTGTTCAATTTTTGTTT
This sequence comes from uncultured Phascolarctobacterium sp., assembly GCA_964480295.1. Taxonomy (GTDB): domain Bacteria; phylum Bacillota; class Negativicutes; order Acidaminococcales; family Acidaminococcaceae; genus Phascolarctobacterium_A. The sequence goes on from CAYZOZ010000010.1 coordinate 33,978, forward strand.
ATTATGAGTCCGTTGATGTTAATGATAAAACTATTTGTGCTTATAAGATGCTTTATGATTCATTTAGAAAATGCATTCATAGAAAGGAGAAATAATGATGGATTCTATTCTAGAGATGTATAAGAAAATGAGAATTAATAAGAAAGAGTTATCTAAACAAATAGGAGATGATTTTTATAACATTGAAAATATTAATTCTGTTTGCGTAAATGCTGTTGATGTTAGTAATGTAATTGAAAAATTTCTTGGGAAAGAGATTGAATTTCAAGAATTAGTAGATTGGGTTAATGTAATTTGGTTTACGGAATTATTCTATTTCCCAGATGAGGAAACGGATGCTATTATTAGTGTTATGGAAGTATTAGAAACGCTTGATGAGGAAGGTGTTAATATATCTAGTGATGAATTAAAAAGTATGCAAGCAACATTAAAGGATAACAAGGAATATATCTGTTAAAAGAGATAGTAATCTTTTGTCTGTTGGTGTTCAATTTAAACTTGTAATTTGTGTGAAAAATATAGAGAAAAACTCTCGAAAAAGAACTTGTAATATGCTAGAATATAAGAATGAAATATCTCCTTGCTAGGATAATAATGAAAATCAGGTGATGCAGGTGCGCTTAAAGTCCTTTTCAACCTATGGCTTTAAATCCTTTGCCGATAAAATTGAGATGAGCTTCGATCAGGGAATAACTGCTGTTGTCGGTCCGAACGGTTCCGGCAAGAGCAATATTTCTGATGCCATTCGTTGGGCGTTGGGCGAGCAAAGCGCGAAGTATTTGCGCGGCAGCAGGATGGAGGACGTGATCTTCTCCGGCAGCAGCAAGCGTCGCGCCTTGGGCGTGGCGGAGGTCAATCTGGAGTTTGACAATAGCGATCACACTCTGCCCTTGGATTTCGAGCAGGTGAGCCTGACGCGTCGTCTGTATCGCAGCGGTGATAGCGATTACGCGATCAATAGGAAGCCCTGCCGACTGAAGGACATCGTGGATCTTTTGGCGGATACGGGCTTGGGCAAAGGCTCGATGTCGATTATTGGTCAGAATAAGATCGATGAGATTCTCAACAGTCGCTCGGAGGATCGGCGTGCTTTGTTCGAGGAGGCGGCAGGCATCGCCAAATACCGTCTGCGCAAGAAGGACGCCGTTAGACGCTTGGAGGATACGGCGCTTAATTTGACGCGTATCAACGATATTCGCTCCGAGGTGGAGGCACAGGTGGAGCCTTTGGCTCAAGCTGCGGAAAGAACGGCGAAATTTAATAGCTTGAGCGAGGAGCTGCGCTTGTGCCAGCTGAGCGTGCTTTTGCGGCGCTTGGATAATATGGCGGAGGAGCGGATAACGCTGGAGGCGCGTAAGCAGACGGCGGCTGATTTCTTTAGTCATCAGGCGGCGCTGTTGAGCGCGCGTGAGGCGGAGACCATGCAGCTACAGCGTGATTTGGACAGGCTGGCGGAGGGCTATAGCAAATTACAGGAGGAGATCTCCGCGAAGGAAAGAAGCCTAGAAAAGCTACGCGGTCAGCAGAACGTTTTGACGGAGCGCAGCGAGCAGAGCGAGCGGGCAATCGCGCGTTTGGAGCAGAGTATGGCGAAGGCGAACGAGCAGGCTGCCGATCTTGAGGCTTCGATGCAGAAGCTGGCTGCCGATTTCGATCTTGCCGATCGCGAGAGGGCGCAGGCCTCCCTACTGGTGGAAGCCTTGCAAAAGGAACGGGACGCGGCCAGTGCAAAGCTGACCGAGATACAGAATAAAAGTGCGGACGCGCAGAGCGAGTTCTTTACCGCTATGCAGGAGCTTTTGGGACTGCGCAATGAATTGCGAGCTTTGGAGCAGGCGCAGGAGCAGCGGATGCGGCGGCGTGACGCTTTAAAAAAGAGCATCGAGGAGGCCGAGGAAACGCAGACACGTGCCGAGGAGCGTTATGCCAAGCTTTTGGAAGCGCAGGCGCGTAACGCGCATGAGCGTGAGCTGGTGGAAAAATCGGGACGCGAGCTGACGGATAGGTTACAGGCTGTAGAGAGCGAGCAGCGAAAAATCGCTGGCGAGCAGCAGAGCGTGCAGCAAAAAATCACCCGTCTGGAAACGCGTGAGCAGAGTCTGCGAAGGATGCAGGCGAGCTATGAGGGCTTCGGCAACGGAATTAAGGCGGTCTTGCGGGCACAGGCACCTTGGCGTAAGCAGTTGGTCGGAGTGGTCGCCGAGCTGCTTAAGGTGGAGGACAAATACGTTACGGCTCTGGAGACGGCCTTGGGCGAGGGCGCGCAAAACATCGTCACTCGCGATGCGCAGGCCGTCAAGCAGGCAATCGCCTATTTGAAGCAGACGGGCAGCGGGCGTGCGACCTTCCTGCCACTGGATACCGTGCAGCGGCGCACGCCGACGCGCGAGGAGGAGCAGGCGGCGGCCTTGCCGGGGATTTGCGGCTTTGCCGTAGATTTGGTACAATTTAAGCAGGAGGCGGAGAACGCGATTCGTTTCCTTTTGGGGCGAGTGCTGATCGCCGAGAATATCGACGCGGCGCTGGCTGCGGCGAAGGCGGTGCGTTATCGCTTGCGCGTAGTGACGCTAGAAGGTGACGTAGTGAACACCGGCGGTAGCATGAGCGGTGGCGCGAAGCGCCAACGCGAGGGCTATTTGAGCCGTGAGCTAGAGCTTAAGCAATTTGCTAAGCAGGCACAGGAGCTGCATCAGGAGGCACTGCGTTGGCAGGAGCGCTCCGAGGAGCAGGAGGCGGAGGCACGGGAGCTTAGCCAAAGGGTGAGCGAGCTGCGCGAGCAAAGGCAGCAGCTATTGCTCAAGGATAGCGAGCTACGTCTGCATGTGCAGCAGCTAGAGCAGGAAAAGGCGAAGGATAACGAGAGGCTTTTGTTGCTTTTGGATGATAGAAAGCAAATTACGGACGAGTATCTTGCCAATCGCGATAAATTGAAGAGCCTGCGTGCCGATGTCGGCGTGCGTGAGCAGCAGGATAGCGAGGCCAAGCTTCGTTTGGAAGGGCTTCAGCAGGAGATCGCGCATTGCGGTAGCGAGGTAACGGCGACGGAAAATCGTTTGCAGGATGCGCGCGTCAATTTGCAGACCTCGGCGGCGAAGGCGCAGCTGATGAGCGAAAGAATGCAGGAGCTGGATCGCGACACTTTGCGTGTGCGTCAGGAAATCGTCGGCGCGCAGCAGGAATGCGAGCAGCTGCGGCAAACCATTTCTTCCTGCGGGCAGCAAAGCGGGCTTTTGCAGAAGCAGAGCGAGCAGGCCTTGACGGAGTTACACGAGATAGTGCAGGGTAAGGATGCCTTTATTGGCGAGCGTGCCGAGCTGCTGGCGCGTCAGAGCGAGCTGGAGCAGGCGGTAGTCGCGGCACGCAGGTCTGCTGGCGAGAGCGAGGCGCATTTACGACAAACGGAGCTGGAGCTGGCACGGCACGAAAGCGATCACGCGCATCTTTTGGAACAGCTGCGACAGGAGCATAATCTTAGCGAGGCGGAGGCCAAGCTAGTCGATGTCAGTGCGTTGGCGCATTTAGATTTGAAGGCCCTGCAGCAAAAGACGAGTAGGCTGACTGTGAAAATCACCGAGCTAGGGCCGATTAACGCGGCGGCGATCGAGGAATATCGCGCGGTTAAGGAACGTAGCGAGTTCCTGCGCAAGCAGTACGAGGATCTCGCCACGGCGAAAGACAATTTGGAGTCGGTGATCGGCGAGATCAATAGTGGTATGAGTAAGCGCTTTAAGGAGGCCTTCTCGCAGATCAATATTTATTTCGCGCGTTGCTATGTCAAGCTGTTTGGCGGCGGTACGGCGCTTTTGAAGCTGACGGAGCCGGATAATCTATTGGATTCGGGTATCGATATCGAGGCGCAGCCCCCGGGCAAGAAGCTGCAAAGCCTGTTTTTGCTGTCGGGCGGTGAGCGTGCCCTGACGGTAATCGCACTGCTATTCGCGCTTTTGAGCTATCAGCCAGCACCGTTCTGTATTCTTGATGAGATAGACGCGCCGCTTGATGACGCGAACATTCAACGCTTTGCCAATTTCCTACGTGATTATTCGCGGAACACGCAGTTCATCATGATCACACATCGCAAGGGTACTATGGAAGCGGCGGATATTATGTATGGCGTGACGATGGAGGAATCGGGCGTGTCGAAGCTTTTATCCGTGAAGATAAATGAAAGACCAAGGTAAAGGAGATTTAATATGGGATTTTTTGAGCGCTTAAAGGAAGGTCTAACGAAAACAAGGCGCAATTTTACCGATCGTATTCAGGAGCTGGTCGGTCTATCCGCGTCCGTGGACGAGGATTTTCTGGAGGAGCTGGAGATGATTCTGCTTAGCGCCGACGTGGGCGTTAAGACGACGGAGAAGCTGATCAACGCGGTGCGTCAGGCGGCGAAGAAAAAGGAGATTCAGGGAACGCAGGACGTGATGCCCTTTTTGAAGAAATATACGGCGGAGCTTTTGGCTGATTCTGGTCAGCGCACCCGCATCGGCGCGAAGCCGACGGTCATTCTCGTGGTCGGCGTGAACGGCGTGGGCAAGACGACGACGATCGGCAAGCTGGCGAATTATTTTACGCTATTTAAATACAAGGTGATTTTGGCGGCTGGAGATACCTTCCGCGCGGCGGCGGCGGAGCAGCTTTCTATTTGGGGCGAGCGTGCGCATTGCGACGTTATCCGTCATAACGAGGGCGCGGATCCCGCGGCGGTGGTGTTCGACGGCTTGAAGGCGGCGATCGCGCGTAAGGCGGACATTCTCTTTATCGATACCGCTGGACGCTTGCATAATAAGGCTAATCTAATGAACGAGCTGGAGAAGATTCATCGCATTATCAAACGCGAGATACCAGAAGCGCCACATGAGACCTTCCTCGTGCTGGACGCGACCACGGGACAGAACGCCATTAATCAAGCGAAGGTCTTTATGGAGACCGCTAACGTTACTGGCGTGGTGCTGACGAAGCTGGACGGCACGGCGAAGGGCGGCGTGGTTATCGCCATTAAGGAGGAGCTAGGACTGCCAGTGAAATGGATCGGCGTGGGCGAGGGCATTATGGATTTCCGCCCCTTCGAGCCAGATAAGTTCGTGGACGCGCTTTTCGATACGGAAAAATAGAATTGCAACAGCTACTGTCGTAGGGATGGTAGCTGTTTTTTATTTTCATATATCGAGAAAATTCTCTGTTCATACTTGCTAAAAGTCGAAAAGTCAAATATAATATACTTATACGGTCTGATAGTGTTGCATTGTGCAGGTGAATAGTATGAGAAATTTAGCGGACGCTATAGAAAATTTTATTATCGGCGAGCTGCTGCGCGATCATGAGGACGAGCTTATGGTGCGCCGCAACGAGCTGGCGGAAAGGCTGTCCTGCGCTCCTTCACAAATTAGCTACGTCTTGAGTACGCGTTTCACGCCGGAGCGTGGCTTTTTGGTGGAGTCACGACGCGGCAGTGGTGGCTTTGTGCGTATCGCGCGCGTGGCGCATAGGGAGCAGCCGACAAAGGAGCTGACGGCGGACGAGGCAGTGGAGGTTTTGACAGCGAAACGCCTGTTGACCGCTAGGGAAAGGATTTTGCTTAAATACATGCTGCAAATTATTGATGCTGATGAGAATAAAAAGAAACAGCTTTTGCAGCAGGCAATGCGTTTATTGAATAATGAGGGACGGGGGTAAGCCTATGCTATGTGATATTTGTCATGAAAAGGAAGCCATCGCGCATGTGGTCATGGTGAATGGTGACGAGAAAATAGATAAATGGCTGTGCGAGGATTGCGCGGCTGATTTTATGCCGCCCATGGAGGGGGAGAAGCAGGATTACAACAAGGTTAGCAGAGCCTTTGATATTCTCCAGAAGCTCATCAAAGGCGATAAAAAATCGCAGTCGGCGGACGAGAAGGAGGGGCATGCGGAGTTTACCGCGGGCGCGGATCACGTGCTGAGCCTGGCGACTGCCAAGGCTTTGGATTTCAAGGGCGAGTACGTTGGTACGGAGCATATTTTGGCGGCGATGCTGGCGGATGATAATTGCACAGCGCACAAAATGCTTTGTCGCCTGCATGCCGATCTACAGGATATCGCGAGGGAGCTGCTTACGTGGCTGGAGAAGGCGGGCGAGCCTGTGCTTATGCCCAAGTATAGCAAGCGTGCGGAAATGGTGCTGACAGAGGCGGCGAATAAGGCGCGCGAGCTGCATTTACGGAAGGTGGGCAGCGCCCAGCTTTTATGGGGCTTGGTGGCTGCTGGCGACGGTCGCGCCTGCCGCGTGCTGGAGAAATTCGGGATTAATCGTGAAGCTGTGGGCAGCTTGATTGACGAGCAGGACGAGGCACGCAAGGTGATTCCCGGCAAGCACGAAAGAGTGAAGATGGATCGGGTGAAGAATTTGAATAAGTTTTTCTCCTCCTTCGGACGCAATTTGTGCGAGGAGGCGCTGCGCTGCAAGCTTGATCCCGTTATCGGGCGCGAGGAGGAGGTGGATCGCCTGATTCAGATCCTCGGTCGACGCACGAAGAATAATCCTGTGATTATCGGTGATGCTGGCGTGGGCAAGACGGCGATCGCGGAGGCGTTGGCGCAGCGAATCATCAATAAGCACGTGCCGGAGTTTTTGCGCAAGAAGATGATTTTCTCCTTGGAGATCGGTATGCTGGTTGCGGGCGCGAAGTACCGCGGTGAGTTCGAGGAACGCATGAAGCATATTTTGGACGTGGCGCGGCAGGAAAAAAGCGTTATTCTCTTTATTGACGAGCTGCATACTCTGATCGGCGCTGGCAGTGCCGAGGGCAGCATTGATGCCGCCAATATTTTGAAGCCGGCGCTGGCACGTGGCGAATTGCAGATTATCGGCGCGACGACGGTCGACGAATATCGTAAATATATCGAAAAGGACGCTGCACTGGAGCGTCGCTTCCAGCCGCTTTTGATCAATCCTCCAGATAACGAGCATAGCATTGAGATGCTTAGAGGCTTGCGTAAGCAATTCGAGGAGTTCCATCAGCTAAAGATTAAGCCGGAGGCGCTGCGTGCGGCGGTAGAGCTGAGCGATCGCTATATTACCGACCGTAATCTCCCTGATAAGGCGATCGACGTACTGGACGAGGCCTGCTCGCGTAAGCGTATGAAATGCTATAAGGGCAGCGAGGCGGTGCGCGCGTTGGGTATGCTGAGCGACGAGGCGGCGAAGGTTCGCAATCAGGGCGTGAAGGAGCGCGATATCGCCAAGCTGGAGGAGGCGCAGGAAAGCGAGAGAATCATTGACCGCGCGTTGGATAAGCATTTGGCGGAGCTGTGCTTGGGCGCGGAGGTTGGCGCGGAGGAGGTCGCCGAGGTGGTTGCGGCGTGGTCCGGCGTGCCTTTGTCCAAGCTTACGGAGGACGAAAGCAGCAGGCTTTTGCAGCTGGAGGAGCGTCTGGGGCAGCGTGTGATCGGGCAGCAGGAGGCGGTGAGCGCGGTGAGCCGCGCGGTAAGGCGCGCGCGTGCAGGCTTCAAGGATAAGAAGCGTCCTGTGGGCTCGTTCCTCTTTTTGGGACCTACGGGCGTGGGCAAGACGGAAATGGCGAAAACCTTGGCGGAGGAGCTTTTCGGCGACGAGCGCGCTATGCTGCGCTTTGATATGTCCGAGTATATGGAAAAGCACACCACCGCTCGCCTTTTGGGCGCGCCTCCGGGCTATGTGGGCTATGAGGAGGGCGGTCAGCTTACTGATGCCGTCAGACGTAAGCCCTACAGCGTCATTCTTTTGGATGAGATTGAGAAGGCGCATCCAGATGCCTTCAATCTGCTTTTGCAGATTATGGACGATGGTCGCCTGACGGACGGTAAGGGACGCACCGTGGACTTTAGTAATTGCGTGCTGATCATGACGAGTAACGCCGGAGCGCAGCGTCTGAGCAGCACGAAGCCCTTGGGCTTTACTACCGGCGCGGCGGCGGAGCTTGATGGACGCAGGGAGCGGGTGCTGGCGGAGGTTAAGCAGCTTTTCCGTCCTGAGTTTTTGAATCGTGTCGATGAGATTTTGGTGTTCAACCCCTTGAATGGCGAGCAGCTGACGTTGATTGCCGACAATATGCTAGCGGAGCTGAACGAGCGCTTGGCGGATAAGCATTTGCGCCTCGAGCTGACGGCGGCGGCCAAGGAGCTGTGGATCAAGGAGGGTACGGACAGTAAATATGGCGCGCGTCCTCTGCGTCGCGCATTGCGTAAATTGGTCGAGGATCCCCTGACGGATCTCTATTTAAACGCGACCTTTGGCGAGGGCGACGTTATCTTGGGCGATGCCAATGGCAAGGCGCTGAGCTTTAGCAGGATCGGCAGGCTGGAAATTCTGCCTGAGCCGGCATATGACGATGAGGACGAGGTAGAAGGCGAGGACGCAAATGAGTCGGAGACGGCGCGGGAGCAGGATGAGCCCGTGCCCGTGGGCGCAGCGGAGGTTCGGACGGAGGTAACGGAAGCAGATGGCCAAGACTAAATATCATTTTACCTGTCAAAGCTGTGGTTATGTAACGGCTAAATGGCTGGGACGCTGCCCAGAATGCGGCGCTTGGGACAGTCTGGTCGAGGAGGCGGAGGTGACGGCGAAGGCTGGCACGGGTAAAAGCTATTTGCCAGTGAACGGCGAGAAGGTGAAGCCCCGCACGATCGCCAGCGTGGCGCAGGTGCGCGTGGAACGCTTGGCGACAGGCATTCATGAGTTCGACAGGGTGCTGGGCGGCGGCGTGGTGCCTGGCAGCCTCGTGCTTTTGGGCGGTACGCCAGGCATTGGCAAGTCCACGATTTTGCTGGATGCCGGCTTGCGCTTCGGTCAGCGCGGAGTGAAGGTGCTCTATGTGAGCGGTGAGGAGAGCGAGGAGCAGACCGCTCTGCGTGCCGTGCGCTTGGGCGGCGCTGAAGCTAACGAGAATCTGCTGATCATGACGGCGACTGAGCTGGACGGCATTTTGGCTCAGGCGAACGCCGTGCGACCGCAGCTTTTGATTATCGACAGTATTCAGACGATGTATAACGCCGAGCTACCCACCGCCGCAGGCAGCGTGGGGCAGGTGCGCGAATGTACGGCTAAGCTTTTGCAGTTCGCTAAGACGACGAAGATCGCCGTAATCATCATCGGCCATGTGACGAAGGACGGTAACATCGCTGGTCCGCGCCTTTTAGAGCATATGGTGGACGTGGTGCTGCAATTCGAGGGTGATCGCTCCTATGCCTTCCGCGTACTGCGCGCGCTGAAGAATCGCTTCGGCAGCACGGAGGAAAGTGGCATTTTTTCCATGGAGGCAGGCGGCTTGCAGGAGGTCGCCAATCCTGCCGGGCTTTTTTTGGAGGATCGCGACGGCGAGGCGAGCGGTAGTATGATTGGTGCCTGTATGGAGGGCAACCGCCCAATCATGGTGGAGTTTCAGGCCTTGGTGGCGAAAACTCCCTATGGTATGCCGCGGCGCACGGCGGTCGGCTTTGATTATAATCGCGTCAATATGCTGCTGGCGATTCTGGAGCGACGCTTAGGCTTGGACTTTGGCATTTACGACGCGTATGTGAACGTGGTCGGCGGTATGCGCGTGACGGAGCCAGCGGCGGATCTGGCGGTGGCGGCGGCGCTGGTGAGCAGCTATCGCAATCGCCCCGTGCCGAAGGGAGTGCTGTGCTTCGGCGAGCTGGGGTTGACGGGCGAGGTGCGCCGTGTTTCTGCCCCCGAGCGCCGCATTACGGACGGGCTAAATTTGGGCTTCAAAAAATTCATCGTTCCCGATTCTAATCTACGCCTGCCCAAGTCGGAGGCGCAGATTATTCGCGTAAAAACGCTGGAGCAGGCCTTGCAGGCGATGTTTAATTAGAAATCCGAACATTGCGGCGCGAAGAATAAGGAATTTATGAGAAATGAACACGGGCAGAGGCAATTTTCATTGCTTTTTGCCCGTTTTTATGTTAATATCTACTATAATAAAAACGTTACTTTTTTTACAAATTTAAAGAGATAGAGAATAGGAGCGTGTAGGTATGCAGACTAAGGCACAGGAAATGGTTTTGGTAATCGACTTCGGTGGTCAGTATAACCAGTTGATCGCCAGACGTGTACGCGAAAGCGGTGTTTATTGCGAGATTATTTCCTATACTCACGATGTGAGCGAGATCAAGGCGAAGAAAAATTTGAAGGGCATTATTTTTACCGGTGGACCGAACAGCGCGTATCTGCCTGACTCTCCTACCATCGCTCCCGAAATTTACGAATTGGGCGTGCCGGTGCTGGGTATTTGCTATGGCAGTCAGCTTATGATGCATATGCTGGGCGGTAAGGTTTGCGTAGCTCCCGAGCGCGAGTATGGCAAGACCTTGGTCGATTTGGACTGCTCCAGTCCGCTTTTCGATGGCCTGCCGGCGCAAAACGTGTGCTGGATGAGTCATAATGATTATATCGCTGAGGTCGCACCTGGCTTCAGAATCGTGGCGCATACGCCTAATTGCCCCGTGGCGGCTGCCGAGGACGCTGCCCGTGGCCTTTATGCCGTGCAGTTCCACCCCGAGGTTCTGCATACGGATAACGGCACGAAAATGCTGAGCAATTTCGTTTATAAGGTATGCGGCTGCGCTGGTACGTGGAAGATGGACTCCTTCGTGGAGCAAACGGTGCAGGAGCTACGCGCGAAGATCGGTGACGGCAAGGTGCTGTGCGCGCTTTCTGGCGGCGTTGATTCCAGTGTTTGCGCGGGTATGCTCGCGAAGGCTATCGGCAAGCAGCTCACCTGTGTGTTCGTAGATCATGGTCTGCTGCGTAAGAACGAGCGTGAGGAGGTTTGCGCCGTTTTCGGTGAGGGCGGTCAATTCGACATAAATTTCATCTGTGTGGACGCGCGTGAGCGTTTCTATAGTAAGCTAGCAGGCGTGAGCGAGCCAGAACGCAAGCGTAAGATCATCGGTGAGGAGTTCATCCGCGTATTCGAGGAGGAAGCGAAGAAAATCGGCGCCGTGGATTATTTGGCACAGGGTACGATTTACCCCGACGTAGTCGAGAGCGGTTTGGGCGGCGAGTCCGCGACGATCAAGAGTCATCATAATGTCGGCGGCTTGCCTGATTTCGTCGATTTCAAGGAGATCGTCGAGCCCCTGCGTGATCTTTTTAAGGACGAGGTGCGTCAGTCCGGTCGCGAGCTGGGCTTGCCGGAGCATTTGGTAGCACGCCAGCCGTTCCCCGGACCGGGCTTGGCCATTCGCATTATCGGCGACGTTACGCCTGAGAAGGTGGCGATCGTGCAGGAAGCGGATGCCATTTATCGCGAGGAGGTGGATAAGCTGCCGCCTGCCGAGCGTCCTAGTCAGTACTTCGCGGCGCTGACGAACATGCGTAGCGTGGGCGTTATGGGCGATGGTCGCACCTATGACTACGCGATCGCTTTACGTGCCGTGACGACGACGGATTTCATGACGGCGGAGGTGACCATGCTGCCGCCGGCGACCATTACCGCTGCCGCCAATCGCATCGTGAACGAGGTGCAGCACATCAATCGCGTGCTGTTCGATTACACGACTAAGCCCCCCGCGACGATTGAATTTGAATAAAAATTATTAGTATTATCCCGAGAGCCTGTGATAGGGCTTTCGGGATTTGTTGTTTTGACGGATGATAAGTTCAATATGATTTACGATATAAAAGCATTGGTAGCTAGGAATACTTCCGTGGCTTGCTGTTTACTTCACTAAAATCTATTTACCAATTTTGAAAAACCGTTGATTTTGGAAAACAGAAAGCGTATACTAGATGTGTGAGGTGATATTCATGAAACTAATAGACCGTACTCTATACTTAGAAAAACTTATTGATGTGATTGGGACGCCCGACATAAAGGTAATTACAGGTGTTCGTCGTAGCGGCAAGTCAAAGTTACTGGAAGCATTTAGAACTTATATTGAGCAGAATGTGCCTGAGTACAATATTATCCATATCAATTTTAATATGCCAGAGTACGACCATTTGTTAGAATATCGCCCTTTGTACGATTATATTAATAGTTTATATATCTCTGGTAAAGCAAACTTCGTTTTGATTGACGAGGTTCAAATGTGCGTCGATTTTGAAAAGGCTATCAATGGTCTGCATGCTTCGGAGAAATTTGATATTTATATTACTGGATCTAATGCTTTTCTGCTGAGTTCTGATTTGGCGACACTGTTTACTGGTAGAACCTTTGAGATTAAGGTATATCCATTTTCGTTTCGTGAGTATATGAAATATTTTTCTTATCCAGATAAGTATCTTGCGTTTGATCAATATATACTGGATGGAGGTATGGCTGGTTCTTATCTTTATAAAGATAGGGAGGCACGCTTTGACTATATTGCCGATGTATTTGAGACTCTGATTGTGCGAGATATTCGTAAAAAATATAAAATTCGCCATATGCAGCTTATGGATAGAATAGTAGATTTCTTGATGGATAATATTTCTAATCTGTCCTCTGCTAGAAATATTGCTGATGCGCTCAAAGGTGTAAAAGAAAAAATAAATCATGTGACAGTTGGTACCTATATGCAATACTTGTGCAATGCTTTTGCGTTTTACAAAGTCCGTCGCTATGATATTAAAGGTAAGAAGTATCTCTCTAGTAATGATAAGTATTATTTGAGTGATCATAGCTTTCGTTATGCAAAGCTGGGTAGTAAGAATATGGACTATGGCAGAGTTCTTGAAAATATCGTTGCTATAGAATTAATCCGCCGTGGGTATGAGATTTATGTAGGTATTCTGTATAAGAAGGAAATTGATTTTGTAGCTATCAGGCGTGGCGAGAAGATCTATATTCAGGTTTCTGATAATATAAGTGATGAAAAGACTTTTCAACGAGAAATTTCTCCGTTGCTACAAATTAGGGATGCTTACCCTAAAATTTTGATAGCTCGTACACGGCATGACGAATATCAGAACGAAGGAATTAAAATTGTAGATTTTGCAGATTGGCTCCTTAATGGTTAAAATCAACTATTTACAATTAAAAAATTCTATTAAGATTATATGATATTAGCATTATCCCGAGAGCCTGTGATAGGGCTTT
>CAYZOZ010000011.1:0-25936 GCA_964480295.1 uncultured Phascolarctobacterium sp.
GAGCGCCGGACATGATCCAAGCACCGTCCAAAGTACCGTTTTGCAGCATATCGGCAGCAGGGCCGAAGGCGATCAATTCGGTTTTAATATCATCGGGGAATTTCATGCCGACGGTGGTGAAGTGGTTTTGACATTCGTTATATACGGAGGAGCCTGCTGCGGCAACTGCGAAATGCTTACCCTTAACGTCAGCCAAGCTCTTAATGCCGGATTTATCGGTAGCTACGACCTGGTTGGGGTTCATGTACAGACCGCCGATAACCTTCAAATCCTTATAAGCATGATCCTTGAAGCTGTCGGTACCCTTCAAGCATTGCAGCACGTTGGAGCTGATAGCGATAGAAACCTGCGCCTCGTTGTTAGATACCATGTTCAGATTAGCGATACCGCCTGCGGAGGCCTGGCTGGCAGCCTGCACGCCGGGAACGTTCTTCGTCCAGTTATTGGTAATGGCAGCGCCTACGGCATAGAGCGCGCCAGACGCACCAGCAGTCGGGAAGTTGATCTTCACGATCTTCTCCGGAGCCTTAGCGGCTTCCTTTTTCTCGCCACCGCAACCGGCAATGGCACCAGCCATCATGGTGATAGCCAAAGCAGCGCACGCAAGGCGTTTGAGTGTGGATAATTTTTTCATGTTTTTCCTCTCCCTTTTTCTTTAATTTATTAGATGATTTCCCTGGAAACCATTTAAAACAAAGATCAGCAGGTCCTTCTTTTTCTCATCAGCTGCATTGCGACAACCGCGACAAAAACAACGATGCCGGCAACGTCCGTCATCACGCCGGGATAAAGCAGCAGCGGTGCCAAGGCGATGAGCAGCACGCGTTCCACCACGTTACAGCGTTCAAGCATCCAGCCCTCCAAGCCTGCGACCAATCCCGCAGTACCCAAAAGCGCGGTAAAGATCGCCCACATGGTCGCGGCGATGCTTGCCTGAGCGTCCACGCCGATCAGCAGCACCGGATTATCCAAGAAGAAGAACGGGATAATAAAGCCGATAATGCCCAGGCGCATCGCCCACAGTCCAGTTTTCGTCTGATCTGAGCCTGCGATGCCGCTCGCGACATAGGCACTGATCGCTACCGGCGGCGTGATGTTGGACAGGCAGGCGTAAATCAGACAGAACAAATGGCTGGTCAAAGGCAGAGTGCCCGCGTCGATCAGCACCGGTACGGCGACCGCCTGCACGATAACATAAGCCGCCACACCAGGAACGCCCATACCCAAAATCGTGGACATGATCATAACGAAGAAGCCCGTGAGGTAAATATTATTATTATCAACGATATTCAAAATGAGATAGCCCATATTTAGGCCCATGCTAGTCAGAGTAACGGTGCCGATGATTACGCCGATAATCACGCAGCACACACCCACAGCGATCGCGCCGCGCGCACCCTCGACGGTCGCGTCAAGAATCTTCTGCGACGTCATACGCGTTTCCTTGCGCAGCCAGCTAGCGGCGATCGTGCCGAAGATAGAGTATACCGCCGCGTAAAGCGGAGTATAGCCTGCAAACATTAGGCCAATCAGCATTACCAGGGGAATAACGAGATGTCCCTGCTCCTTCACGACCTTCATCGCGTTAGGAATGTTTTCCTTGGACAGACCGGAAAGGCCGAGGCGCATCGCTTCGAAATGCACCGCCAGCAGCAAACCGACATAGTACAGCAACGCAGGTACGATCGCGGCGAGCATAACCTTGGTATAGCTAATGCCCAAGAATTCCGCCATAACGAAGCCCACCGCGCCCATAATCGGGGGGCAGAACTGACCGCCGGTTGAGGCGACCGCCTCAACTGCGCCGGCAAACTCCTTCTTATAGCCCGTCTGCTTCATCAGCGGAATGGTGATCGTGCCGGTGGTAGCGACGTTAGCGACCGCCGAGCCATTAATCATACCCATTAGACCTGAGGCCAGAACGGCGACCTTCGCCGGACCGCCGGGAGTTTGACCAACCAAGGTCAAAGAAAAGTCGTTTATGAATTTCGAGAAGCCACTATGCTTCAGGTAAGCGCCAAAAAGCACGAATAGGAAGATATAGGTCGCGGAAACGCCGATGCCCGTACCCAGTACGCCCTGCGTTCCCCAAAATTGCGTGATTAGCACGCGCTGAAGGCTAAAGCCGTTATGTCCCAAATAGCCCGGCAAATACGCGCCGAACCAGTTATAGGTCAAGAATACCAACGCTAAAACAGCCAAATTACCAGAGGCACGGCGTGCCGCCTCAAAAACTACCAAAAGCGCCGCGCCGGCGATCAGCACCTCGTGCGTATCGATGCGCCCGCCCGTCATAGCGATGCGCTCGTAATTAAAAATCAAATAGCCGAAGCTGCCAATGCTGACGAGTATACACAAGATATCCCACAGCGGTGGCAAACTGCGTACTCGCTTTTCCTTCTTAAAGGTTGGAAACAGCAAAAAGGTAAACAGCAGCAGAAATATACAGTGTACGGCGCGCAAATTAATCGCACTAATTACGCCGACGGTTGTAAAATAAATTTGGAAGTACGCCCACAGGCACAAAAGCACCACAATCGCCTTGCCCAGCGGTCCCTTATAGGTGCGCATACGAGCTTCGGATTCCTGTTCCTCCAAAAGCTCCTGCGCCTTTTTGTCCAACGCAGCCTGAGCCGCCTTTTTGTCGTTCATTGAATCTCTCCTAACTACCATACTACGAACGGTCATAATATTTTATTTATTATACACCCTAAACCAAATATAAGCAATGAAAACGGCAGAATTTATGCCAAAAAGTAAGCCTTTTTCCGCAAAAAAGACCGTTAAAAAGGTCTCCCCGACAAAGCAAGGAGACCTTTAGCACAAGCCAAGTCTCAGGCTTTCTTCAAAAGCTTACCGAACAAGGGCGATAGAAGCGACAGTAGCGCTGCCGCCAGGAAGAACAGACACAAAGGTCTGGTATAAAAAATGCTGAAATTACCGTCGCTCATAATGAGGGAGCCGACGAAGTTCTGCTCCGCCATACTGCCCAGAATGATGCCAATGATCAGCGCCGACATGGAGAAGCCGAGCTTATTGAGGAAGTAACCGCAAAAGCCGCTCACGACCATCAGATACACGTCATTCAGGGAATTATTATAGGAATACGTACCCACGAAGGTCATCATCACTATAATCGGCAGCAGGATGTGAATCGGAACATTGACCACCTTCGTAAACAGACGAATCAGTCCGAAGCCCATCAAGCCCATGATGATATTAGCTAGCAGCAGGCCGATAAAAATAGCGTAAACATCGGGTGCCTTCTCCACGAACAGCAGCGGTCCTGGCTGCAACCCCTGCACCATGAGCGCGCCCATCATAATCGCCGTCGCGCCGTCGCCGGGAATACCCAAGGTCAGCACGGGGATGAATGCGCCGCCGGATACGGCGTTGTTCCCCGCCTCGGAGGCACAAATGCCCTCTGGCTCGCCGTTACCGAAGTTCTTGCCGTTCTTCGACCAACGCTTCGCTTGATCATAGGAAACGAAGGAGGCGATGTCGCCACCCGTACCAGGAACGCAGCCGATGAACGTGCCAATGAAGGAGGAACGCAAAAGCGTCATAAACACGCGCTTAATATCCGCCACGGAAGGCAGCAAGCGATCCAAAACCATGTGCTGCTCCTTACGCTCGTTATGATAATACTCTTCGATGCTACCCAGCACCTGCGCGAAGGCAAACACGCCGATCAAAATCGGTATGAAGGACACGCCACCCAGCAAATAGGTCGTACCCAACGTGAAGCGCACCGTGCCCGTCATCGCGTCAATACCGACGGTCGCCAAAAACAGTCCGAACAAACCGCCCATGATGCCCTTGATCACGCTGCCGCTGGAAACGCTCGTGATGATGCTCAAGCCGAAGATCGCCAAAGCGAAATACTCAGGCTTGGAGAATTGCAAAGCGACCTTAGCCAGCTGCGGTGCCAAAAGAATCAGGCAAATCGTACTGAACACGCCACCAAAGGTACTCGCCATCGTGGACAGACCCAGCGCGCGACCGGGCTGACCTAATTTGGTCGCCATGGGATAGCCGTCCAAGGTAGTCGCCACGGAGGCAGGCGTACCCGGAGTTTTCAAAAGAATCGCACTGATGCTGCCGCCGTAGATCGCGCCGCAATAAATGCCGAGCAGCATCAAAATGCCGCCTATACCATGAAAGCTAAAGGCCAGCGGAAAGAGCAGCGCCAAGCCCATATTCACGCTCAAACCTGGCATACAGCCGAAGGCGATGCCCACCAACACGCCCATGCCCAAGCCCAAAAGGTTCAGCGGCACGAGGATCATATTCAAAGCAGTCAAAATATCCGCCATCGCGCCACCTCCTAGGAAAGAAATACGGACTGGGGCATTTGCGTATGCAAAAGCAGACCGAACACCAAATAAATAAAGAGCAGAGTTAACGCCGCGGTCAGGGTGATAACCATCTTTCTTTTATAATCCATGAGCAGCATAATGCCGACGATTAGCAGCGTCGCCGCTGGATAAAAGCCCAAAACATTAATCAGCACGCAGAAAAGTGCCACCATTCCCATCATGATGTAGACGCGCTTGTTACCCGCCTCGGCAAGGCGCACCCTCTCGCTCGAGAGCCGCTCCCGCTTAACGAAGGTATAAAGCAGCAGCACCAGCGCCGCTGCCGCCAACGCCGCGCCCAGGGCGAAGGGCCAAAAGCCCGGTCCCGGCCCGTTTTCGGTGAAATGCAAGGGAAATGCTGCCGCCGCCTGCATAATCAAGCCGCCGACCAGCGCTCCTAGCACGCCCACTATATAATTACAGACGGTCATATTATTCATCATCAATAACCTCGCTAAGGCTTAGGCCTTCGGTCCCACGCGTTTCGCCGCCGCCATGATCGCCAGCCTACCATGCTCGAAGGTCAAGCCGCCCTGAAAGAATACATTATATGGCTCACGACAGGGGCCGTCGGCACTCAATTCGATGGAAGCGCCCTGCACGAAGGTACCAGCCGCCATGACGATATCGTCCTGATAGCCAGGCAGGGGCGCAGGCACAGGCTCCACATGCGCGTCGACGGGCGAATTGCCCTGAATAGCGATGCAGAAATCGCACAGGCGCTGCTTACTCTCCAACGTGATTGCCTGAATGATGTCGCTGCGTTTTTCCTCCGGCAGCGGCTTAACGGCGTAGCCCAGCTTTTGGAACACTGCCGCCGCGAATACGGAGGTTTTTACCGCCTGCATCACGACATGGGGCGCGAGGAAGAGTCCCTGATAGAACTCACGCTGCGTATCGCCCAAGGTCGCGCCCATCTCGCCGCCCAAGCCGGGAGCGGTCAGTCTATAGGACGCGTTCTCCACCAAATCCGCACGACCGACGATATAGCCGCCCGTGGGCGCGAGACCGCCGCCCAAATTCTTAATCAAGGAGCCTGCCATGATATCCGCGCCAACCTCTGTCGGCTCCTGCTCCTCGATAAATTCACCGTAGCAATTATCGACAAAGCAAATCACCTGCGGATTAGCCTCCTTCGCCGCACGACAAATGCGACCGATCTCCTCCACGCTGATGGTCTTGCGCACGCTGCTATAGCCGCAGGAGCGCTGAATATGCACCATCTTCGTTTTCGTGGTCACGAGCTGTCTTACGGCATCCAAATCCACGTGCTCGCCGCTCATCGGCAGCTCCCTGTACTGCACGCCGATGTCCACTAAGCTACCAGGGATCGCTACGGGCGAGCCGATAATGGACTGCATCGTGTCATAGGGAGTGCCGGTCAAGCCGATCAGCTCGTCACCGGGGCGCAGATTTCCCAAAAGCGCCACCGCCAAAGCGTGCGTACCGCTGACGAACTGCGAGCGCACTAGCGCCGCCTCCGTCTTGAAGATCTCCGCGTAGATTCTGTCTAATTGATCGCGTCCGACATCGCTATAGCCATAGCCCGTGGTCGGCTTCAAATAATAATCGCTGACCATATTATTGCGGAACGCGCTGATAACCTTTTCCGTATTACGTAAGGCGGCAGCCTCCAAACGAGGCACATGCTTGGCGACCTCTGCCAAAGCCTCCGCTTCAATTACCTGATAATCGATCAAATTTCTCACCCTGTATATCCTAATTTTTTATATATCCCGCAAAATCGCCGACCTGCTCCGCCTCCATGCGCACCCTCAGCAGCGTGCCCTCAGCAAGATACTCCTGCTCCAGCACCGTGCCCGCCTCATGCAGACGTGCCACCGCCGCCGAATCGCTATAGGGAACGAGGAAGGTTTCCTCCACGGATTTCAGCTGCAAATTCTCGGCGATCAGCTCCAAAAGAGCGTCCAAATGCAGTCCCGCCTTAGCGCTGATGCAAACAGCGTTCTCCTCCTGCGCCAAACGCTCCGGCAGAGCGCTGTCCGCAGGCAGCTTATCGATCTTATTATAAACGGTGATGATGGTTTTATCCTTCGCGCCCAGCTCCTCAAGCACATGATAGACCGCGTTGCTTTGCTCGCGATACAGCTCATGGCTGACATCGATCACATGCACAAGCACGTCCGCCTCCACAACCTCCTCCAGCGTCGACTGAAAGGCCGCCACCAGCTGATGCGGCAAGCGTTGAATGAAGCCGACGGTATCGGTCAGGATCGCCTGCTGCTTATTAGGCAGCTCCAGCTGACGCGTCGTCGGATCGAGCGTCGCGAAAAGCTGATCCTGCGCGTAAATGTCCGAATGCGTCAGCACATTGAGCAGCGTGGACTTGCCAGCGTTGGTATAGCCGACTAAGCTCACTGTTGGCACGTTCGCCTTCGTGCGACCGGTGCGATGCAGCGTGCGCACGTTCTTCACCTTATCGATGCACTCCTTAATGAAGGCGATGCGATCGCGAATACGCCGCCTATCCACCTCCAGCTTCGTCTCGCCGGGGCCGCGCGTACCGATGCCGCCGCCCAAGCGCGAAAGGCTCAGTCCCTTGCCCATGATACGCGGCAGCGTATATTGTAGCTGTGCCAGCTCGACCTGTAGCTTGCCCTCGTTAGTACGCGCACGCTGAGCGAAGATATCCAAAATGAGCGCCGTTCTATCTAAAACGCGCACGCCCATCGCCTGCTCGATATTGCGCTGCTGCGCCGGCGAAAGCTCGTCGTCGAAAATGCACAAATCCACGTTTTCCTGCTGCACGTAAAGAGCCAGCTCCTGCACCTTACCCCTGCCGATAAAGAAGGCGGGATCAGGCTTAGGCCGCTTCTGCAAAAAGCGTGCCACCACCTCGGCACCGGCGGTATCCGCCAGCTGCTTAAGCTCCTCCAGCGAGTCCTCTGCAGTCCAACCTAGGGAGCCCGCGCCGCCACCGCCATATTCCATACCGACGAGGATCGCGCGCTCTGCCGCCTGCGCCAGGCTCGACGTACCGGACTGCTTATCCAAAATACGCTCCACAGTCGCGACCAAATTGGGGAAGAACACTCCCTCCGCCTGCTCCAGCGTCGCTGGGCCATAGCATTCCACCTGATACTGCTCGTTCTCGTCCACGCCTGTGATCATACCGAAGGTAATGGTCGAACGTACTAAATCGGGAGCGACCACGCCGATCGCCACCATGGCATCGAAGCGCCTGCTCTTGAGCGCGCTGATATCGACACCGCTCAGCACGGGATCACCGTTCGGATGCGTGTGTACGCAGCGCACGCCACTCAAGCGACTACTCGAGCGCCGCCCGTCGATCGCGGGCAGCTCCACGCTCTGATCATCGCCTACGGCGACGGCAAGCACCTGCCCCGCACGACTAATGTAGACGGAGACCTCGCGATTGATATAATCGGTCACGTCCGCCATGCGCATCGCCAGCTCGGCAGTCAGCAGCTGTCCGCTCTCCAAGCGCAGCTCGTAAAAGGTCTTTAATTCTTCTATTACGGAATTACGGATACCCTTAAGGTTGCCATAAATTTCATTCTGTGCCATTGCGGCACCTCCAAACTATTTACGCACGCGCGCAGGCTCGATATTTACCTTATAGCCCTTGATGAAGTTCTTATTCATCGCGCCGATAACCTTCTCCGCCACGTCCTCGGGGACCTCGACGAAGGTAAAGCGATCATAGATATTGATCAAACCGATGTCGCGCGCCGGAATATCCGCCTCGATCGCGATGGTGCTAACTATGTCCTTCACCATGATCTTTTGGCTGCGACCGATATTCATAAACAGACGCACCATGCCTGGACGACCACCAGTATTCTGCAAATCCTTCGCCAACGCGTCCTCCTGCGGCAGCTCCAAAGCCTTCACGCCCTCCTGCATCAGCTTCAGCGCGGCAGCGGCGACCTCCTCGGCGCTGTAATCGTCCAAAAGGCTTTCGGCGATCGGCATATAATCATGATATGCGTTCAGCTCCAGCACCGTCTGCATCTTGCTGATAATCTGATCACGCTGACGCTCGATAACGTTAGCGGCGGTGGGCAGCTGACGACGCTGAATCTTGGTCTTAACGGTGCGCTCGATCAGCTTTAGCTGACGGAACTCGCGCGGAGTGATAAAGGTCATCGCCACGCCAGTATTACCCGCACGGCCAGTACGACCGATACGATGCACGTAGCTTTCGGGATCCTGAGGAATATCGAAGTTAATTACATGGGTAATATTGTCAACGTCGATGCCACGAGCAGCAACGTCGGTAGCGATCAGCACGTCGCAAGCGCCCTCGCGGAATTTCTTCATCACGCGATCGCGCTGGTTTTGGCTCAAATCGCCATGCAGTCCCTCCGCCATATAGCCGCGGCTGGAAAGCGCGATGGACAGATCGTCCACGCCCTTCTTCGTGCGACAGAAGATGATCAGCTTGCCGTCTATCTCGGCATCGAGCAAACGGCACAAGCCCTCGATCTTATCCTTCGTTTCAAAATAGAACTGCTCGATCAGCGGCACCGTCAGCTCTTCCTTAGTAATGGTGACGTTCTTAGGCGCACGCATATACTTCTTGGTCAAGCTCAAAATAGGACGGGGCATGGTCGCGGAGAACAGCAGCGTTTGGCGTTCTGCCGGCAGACTGTGCATAATCTCCTCGATGTCGTCCACAAAGCCCATATCGAGCATCTCGTCAGCCTCATCCAATACGAGGAAGCGAATATGATCCAGCTTAATCGTGCCACGATTGATGTGGTCGATCAAGCGACCAGGCGTACCGATGACGATCTGTACGTTGCTTTTCAAAGCGCGGATTTGGCGCTCGATCGGCTGACCGCCGTAAACGGGCAGCGCGCGCACGCGACGGGTGCGACCGATCTTGCCGATCTCCTCCGCCACCTGAATCGCCAGCTCACGCGTCGGGCACATGATCAAGGCCTGGATATGCTTGAAATCGTCGATGGACTGCACCACGGGAATACCGAAGGCTGCAGTTTTACCAGTACCGGTCTGTGCCTGTCCGATAACGTCGTTGCCCTCTAAAACAAGGGGAATGGTCGCTGCCTGAATCGGCGATGGCTCCTCAAAGCCCATTTCCGTCAAAGCGGTAACGATCTTCTTATCAAGCTCTAATTGGCCAAACATTTCTTTTTGAGTTGTCATTAAAAAATCCTCCGTGGGTAGGCGCTATGCCTCCCGATATCTTTCTTCCTTTAATTTATCAATAGCCATGGAGATAGCGCTCAGGGCTATCCTTAGCTTATTTTCTGTTCGCGTAGATATAAAATGATGTTCCTGACAGTATACCACATTCTCCGTGGCTACGGCAATATAGACCAAGCCCACGGGCTTGCCCTCGCTCGCACTGGGACCGGCGTTGCCCGTAATACTTACGCCGAGGTCGCTGCCAAGCAGCTTGCGCACGCCGACAGCCATCTCGCACGCCGTTTCCCGGCTCACAGCGCCGAAGCGGCTCAGGGTTTCCTGCTGCACGTTGATCAGCCTCTGCTTCACCATATTAGTATAGGTCACGACGCTACCCAAAAGGTATTCGCTGCTGCCGGGCACGTCCGTCACCATGCTGCTGGCTAGACCACCGCTACAGGACTCGGCAAAAGCGATCGTCTTGCCCTGCGCCAAAAGCTCCTGACCAAGGCACGCAGCCAGCGAAGCCTCGTCCACGCCATAAACATACTGCTCCACGCAAGCACGCACCGCCTGCTCCGAAGCATCCAGCAGCGTATTCGCCTCCGCGCTGTCGGCAGCCTTCGCCGTCAAACGCACCAGAATCTCGCCGTAGCGCGCGTAAATAGCGATCGTAGGATTACTTTGCTCCACGATAAGCCCGTCCAAAAGCTCCGCCACACGGGACTCGCCCACCCCGCGCAAATGCAGGGTACGCGAAAGAATGATTCCCTGCGCGCTAAAGCGTTGCAGCATACGCGGCCACAGCTGCTTCTCGCACATATCCGTCAGCTCACTCGGCGGACCAGGCAGAAGGATGAAGGTCTTTCCCTTGTATTCTAGCCAAATGCCAGGCGCGGTGCCGACCTCGTTCTCCAAGATCTCCGCTCCCAGCGGCACATAGGCCTGCTTATCATTATTATTCGGACAGGGGATGCCCTTCCTGCGGAAGAACGCGTCAATGCGTCCCCAGGTGTCCAAATCCAGATAGCTTTCGGTCTCGCACAGCTCCGTCACCGTTTCCTTAGTGATGTCGCCGCGCGTAGGTCCAAGACCGCCGCTGGTAATAATGATGTCGGCGCGCTCCATCGCCTGCTCCAGTACGGCGCGCATCCGCTGCGGATTATCGCCGACCGTGGTTTGATAAAGCACATCAAAGCCCATGCTATTCAGCTTACGTGAAAGATACTGCACATTGGTATTCAAAATCTCACCCAAAAGCAGCTCCGTACCCGTGGTTACAATTTCTACCTTCATTTTCTTCCCCTCTAAAGCCTATAAAATTCTTTCCGCCATCAAATCATAGGTATACGCCTGCATCAGCTTGGCGCGGATGATGTCGCCCACCGCCACGCCTTCCTCGTTACTAGGATCAAGCGGATTTTCGACGTAAACCGTACCGTCGATATCCGGTGCCTCGTGCATACTGCGACCGCAGGGCACGCACATCTTAATCGGGTGACCGTTGAGATTGATTATCATGCGGTCGAAGCCCTCGACCAGCACGTCCATCTCCTCGCCCTCGCGCGCCTGATGCACCTCGTCGGTAATCGAGGCCTGCAAGGACATCAGCGCATGATAGCGATCCTCCTTGATCTCTGCCGGAATTTGGTTTTCCATCGCGCCAGCGACCGTGTTCTCCTCTTGAGAATATTTGAACACGCCGGCGTTCTCGAAGCGCTGCTTAGTAACGAAATCCATCAGCTCCTCGAAATCCTCCTCGGTCTCACCGGGGAAGCCCACGATAAAGGTGGTGCGAATCGTGATATTAGGAATACGTGCGCGTATCTTGTCTAGCAAACGCTCCACCTGCGCGCGCGTATCATAACGATTCATGCTGTGCAAAAGCCTGTCGCTCGCGTGCTGAAGCGGAATATCGATATACTTGCACACCTTATCCAGCGTAGCGAAGGCTTCAATCAATTCATCGGTAAAATTATTTGGATAAAGGTACATAACCCTGATCCAATGAATCCCCTCCAAAGCGTTCAGATCGCGCAGCAGCTGCGGCAAAAGCAGCTTGCCCGTCAGATCCTCGCCATAACGAGTGGTATCCTGCGCCACGACGATTAGCTCCTTCACGCCGCCTGCCACCAGGGCGCGCGCCTCCGCCATAACCTCGTCATAGGGGCGCGAGGTATAGGGACCGCGCAGCTGCGGAATAATGCAGTAGGAGCAGCAGTTATCACAGCCCTCGGCGATCTTCAAATACGCCATATGCTTCGGCGTGCTCAGCATACGCGGCGGCAGCGCCACGTTCTTGCTATCTAGCTTCTGCAAATGCTTCAGACGCTTGCCCGCGATAACCTGATCAATAACCCAGCCGATATCGGTAAAGCAATCCGTGCCGACGATGGCATCCACCTCAGGCATGCTTTCAAATAATTCGTCCGCATAGCGCTGTCCCAAGCAGCCCGTCATAATCAAATACCTACAATGCGCGGTCTTTTTATAATCCGCCATTTGCAGGAGCGTGTTCACGGACTCCTCCTTGGCGCTGTCGATAAAGCCGCAGGTGTTGACGATGATCAGATCCGCCTGCTTCGGATCGTTCGTGATCTCCAGCTGCTTAGCGCGGATCAGTCCTAGCATCACCTCGGAATCGACCAAATTCTTCGGGCAGCCCAAGCTGACCATTCCTATTTTCATTCCTTATCCTCCATTTCTCAAATGCCGTCGCCCATGCGTCTATTTACTAAAACGCACTCTAGCGATCCATCTATTCACCAAATCATCCAGCTTCGCTGTCTGTAAATAATTTTTATTTAACCAAAGCTTATCCGCGTCCACGGGAGCCTCGTCAATGCCCCGCGGGAAAATAAACATATAGCCCGTGTTCTCTGCCTGCGCCACAGCCTGTAGCTTTTCGCTACGCAAAAGCCACTCCATAAAGAGCAACGCCTCCTGCTTCCTCTCGGAGCTATTAAGCATCGCCATGCCGTAAAGATTTACGGGAGTGCCCTCCTGCGGCTGCACCACGTAGGCGGGAAATTTACTTTCTAAATATTTAAAAACGTAGCTTTGACGGGTAATCGCCACATCCGCGTCGCCCACGGCCGCCAAGCGCACCGGGGTGAAAGGAAATTTAGCGTACTGCCCCACAAAGCGGTTGATATTCCAAAGATAATTGAGGGAGCCTGTTTCTCCCATACCGTCGGCAAGCGCGCCCAAAAAGCCCTGCGTGCTGCCACTGTCCGAAAGATTTTCCATAGCTAGACGCAGTCGCCCATGATTCTCCAAATCATTCCAACCACGCAGGCTGCGTTGACCGATCTCTCGCGCGAACTGCTGATTCACCAAAAAAACGACGGGATCATAGAACAATCCAAACCATTGCCCGTCCTCATCACGCAGCTTGGCAGGCAGCCTTGCGCCGTCCGCTAGCTCCGCCCGCGCCAGTCTTCTCTGCTCCTTAAAGCCGTAAAGAGTCCTGCGCTCCGTCAGCACCACGTCCGGCAAGGGAGCGCCGGGCTTCAGCTCCGAAATAAAGCTAACCTGTAGCTTTCCCTTATTATCATTATTAAAGCTCTGCACCAGCGCCGCCGTAAATTTATTATCAAGCTCCGAATACAGACACAGCGTCCGCCCAGCATCCTTAGGCTTATCGCTCCTCTGCCCGGCACAGCCGCCGAGCACGAGCGCCACCGCCAAAAGCACGGGCATCATCCAACGTCGCATACGTCCGACCTCCACTGTCAGTGAAAGCTTCGCTTCCTCCGCTGACCGTTTTTACCGTTTCGACCTTCAACCTTATTCTTACTATTATCGTTGGCGGCGAATTTCACGCCACCCGGTCGCAGCAGGCATTTCGCCTCCGTGCCGACCAAATCCATGCGCCCCGCCTTTTGCAGAGCCTCTAGCACCAGTCTGCGATTACGCGGTGCCCTGTACTGCATCAAAGCGCGCTGCATCGCCTTATCATGAGGGTTACGCGCCACGAATACGCTCTTCCCACTCACGGGATCAATGCCGGAATAGTACATCGCCGTCGCCGCGCTGCCAGGCGTGGGAATGAAATCCTGCACCTGCTCTGGCTGGTGCTTGATGTCGCGCAGAAACTCCGCCAGCTCGATTGCGTTATTCAGCGTGCAGCCGGGATGACTGCTGATGAAATAGGGCACCAAAAATTGCGGCAGCCCCAGCTCCTTATTCTTTTTGGCATAGGCACGAGCAAAGTGCAGATACACGTCCTTACCCGGCTTGCCCATTTTTTGCAGCACCGCGGGAGAAATATGCTCGGGCGCGATCTTCAGCAAACCGCTGACATGATAGCGACAAAGCACGTCTAAAAACTCCTGCTTCTTATCCGCCAAAAGATAATCATAGCGAATACCGCTACGGATAAAGACCTTCTTCACGCCTGGGAGCGCGCGCAGCTTGGCGAGCAGCTCCACATAGTCGCTATGATCAGCATCCAAATTCGGGCAGGGCTCAGGAAAAAGGCATTGCCTATCCCTGCACACGCCGTATTTTAGCTGCTTAGCGCAGGAGGGATGACGGAAGTTCGCCGTTGGTCCGCCCACATCGTGAATATAGCCCTTGAAGCCTGGCAGCTGCGTGATGAGCTTCGCCTCGCGCAGAATGGACTCATGACTGCGCGCCTGAATAATGCGCCCCTGATGCGCGTGAATAGCGCAGAAGGAGCAGCTACCGAAGCAGCCGCGACAGCTGACGATGCTGAACTGCACCTCCTCCAGCGCCGCAACGCCACCCTCAGGCAAATAGCTCGGATGGCAATCGCGCACATAGGGCAGATCGTAAATCGCGTCCATCTCCTCCGTCGTCAAGGGATATACGGCGGGGTTCTGCACGATGAAGCTCCGCTCACCTCTTTGCACCACGGGCTTGCCGTAGAAGGGATCCTGCTCTAGGCTTTGCAGGCGATACGCCTTAGCAAAAAGCCTCGCGTCCGCGCCCAGCTCCTGCCAGGAGGGCAGCTCCACCGCCGCCTCCAGCTCCGGCAGCTCGTCGCAGGCATAGGCGGTACCGCGAATATAGCGCAAATCCTCGGTAGCCGCGCCGCCGCTAAGATAATCCGCGATCTCGACAATCTGCTTCTCGCCCATGCCGTAAACCAAAAGATCCGCGCCACTGCTCTCCAAAATGGACGGAAGCAGCCTATTCTCCCAGTAATCGAAATGCACGAAGCGACGTAAACTCGCCTCGATACCACCGATGATCACTGGCAGGTCGGGCCACAGACGCTTCGCCAAGCGCGCGTACACGGCGGTCGCGTGATCAGGACGCTTGCCCACCGCGCCGCCAGCCGTATATTTATCGACGGAGCGGGGCTTTTTCGCCGCCGTATAATGGCACAGCATGGAATCAAGATTACCGCCCGATACCAGCACGCCCAAGCGCGGCTTGCCTAAGCCTGCCAAATCCTGCGGCTTCTGCCACCGCGGCTGGCATAAAAGCGCCACCTTATAGCCCTGCGCCTCCAGTACGCGACAAATGACCGCCGGACCGAAGGACGGGTGATCGACATACGCGTCACCGCTAATAAAGATAAAGTCGGGCTGCTGCCAGCCTCTTGCGGCAATCTCCTCCGCGGAAATCGGTAAAAAACGCTTCATTAAATTCTCCTATATCATTGCTCCCGTTGCGCAGGCTGCTCCGCCTGCTTCGCGGGCTCGGTGTTCAGGGCATAGGTCTTTACCGCCACGCCGTGCTCACCCTGTAAATCAACACTCTCCCCGTTGACTACCACCTTCATCACGCCGATATTACCGTATTTCACGATCAGCTTATCCTTAGCCTCAAAGCTCTTTTTATCCTTCTCATGTAGCATGCCGGAGAAAACCTCCGCGCCGTCAGCATTAACCTCCAGCCAGCAATCCCCGACTGCCTCCATCTCCAACGCCACCTTCGTCAGCGGTGCTGCCGCCGCGGCTACGCCGCCAGTCTGCGTCTGCTTAGCTGAGCCTGCGGGAACGCTCTCCGGCTTAGCCTCCGCCACGCGTGTTTCCTGCTGCTTCTGCGGACGCGCTTGAAAATAGGCGATCGCCCGCGGTACGGCAAAATAGCCGGCAGCCAAGACCACGACCGCCAAAACTCCGACCGCGATTTGCCGCCAGGGCAGCTCCACGGAGCCGTTACCACTGCCGAGATCCCGCGGATTCTTCAGCTGAATGTTCAGCTTCACCTTCTCCACCTCGCGGATCTCCGCCGCACGCACCGCCTCGGCCGAGAGTCCAGCCGCGCTCGCCTTATAGGCGTTCACCAGCGCTAAGCCGTCCAAACCAACGAAATTACCGTAATTGCGAATGATTCCCTTCAGGAACACCTCGCCCGGTGTCTTATCGTATTCATCCTTCTCCACCGCCTCCAAGTAACGGCTGCGGATGCTGGTACCCTTTTCCACGTCAAGGAGCGTCAAGCCCTTTTGTATACGAGCCTCACGCAAAATCGTACCAACGCTTTTTTCCGTATCCATTGTTAGTACCTCCACCCATTAAGCTTTCAGGAAGCGTTCCTCGACTTCCTGTCTCGACATAATAACCTCTCGTGGCTTACTGCCTACGGACTGCCCGACAATCCCCAGCTCCTCCATCGTGTCCACTAGGCGTGCCGCCCTTGTGTAGCCGATGCGGAACCTTCTTTGCAGCATCGAGCTCGAAGCCTGTCCCATGTCCAGTACCAAGCTCAACGCGTCGGCAAAAAGCTCGTCCTCCATCGGAGCGTCCGTCGCTCCCTCCTCAGGAGCCTTATTTTTATTATCACACTCCAAAGCCTGCTCCGTAACCTCCTCGGTATAGTTTACAGGAATGGATTGATTTACGATGAAATCGACTATTTTATTCAACTCGCTATCGGTAACGAAAGCCCCCTGCACGCGTACAGGCTTATTGTAGCCGATAGGATAAAAGAGCATATCGCCCTTACCGAGCAGCTTTTCCGCTCCGCCCATATCGATGATCGTGCGCGAATCCGTCTGTGAGGAAACGGCGAAAGCGATACGCGAAGGAATATTGGCCTTCACGATACCGGTGATAACGTCGACCGAAGGACGCTGGGTGGCAAGGATCAGGTGAATACCCGCCGCGCGCGCCTTCTGCGCCAAACGCAGAATCGCGTCCTCCACGTCCACCTTCGCCACCATCATCAGATCCGACAGCTCGTCGATAATGATGACGATGAAGGGCATCCTCTCCGCCGCCTGCGCGTTATAGCTGTTGATCTCGCGCACATGACTGTCCGCGAACAGCTTATAGCGTCGCTCCATCTCCGCCACCGCCCAATGCAGCGCGGAGGCAGCCTTCTTCGGCTCGGTCACGACGGGAGTCAGCAGGTGGGGAATGCCGTTATAGTTCGACAGCTCGACCACCTTAGGATCGACCAGTATGAGCTTAACCTCCTCGGGGCGCGCTCGATATAAAATGCCTGCGATGATCGTGTTGATGCACACGGACTTGCCGCTGCCCGTCGAGCCTGCTACCAAAAGATGGGGCATCTTCGCCAGATCCGCGGAAATGATGTCGCCGCTGATGTCCTTGCCCAAGCCGATACACAGGGGCGAGGTCGCCTTACGCACGCCCTCGTTATCCAC
This sequence comes from uncultured Phascolarctobacterium sp., assembly GCA_964480295.1. GTDB lineage: Bacteria > Bacillota > Negativicutes > Acidaminococcales > Acidaminococcaceae > Phascolarctobacterium_A. The sequence continues at coordinate 17,083 of CAYZOZ010000011.1, forward strand.
CACCTCGCGGAAGCAAACGGTATCGTTCTTGATGTTCGGCGCTTCGATGCCGATCGCAGACTTACCGGGGATCGGCGCTTCGATACGCACGCCCGGCGCCGCCAAGCGCAGCGCGATGTCGTCCGCCAGGTTAACCACCGAGCTTACCTTCACGCCCGGCGCAGGCTCCAGCTCGAAGCGCGTGACCGAAGGTCCGCGCGTCACCGCGATAACCCTCGCCTTCACGCGAAAGTCCTCCAGCGTTTGCTCCAGCACCGCGCACTGCTCCATGATGTCACGCTGATAGGTCGCGGGATCGCTGACCTTAGGCGTATCCAAAAGCTCCAGCGGTGGCAAAAGATAATCGCTCGTCGGCGGCTGCGCCGCCTCCTGCTCAGGCTCGACCGTAGTAGCGGCAGCTTCGCCGCTTTGCTCCGCTCCCTGCACCTTGTCGGCACTGTCATAAATCTTTATCCCACACTCCTCTGCGGAAGGCTCGTCCACAAGCTCGATTAAGGGCTCGTGCGGCGCAGGCGCTTCGCTAGCCTCGACAGTCGGGGGCGGGGCACTGCCCTCCTGCTCCAGCTTACTGCGATAGCCGTTATGAATAAGCGACTCAGAGCTAGCCTCCGTCGCCGAGTTATCATCGGGCGCTTCAGGCTGCTCCTCCGCAGTCTCCGCCGCAGGCGCTTGCAATGTGCGCGTTTTACGCGTACCATCGTAATCGATCACCGGACGCAGAATCACGTTAGGCTCTCTAGCTTTACCATTCTCCTGCCACTCAGGCACCTGAATCGGATCCTGCTCCACCTCCTGCTTCACAGGCTCCTGCTCATAGGGATTATTCTTCGAGCCGAGAATGCGGTTCAACGCATTCTCCTCCTCGATACCCTTCGTAAAGGTGCCGAACTCGCCGCTACGATAAACCTTGCTAATAGAATTGGCATCACCCGTTCTTTTGGGTGCTACAGGCGGAAAGGTACGCTTCTGCGCTTGCTTAGGCATTTGCTTCTGCGTCTTAGCCTCCTGTTGCGGCTCCACGGGCGGCAGCTCGGACTGCGCATCGCTCTTACCCGTAATCGCAGCCAGCAGATCCGCTAGCCAATTCCAAATCGTGCGCAGCGGCAGAACCATATTCAACACGCCCAGCCACAGCACGGCGAGCGCCACGCCCGTACCGACGCTGCCCAAATAGCGATGTGGCGACAGCACAACCAACGCACCCAAAAGACCGCCTCCCTTAGGCAAGCTGCTCGGCACAAGCTCCTCGTTAAAGGGCACAAAAACATGATGAGCTGTGCCTAAAAGGCACAGCATCACCATTAAAAAAATCACTGTTTTTTTCTGCAAAAGGACGATTTTTCTGTCCCAAAAGAGCTTCCAAGCCAGCAAAAGACAGGTAACAGGCAACACGAATACAACCCTGCCCAAAAGGTAGCTTTCGCATTTAGCGATGAACGCGAAAAAACCTCCGTCAAAGTCGCCCAACATAGAGATACCGAAAACCAAGCCGAGGAGCCAAAACACCCCTGCTAAATACAGCGCGGTATCCGATGCCTTATTCTCTTGCTGCTTTTTCTTTACTTTACCCTTCGTCAAGACAAAACTCCTATCCCCAAGCTAAGCTGAAAACGCTTAGATCTCCATAATGATCGGTAGAATCATAGGACGGCGACGGGTTCTCTCGTACAGGAAGCGTCCTAAGCTTTCGCGCACGGTGGATTTGATAGCCGACCATTCGGACACTCCGTTATCCTCGCAGCGCTCCAGAGCCGCCTGCACCTTATCCCGCGCTTCGTCCATCAGTCCCTCAGCCTCGCGCACATACACGAAGCCGCGGGAAACGATGTCCGGGCCGGAAACAACATGACAATTATCCTTATCGATCGTCACTACGACGATCATAATGCCGTCCTGAGAAAGCTGACGACGATCGCGCAGGACGATGTTGCCAACATCACCGACACCCAAGCCGTCAACCAAAACCTTACCAGCCTGCACCTTGCCACCGATACCAACGCTGTTGCGCGTCAACTCGATAATGCTGCCATTCTCGGCAATAACGATGTTTTCCTTCGGCATACCAAGGCTTCTAGCGATATTAGCATGCTTAATCAAATGACGGAACTCGCCATGCACAGGAACAAAGAAGCGCGGACGCACCAAATTGTGCATCAGCTTGAGCTCCTCCTGGCTAGCGTGACCGGAAACGTGTACGCCGTTACTCTTTTCGTAAATAACATCCGCGCCCAATTTATACAGATGATCGATGGTGCGGGATACCAATTTCTCGTTACCAGGAATCGGCGTAGCGGAAATGATGACCGTGTCGCCGGGCATGATATCCACCTTTTTATGATCGTTCATCGCCATGCGAGTCAGCGCGCTCATAGGCTCGCCCTGACTGCCGGTGGTAATGATAACTAGCTTATCGGGAGTATAGCGATTGGCTTCATCGATATCTATAATCTCGCCCTCGGGAGCCTTCAAATAGCCAAGCTCCTTAGCAATGCTAACGACGTTGACCATGCTACGACCGATTACGGCAACCTTGCGATCATACTTCATCGCCGCATCGATAACCTGTTGAATACGATGCACGTTGGAGGAGAAGGTCGCCACGATGATACGTCCCCTAGCATAGCGAAACTCGTCATCAAAGGTCTTGCCGACCATTTTCTCGCTGGGGGTGAAGCCTGGGCGCTCGGCGTTCGTGCTGTCCGCCAAAAGCGCCAGTACGCCGCGATCGCCGTACTCGGCGAATTTATTAAATTCCGTAACCTGTCCGTCAACGGGAGTATGGTCAATCTTGAAGTCACCAGTATGAATAATCGTACCGATGGGAGTATTGATCGCAATCGCGATCGCATCGGGAATACTGTGATTTACGCGGATAAAATCGAGCTTAAAGGCACCGGCGTTAATCTTGTCGCCAGGTTTGATCACGCAAAGGTTTTCATTACCTACGCCGTTTTCCTTCAAACGACCTTGCAAAATGCCCAGAGTAAGTGCGGTACCGTATACAGGACAATCAATTTGTTTCATTACGTAGGGCAAAGCGCCAATGTGGTCCTCATGACCATGGGTTACGAAAATACCCTTTATTTTATCCTTATTCTCTACCAAATAGGTTATATCGGGAATTACCAAATCAATACCAAGCATGTCGTCCTCAGGGAACATCAAGCCGGCATCGATAAGAATCATATCATCACCATAGCGGAAAACGGTCATATTCTTGCCAATCTCACCCAGACCGCCTAAAGGGATAATTTGAATTTTATGTTGAAATTTTGCCAAAAAAAATACACCTCCGATTTCATTTTCCATTATATCCGTACATTATAGTTTGTTCCGTACAAATGTAGAAGCTTTCTATTTCGATACACTGTGTCCGCACACATACTCTCATGTATATTATACACTAATTGCTCACGTATGACAAATACGCGCATTGCTTTTTTTGTAAAAAAAGCGTGATTATAGGTCTGGGATACGCTTTTAGACCGCCCACCGCGCCAGCAGACAAGCAAAACAGGACCGTCGCCTCCGCTTTCGCAAGCATGAAGCAACAGTCCTGTTATATTTAAGATTTACGCTCTAAGCCTTAGCCCTGATAAACAACGCCCTGCAAGGAAACGTCCTCGGAGCTTTGTACGAAGGTTTCAGAGCCAGCAGGAATGGTCACGCTGTTACCCTTAACAAACGCGCCGCCGACAACCCCCACAGGTCCGAGAATGATCAAGCCACCAATAGTAGCGCCAGCAGCACCCGCGATGCTTTCGGCCTTTTGCTTAGCCAGCTCGCCCACGGTAACGGGGATCTTCGTCCCGTCAACGCCGTAAATATGCGTAAAGGTGATGTCGATACGACCGTCCTTGCCAAAAATGCCGGGCTGTACTACCTTCTTAATCTCGCCAATGCCGGTCGCGCCCTTCGGCAACACCAAAACATCGTTGACATACAGATTATCCGCAGCCTTAAAATTTACCTTGTCGCCCTGACGGCTCTGCTTCGTGCTCAATTCAGAGGTGAAGCTAATCTTGAATACGGAGTCCTTCGGCAGGGTAACCTGCTGCACGGGAACGTTACCGTTAGGATAGGAGGCAAGCTTCAGCAGCTCCTCCAAGCGTCCGGAAAGCGAACCGCTCTGCACGCTGCCGTGCAGAAGCTTCTCCTGCGCCTCCAAGCGGCTCTTAGCGGGGCCCCCGGACATACTCTCGTTCATGCGCCACTCCACTACGTTCAGCTTCGTGGAGAAGGAGGCCTCGGAGCGATCGGGAGAGCCTTCCAGATAATCATACATATTGTCGACACGCGTCAAAATAGCGTCGGTCGTCACAGCGCCGTATACATCGTCCTCCAAGCTATCCATACGTTGGATCAGCGAACCGCTTTGCTCGGTGCCGTAAAGCATTTTTTCCATCGTGCCGATCTTATCCGACACGGGTACCTCGGCGGCGAAGCCCGGCAGCACCATCGTAAAGCAGAAAATAAAGGTCAATAAAAGAGTTAGTAATTGTTTCTTCAATTTTCATACCTCCAATCAGAGTAGGACTTATCATTTCTATTATAGCATAACCACAATAAAAAAAACAGCTTACCCACGATTAAACAGGTAAGCTAGAGAATTATTTTTTAAATTTTGCAAGAGCATTCGCCACCGACTGCTCCATTTCGTCCATTTTGGCGAAACGACGACGGTGCTGCGCGCGTTTGGAGGGCTTCAGCTCCTCCATCGACTTGCGATATTCCTCCACCGGCATGATGTAGAAACGCCTATCGGAGCATTGCTTGCCCTCGCACTCCTGCCAAAAAGCACCGAAGTCCGTTTTAAGCTTGCGATCCACGCGCACATGGTTCATCGCGTAATAGCCCTCGTTCGCCACGGCGTAAATATTTTGCAGCTTGAGTGCCTTCGCCAGACTACGCATACCATAGAAAATAAGATTCTTCGTGCGATAGCCGAAAAACGCCTTCGTCAAGCCCTTGATTAGCTCGCTGCCATTCTGCGGTCCCTGCAAAGCACCGATATAAATCACGTCCTTGCCGTCCGCCTCATTCTTGCCGAACCAAAACATAATCTGATAAAGATTTTCCTGCTCGTAATTCAGCACGAGGGACAACGAGCCCTCCTTGCGCTGACCGGCGTGGAACCACAGTTTCAGCGTCAACGGCTTATCCTGATAGGAATCCTCCCACAGCAGCACGCTCTCGCCCCGCGCATAAAGCCTGTCCATCAGCTCAGGACGGAAATGCTTCTCCATGATCAAAAGATGCTCCTGTACTAAGCGCACGCGCTCATCCCAGGTCGAGCCCTTGTAGAAGAAGGAGCGGGTGGTCTGCTCCAAAAGCGAGGGCGTTCCCCTGAGCCACGCGCGACGATGCTCGTCGGCATCAAAAAAGCTCAGCAGCTCCTCAATCCTGCTCCTATGCCAAAAGCAACGAAAGCGAAACACCAAATAGCGTTTCATCTCCTTCAAAATATGCGTCTGATACAGGCTTTTACCGATATATTCTAAAATATTATTGTCCATGAACTACCCCTAAATGCTAATATATTCTTGATTATTATAGCACAAAATCGGGGAAAAGGCTTATTTTTTTCTCATATGCTCCTTGAGGTACTGCCCAACGATCTTCACGGCGCAGTAATCACCACACATGGAGCAGGCCTCGTCATCGCTCTTATTCTTGCGCAAGCGATATTCCGTCGCCTTCACCGGATCGATAGCCAATTTCAGCTGTGCCGGCCAATCCAGCTCCTTACGCGCCTTCGCCATGGCCAGATCCCATTCCCAAGCCTGCTTATTGCCCTTGGCGATATCCGCAGCATGAGCGGCGATGCGAGCAGCAATCACGCCCTCGCGCACGTCCTGTAAGTCTGGCAGTCCCAAATGCTCGGCAGGAGTTACATAGCACAAGAAGTCCGCACCGCTTACCGCTGCCAGCGTACCGCCGATCGCACTGGTGATATGATCATAGCCTGGAGCAACGTCCGTAACCAAGGGACCAAGCACGTAGAAGGGCGCGCCGTGGCACAGGCTCTTTTGCAGCTGCATATTCGCCGCGATCTGATTATAGGGCACATGACCGGGACCCTCAACCATTACCTGCACGCCACGATCCCAGGCTCTCTGCGTCAGCTCGCCCAAATTGAGCAGCTCCTGAATCTGCGCTCTGTCGGTCGCGTCGGCGATACACCCAGGACGCAGGCCGTCGCCCAAGCTAATCGTCACATCATACTCCGCGCAAATGTCCAGAATCTCATCAAAATATTCATAAAGAGGATTTTCCTTGCCGTTGTGCAGCATCCAGCCAGTGATGAAGGAGCCACCGCGGCTGACCACGTCCATCTCCCTGCCCTCGTCTAAAAGCGCCTTGAGGACGTTCTTGTTGATGCCACAGTGAATCGTCATAAAATCCGCGCCATCGGCAGCCTGCTGGCGAATAACCTCGAAAATGTCCTCCTTAGTCATCTCCACGACCGCGCCACGCTTCAGAATCGTTTCCACGGTTACCTGATACATCGGCACCGTGCCGACCATGACGCTCGAAGCGGCAATGATCGCCTTACGGGAGGCGCTAATATTATCGCCCGTGGACAGATCCATGACCGCGTCCGCACCCGCCTCGATAGCGGCAGCCAGCTTTTGCAGCTCCGGCTCTGGATCGGGGTAGCTGGAGGACGTGCCGATATTGGCGTTCACCTTAACCTTCAACCCCTGTCCAACGCCACGAGGAACGATATTTTTATGATTAATATTGCAGGGAATGGCAATTTTGCCCTCCGCAACGCCAGCACGGATAAACTCGGGCGTTACCTGCTCCTGCTCGGCTACTATTTTCATTGCCTCGGTGATGATGCCCTGTCTTGCCAGCTGCATTTGTGTTGCCATAAAATCTCCTCCTTAATTAAACGCAATAAAAAAAGCCGTCACAAAACCTGTGACAGCTTACTTGCTCAGAAATACGCTTTCCTACATCGGTACTAACCGCCTCAGGTTCAAAGGGTCGGAATTCTCCTCTCAGCAGCGTCGGGCGCTGCCCCCCTAGCGAATCCATATTTTTTTATTTTGGTGCGAGTGACAGGAATCGAACCTGCACGCCGAAAGGCGCTAGATCCTAAGTCTAGTGCGTCTGCCAGTTCCGCCACACTCGCACGTTTAAGGCTATGGGCTCAAGCCACCCACAGCCTTTTTCCATTATACTTTACCGACAGCGTAGCTGTCAAGCAAACTTCTCTCATCTTACGCTACAATAACTAAACAGACTGCTTAATATTGCAAGCCCGCCCGTCCGCAAAACGCTCTTGTAAAGGCAAGCCCCCATATCGCACGCTCAAAGGCTAAGCAGCAGCAGCTTCACACCGATCTGCCAGGGCAGCACGAAAACGATATAAAGCAGGAGCAGGCTGAACAAAAGCGTCACCATGGCGCGCAACCCGTCGACCAAATACACTGCCTCCAGAGTACGCACCAAAAGATAAAGCATCCACAGCACGCCCACGAGGAACACCGCCCCTAAAAGCGGCAGGCCGCCCCAGCCCAGCTTGCCTGCCAAAAGCGCGCCGGGAGTCAATAGCAAAAACGGCAGCGTCGTATAGCCCAAAAGGCAGATCAGCCCCACAGGATCGCCTGCCAGCGCGCCGAAGGTTTCCATGATGCCGTGCAAAAGGAAGCCGTAAAGCGACAGCGCCGTCGCCGCCACCAGCACCGTGCAAACGCAAATCGCCAAGCGCACCGTCAGCGGCCAATCAAGGAGCCAGCTGTTCGTCACCACGCCCGTGAAAAAGCCCACGCTAAGCGTAAAATAGAACGCGCTCCGCCACAGGCAGGGCTGCTTAACTAAGGCCGCCAAGCCCGCACCAGGCTCGAAAAGCACATCAAAGGTTTTGCGCCGCATCGCTCATCACCTCGTCAGATTCCGCAGCTCGCCGTTGGGCGCAAGCTTACCCGAAAGCTGCTGCGCCAGCTCACCCTTCACGACGTTGGCCAGCTGCGCGCTCAAAAGATACTCCCAGGGCTGAAGCCTTTCCTTCTCCTTAACGGGAGGCAGACCGTCCTTATCAGGCTTAATCGAAGCCAGCTCGCCGGCAGCTGCTAAAGCGTCATAATAATCGCCCAGCTCATCCACCAAGCCCAGATTTTTCGCCTGACGACCGGTGTACACGCGACCGTCCGCGATCTCGCGCACCCTGCCAGCATCCATATGCCTGCCGGAAGCCACCGCGTCCACGAACTCGTCATAGATTTCATCAACAATGTTTTGCAGGATCACCTTTTCCTCAGGTGTCATCGGGCGATCATTGCTTAAAATATCCTTATACGGGCCGCTCTTAATCTTGTCGCTGGTAATACCGATCTTCTTAAACAGCTCCTCGGTATTCATATACGGCATATACACACCGATACTACCGGTCAGCGTCGTCGAATTGGCATAGACCTTATCGCTGGCGCAGGCCGCGATCCAATAGGCGGCACTCGCGCCCGTATTGCCCATAGTCGCGACGATCGGCTTTTTCGCCTTTTCCTTAAAACGCAGCAGCTCGCGCGCGATTTCCTCCGCCGCCGTCGCACTGCCGCCACTGCTGTCTATACGCAGCACCAAAGCCTTCACGCTATCGTCCGCCGCCGCCTCGCGAATCTGCTTCATAACGCTGCCGCTGGTAACGCCGCTCGCGTTGCTCAGCAGGCTGTCACGCGTATCATTACCACTTTCGATCGTCCCTTCGATATTGATGACCGCCACACGGTCGGGAATGCTGACGGACTTCTCATTGTTATTTCCCTTTAGCAGCGATACCACGAAGCTTAAAATCGCCAGAAGTAATATCGCACTAACAAAAATTTTCTTTAACATAGATTATCTCTCC